>NZ_CP036266.1:1261250-1567500 GCF_007744075.1 Gimesia chilikensis | reverse complement strand
CCAGCGGCAGATCCAGCGTCGGTGAGAAGGACCCAGACGTCACGACGCCCACCTTCTGATCGCCATCGTACAGCTCTGCACCTTCGCGTGCCGCCCGTTTCCCCTCCAGGGTGAAACCAATGCGTACTTTACGATCTTCACGAGCCTTGGCGGCGATCAATGCCTCTTTACCTACGAAATCAGCCGCCTGCAGCTTCACAGCGAAGTTGAGTCCCGCTGTAAAGGGATCGGTCTCTTCGTCCAGTTCGTGCCCATACAGGGGCATAGCGGCTTCCAGACGGAGCGTATCGCGGCATCCCAGCCCGGCAGGAACCAGTCCTGCACTCTGACCGTCGGCCATCAGTCGCTCCCAGAGTGCCAGACCTTCAGCCTGATCAACGACGACCTCGAAGCCGTCTTCCCCGGTATATCCGGTCCGACTCACGAGAGCATCCACGCCCAGCACTTTGGTTTCCACGCCGTAATAATATTTGATTTCGCTCAGCTCTGCCTCAGCCAGTGGATTCAGAATTCCCAGTGAAGCAGGTCCCTGCAGGGCCAGCATGAACTTCTCGCAGGTCATGTCATCGATCTGCACATCGAAGCCTTCCCGCTGCTGTTCGATCCAGTCAACGATTTTCAGGCGATTGGATGCATTCACCACCAGCAGATAGAAATCGGAAAATCGATAGACCAGTACGTCATCCAGGATCCCCCCGGATTCATTAGTCACCAGTGAGTAGCGGATCTGTCCCGGCTTGAGTGATTCGACGTTATTCGTCAGCAGATGATCCAGGAAGCGGCATGCATCCGGACCACTGAAAAAGAGCCGCCCCATGTGGGCGATGTCAAACAAACCTGCCGCCTGGCGTACCGCGTGATGCTCATCGGTGATATTCGTATACAGCAGAGGCATTTCCCAGCCGGCGAAATCGACCATTCGGCCGCCATGATCAACGTGCCACTGGTGGCAGGCAGTAGTGAGTAAAGATTCAGACACAGCTCTCTCTTCTGACTTTAAAATGAGGACTGATAAAGGGGAATTCAGGCGCTGTCGACTATTGTGGAACTTCCCGGACTATCTCGCAATCAACAGACTCCGCGAATCTTAAAAATCCTAATTTAATCAAAACCAACTGCCGAACCCCTATAAAAAAAGCGAGGGTCCCGCAGGTCCCCTCGCTCTGTAAAAGATCATTACGTCGTGTGCTTAGTCTTTCGCACACAGCTTTGCACGCAGGTATTCGCGGTTCAGACGGGCAATGTTAGAGACCGAAATCTCTGCGGGACACGCAGCCGAACACTCTTCCGTATTCGTACAGTTTCCAAAGCCTTCTTCGTCCATCTGGGCGACCATGTTCTGCACACGACTCGCACGCTCGGGAGCCCCCTGAGGCAGTGTCGACAGATGTGACACCTTCGCAGAAACAAACAGCATGGCTGAAGCATTCTTACAGGCGGCCACACAGGCACCACAGCCAATACAGGCTGCCGCATCCATGGCTGTCTCCTGGACCGGCAGGGGAACGGGAATATTGTTCGCATCGGGAGCATTCCCGGTATTGACCGAGATAAAGCCCCCCTTTTCGATGATCCGGTCAAAAGCACTGCGATCGACGACCAGGTCGCGAATCACAGGAAACGCCTGCGATCGCCAGGGTTCAATCACGATCGTGTCGCCATTCTTGAACCGCCGCATATGCAACTGACAGGTAGTTGTGCCTGAATCCGGACCATGTGCCTGTCCGTTGATCATCAGGCTACACATCCCGCAGATCCCTTCGCGACAGTCATGGTCAAAGGCAACCATCTCTTCGCCCTGCTGCAGCAATTGCTCATTCAACACGTCCAGCATTTCCAGGAAGGACATATGCGTGGAGATGTCGGTAAGTTTGTAATCGACGTAACGCCCGACGGCATCGGGGCCAGGCTGGCGCCAGATTCTGAGCGTCAGATCCAGAGTCTCGCTCATTATTTATAACTCCTCGTAGCCAGAGGTACTTCAGTAAATTCTAATTGTTCTCGGTGTTCGACCGGCTCATTGCCGACCCCGGTGAATTCCCAGGCAGCCACGTGACAGAAATTCTCATCGTCACGTAACGCTTCGTTTTCGGGAGTCTGATGTTCTTCGCGGAAGTGACCACCGCAGGATTCTTCCCGCACGAGGGCATCTCGCACCATCAACTCACCAAATTCCAGGAAGTCTGCCAGACGACCAGCGTGTTCCAGGTTCTGATTCAACTGCTCGCCTTCGCCCAGCACTTTCACGCTCGACCAGAACTCATCCCGCAGATCGCGAATCTTGCCCATGGCTGTTTCCAGCCCCTGGCGTTCGCGGGACATACCACAGTATTCCCAGAGGATGTGCCCCAGTTCGCGATGGATGCTGTCGGACGAACGCGTTCCGTTGACTCCCAGAATCTTTGAGTTTCTGTCCTGGGCATTGGCCAATGCAGCCTTGAACGCCTCATCCTCGGTTGAAACCTCAGGCAGACTGTTCGAAGCCAGGAAGTGACCCGTTGTGTAAGGAGCGACGAAGTAACCGTCTGCCAGTCCCTGCATCAAAGCGGACGCCCCCAGCCGGTTGGCACCATGGTCCGAGAAGTTTGCTTCGCCCAGCACGAACAGACCGGGAATCGTACTCTGCAGATGATAGTCCACCCACAGCCCCCCCATCGTATAGTGCACAGCGGGATAAATCCGCATCGGCACTTCGTAAGGGTTTTCGCCGGTAATCTTCTGATACATATGGAACAGGTTGCCGTACTTCGTTTCGATGACGTGTCTTCCATCGCGGATAATCGCATCCCGGAAATCCAGGAAGACTGCCTGACCGGTCGAACCGACACCGTAACCGGCATCGCAGCGTTCCTTAGCCGCACGAGATGCCACGTCACGAGGCACCAGGTTACCGAAGGCGGGATAACGTCGTTCCAGGTAATAGTCCCGTTCTTCATCAGGAATTTCATTACCGCGACGTTTATCATCGGCTGATTTGGGAACCCAGACCCGGCCGTCGTTTCGCAGACTTTCACTCATCAAAGTCAGCTTAGACTGGTAATCGCCACTCACGGGGATACATGTCGGGTGGATCTGTGTGTAACAGGGATTCGCAAAGAACGCTCCCCGTTTATGACACCGCCAGGCGGCGGTCACATTCGACCCCTTCGCGTTGGTCGAAAGGTAGAAGGCATTTCCGTAACCGCCGGTTGCCAGCAGCACACAATCGGCGGAATAGGTTTCGAACTCACCGGTAATCAGATTACGAACGATAATCCCCCGGGCCACGCCGTCGACCACAACCAGGTCCAGCATTTCACGCCGCGGGAACAGCTTGACACGTCCGGTCCCCACCTGCCGCATCAAAGCGCTGTAAGCCCCCAGCAGCAACTGCTGTCCGGTCTGCCCGCGGGCATAAAAAGTACGGGATACCTGGGCCCCACCGAAGGACCGGTTGGCCAGCAACCCGCCGTAATCACGGGCGAAAGGCACGCCCTGGGCAGCACACTGGTCGATAATGTTGTTACTAACCTGGGCCAGACGATGCACGTTCGCTTCACGGCTCCGGAAGTCGCCCCCCTTCACGGTATCGTAGAACAGACGCCAGACGCTGTCGCCGTCATTCGGATAGTTCTTGGCAGCGTTAATCCCCCCCTGGGCGGCAATACTGTGAGCCCGACGGGGAGAGTCCTGAAAACAGAAGGATTGTACCTGGTAGCCCAGTTCAGCCAGCGAGGCAGCAGCAGAGGCCCCTGCCAGACCGGTTCCCACCACAATGATCTTTTTCTTCCGTTTATTCGCCGGGTTAACCAGCTTCATCTCCTGTTTACAACGATCCCATTTTTCGGCCATGGGACCTTCAGGAACTCGAGAATTCAAAACCGTCGTAGCCGACTCGGCCATGATATCTACCTTCAAAACGGAACGTGTGAAACTATCTATAGGATGGTGCTAAACCGACGCAAATGACTGGCGGAAGGTTAGCGGATAAAAAAGCCCCAGAGTGGCAGACTGACAAAACCAGCTGCAATGACGATCGCAAATAGAATTGCCAGTTTCTTGATCAGGGGCGTGTATTTGGGATGATTCAGTCCCAGGGACTGGAACGCACTCCAGAAACCATGGGACAGGTGAAATCCGAGGACAAGCGTTCCCACAATGTAAATCGGGGCACTCAAACCACTGCCCAGAACCTGCACGATGATGCCAAAGGGTGACTGGTCTTTGTAGTCGACCGTTGGGTTCAGATGCAGTTTCATGTCGATCATATGCATGATCAGGAAGATCAGAATTATGGATCCCGAAATGAACATCCAGGAACTGGTCCGCCCCATCGGAGTACGTCCGAAAATGGAAGGTGGCTCCTGAATCTTGCTCTGCTTCTCATGATAAGTGATCTGGCGTGCCTTGCGGTTATCGCTGGTCAGCTTGAATGCCAGTGCAATGTGAGCGAACAGCAGCAGGAACAGTCCCGTCTCCGCTACAGGCAGCAGCATCATGCTGTGCAGCTCTTTTGCGTAGTTGTTGTAGGCGTCTGCGCCGACATACACGAGCAGGTTCCCCGCCAGATGCACAACCAGGAAGCCGCACAAGAGAAGGCCCGTGATGCCCATCACGAACTTCTGGCCAATGGAAGAGGAAAGCAGGGTCATAATCCACTTCGTCGCTGATTTTCCGCCTGCTGACGGAGAGGATTGCTGTTTCTCAGCCAATTTCGTCACCATAATCAAGCACTCACCCGGTGATCTGCTTGAGATCCCGTGAATAATATTGTGATAGTGAAATCTATAAACAAAGCAGCCAGCGTGGCGGTCACTCAGTCTGACCTGATTGAATCTGCCGATGCTGAAAGATGCATATTCGTTATAGAGCTTAAGTTATTATATTTCTTCGCCTTCGTACATCAATCTTCACAGAATTATAAACTGAAGTCCTTTTGCAAATTTCCGCTCTGCATAATTGTTTTTAGCTCCAGCTTACCCGGTTTCAAGTAAAACATCCGTACCCTGCAGACACTTCCCAAAGGCACTCAGCTTACTTGCGTTTCTTCTTTTTGCTCCGCGGTGACTTCCCCGGCCGGTTCTTCTTCTTTTTCACAGCCCCCTTCCCCTTGGAAGAGGCCCGAGTCGGCTTTTTACCTGACTGCTTCGAATTACCATTATCTGATTTTGACTTCGATTTACCTGACTTCTCCGCTCGGGGCATTCGAAAATCCAGCTCTCGACGATCCAGATCGATCTTTTCGACTTCCACCTCCAGGAAATCACCAATACGGAACTCCTGACCTGTCCGCTCCCCGACGATACTGAATTTGGCTGGATCCTGGTGAAAGTAATCGTTTTTGCCCAGTCGGCTGATGTGTAACAGTCCTTCCACAGGCACATCCACACCCCGGCAGAACAACCCGAACGATTCCACTCCCGTGATCATGGTTTTCAGCGTGTTGATTTTATTTTCAACCATCCAGGTCAGCAGTTTGACTTTAGTCAGCTCCCGTTCTGCCGACTCGGCACGACGCTCACGTAAGGAGAGGTCGTGGCCCAGTTGACGCAGCCCCTGGGGGCTCTGCCCTTTCCCTTTGTCGGGACGCTCCAGAATTTCATCGATCATGCGATGAATTGTCAGGTCAGGGTACCGCCGAATCGGGCTGGTGAAGTGGCAGTAATGCTCAACGGCCAGAGCGTAGTGCCCAAGCTCTTCATCCGTATATTCTGCCTGCTTGAGACTGCGTAACATGGAATAATTGATGGCCTGTTCGACAGCGGTTCCATGCACCTGCTCGATCAGACGCTGCAGATCCTTACGACTCTGGGCCTTTTTGAGCGTATAACCCAGTGCGCTGACAAACTCGGCGAATTCCACTTGCCGCTGGTAGTCAGGCGACGGATGCACGCGACGCAGAAACCGCAGTCCCCGGTCATTGAGTCCTTCCGCGACCGCAATATTCGCTGCCAGCATGAATTCTTCGATGATCTGGTGGCTTTCGTCATGCTCGCGTTCAACGGCACCACTCACACGATGTTTGTCGTCAAAGGTGAGCCGCACTTCGGAGAGGTGCAACTCCAGTGCACCGGCAGCAAAGCGACGTTTTCGCAGCATCATTGCCAGATGATGCATGTTTTTCAGCAGCTCGCGGACGTCCCGGGGTATCCGGTCCCCTTCCTCGTCACGTTCCTGAATGATGGGCAGCACCTGCTCGTAGGCGAACCGCTTCTTGACCCGAATCGCGGAATTGACGAACTCGGTATGGACCGGCACGCCATCCGACGTAAATTCGATAAACGCAGATTTGGTGAAACGCACCTGATCCTGCTGCAGACTGGCCAGACCATTTGAAATGATCTCAGGCAGCATCGGAATCACCTGGCCGGGCAGATACACACTGGTCCCCCGCCGTCGGGCCTCACGGTCCAGTACAGAACCCTCTTTAACAAAGTGCGCCACATCGGCAATATGCACGCCCAGCACCCAGTGCCCGCGCTCGTTCTGAGTCAGCGAAATTGCATCATCGAAGTCCCGGGCATCCGCAGGGTCAATCGTCACGATCGTCTCGTTGGTCAGGTCGCGGCGATTCCCCAGTTTTGTCTCATCAAACAGGCTCGCCTGCTCTCGAGCTGCTTCCAGGACCTCCTCCGGAAAGTCCATCGGGATACCGAACTCGTAGACTATGGACAGCAGATCAACGCCTGGCTTCCCGTGTGGCCCCAGGACTTTGGAAATCACTCCCTGTCCCAGGTAGCTCTTTGAAGGGAAATGCAGAATGTCGATGACGACCTTATCTTCGGGTTCGACACCTTTCGCCCCCGGATCGCCCACATGAATCGGCGAGTTGAATATCTTGCCGTCCACATGCACATAACCTTCACCCTGTGTTTCGAAGTAAGTGCCGACAAATGTCGTCGAAGCCCGCTCGATGATCTCCACGACGCGACCGCAGATCTGGCCTCCGCTGCGGCGGCGATTGATCACGGTGGCATAAACTTCATCGCCGGTCTGGGCATCCCCCATATCCCGCTCGGAAATATACAGATCGCCGGCATGACGCTGGTCGTGGGCAATGTCATCCGGCTTGTGATGGGGAATCAGATACCCGGCCCCGGAATTGATTTTCTTGATAATCCCGGCAATCCAACCCTCTTTTTTCACGGGGCGAATCAGCCCCGAATCGGACACGAGAATCTCTTTGCGGGACTGGAGACTCTGCATGGCCTGCTCGAATTCAGAAGAAGTTGACTTGGAGCCTCCCACTTTTTTCAGCAGCGCTTTTTCCCGAATCGGTGTGTAACCGGGGCGGGCTACGTACTCGAGAATCTTCTTCTCAAAATCGGGCATTCACTCAGTCCTCAGTCATTCCCTTAAACAGCTTTCGCTGCAGGCGAGGCGAATAGGGAGTCCAGCTGGATGTCGAATTAAGATCATCGTCAATGAACCGCGCGAACTCATTGACTTTCGCATCCAGGTTATCCAGATGATGCAGGGCGACTGCTTCCGGAGTCATCGGCAGGCGGGGGCTGCCAAATTCATACGTGCCATGATGGCTTACAATCATGTGTTTCAGCCGTAATTCCGCTTCCTTGGGGAAGGATTCTCCCGTCATTTCCTGGTAAGCGCGAATCTTCTCTGTCAGCATTTCTACGCCAATAATCAGGTGCCCCAGCAGTTGGCCTTCGTCGGTATAGATAAATTCGTTCTCGTAGCCCAGTTCGCGGACCTTGCCGATATCGTGCAGGAACACACCAGCCAGCAGTAGACTCATATCCGCTTTGGGATACAGATCCGCGATCCGATGCGCGGTCTCCATCAGGTTGACCACATGCTCGATCAACCCGCCATGGTAGGCATGATGCGTCTTCACACCGGCCGGAGCCCGACAGAACTCTTCCATCAGCGATTCATCAACCAGGAAGCACTCCATCAGAGTGCGGACCTCGTTATTTTCAATTCCCAGCAGCATCTCACGTAACCGCGCCAGCAGTGCCTGCACATCATGTGACGCCTGGGGTTGAAACTCAGCCGGGTCCAGATTCTCCGCGGAGACCGGTTCGATGTAGGTCAGAATGATCTGCAATGCGCCCTGAAAGAGATGCACTTTGCCTTTCACCTGAACGTAGTTGCCCGATTGAAAATGCAGCATCCGATCTTCGACTACATTCCACATCCGCGCATTGACGACACCCGACGCATCTCTCAGATCAGCAGACAGAAACAGACTTGCATTCCGATTCGCTCGTAACTGCTTGTCAACTAACAGATAAACCTCGTTTACAGTATCCCCGTCCTTCAGTTGATTTATATTTTGTCGAGACATCTCGAATCGGCTTTCAGAATCTCAATTCAAACGCAGCGGTCGATCTTCAGTTTCGCTAAGAAACACAATAGAACGATCTTAAGCCGATCCATCCTGCTCAACAAGTCCGACACCTGTCTGATCTGAAACTCTCTCCTATTTGCTCTCCGATTGTTAAGAACAGCCCCAGTCAGCCCGATCTGAATTCCCTGTTTCGACAAGCCATTGTCCGACAGGCATTTATCTCACCCGAATATTTTTGTCCCCCACCAAGGCGAACCTTTTGGAGTTGAACCCGTTCTGCTAGAATACGCGGCCATCAGTCGGCTGAAAAAGCGAGACTCCTTCCGGCCGATCCACTAGTAACATAAACACCTACTCCTCAATCACTTAAGGAATTCAAGTGCGCTGGTCAAATACGCTGATCCCCACGATTAAAGAAGTCCCCTCCGATGCGGAAATTCCCAGCCATCAGCTGATGCTTCGCGCCGGACTGATCCGACAGTTGATGGCAGGCGCTTATACCTACCTCCCCCTGGGCTGGAAATCGATCCAGAAAGCAGCTCAGATTGTGCGAGAAGAGATGGACGCCGCCGGCGCGGCAGAACTCCACATGCCCGCTCTGCAACCCCTGGGTCTGTTTGAACGCACTCAGCGGAAAGACGCATTTGGCTCCGTACTGATCCAGTTCAACGTCCCTCGTGGAAACCGTCAGATCCCCATGGCACTTGGGCCCACACACGAAGAGGTCGTCACCGACCTGATCAGCCACTGTATCAGCAGTTACAAACAGCTGCCGCTGACCGTTTATCAGATTCAAACCAAGTTCCGCAACGAAGAACGCCCCCGCTTCGGCGTGCTGCGAACCAGTGAGTTCCTGATGAAAGACGCCTACAGCTTCAGCTCTTCCGTAGAGCAGCTGGATGAAATCTACGACCGCATGTACCGCGCTTACTGCCGCATCTTTGCCCGCTGTGGTCTGAAGTATCTGCCCGTAGAAGCAGAAAGTGGCCCCATCGGCGGCGATGCCTCGCACGAATTCATGATCCCCGCCGAAAACGGCGAGGACTCGATCGTTTACTGCGAAGCCTCTGGATACGCAGCCAACATGGAACGGGCCGACACCGGTCGTCCCACCCCTGAAATCAAAACCTCCGCTGATGCCGGGACTATGGAAAAACAGGCCACTCCTGGGGCAACCAGCATTGAGCAGGTCAGCCAGATGCTGAGCTGTGAACCCTCACAGATGATCAAAACGCTGATCTACCAGGCTGATGACGAACCAGTGGCTGTCCTGATTCGCGGCGACCATGAAGCCAACGAAGGCAAGATTCGCCGTGCCCTGGGTGCGACCACTGTCGAACTGGCTGATGACAAGACCATCCGGGAAGTCACAGGTGCCCCCACCGGTTTCGCCGGTCCTGTGGGAATCAAATGCAAGATCATCGCCGACCATGACATCCCCCTGATCGCGAATGCCATCACTGGTGCGAACGAAGCCGACGCCCATTTGGTGAATGTGAACGTGGGCCGGGATTACGAACTGGAAACCACCTACGACCTGCGTAACGCTGCCGCCGGCGATCCCTGCCCCAAAAGTGGGGAACCTCTGGCGATCGTGCATGGCATCGAAGTCGGTCACGTCTTCAAACTGGGCACCAAATACACGGAAGCCCTCGACGCCGACTTTCTGGATGAGAAAGAGAAACGGCATCCGATTATTATGGGTTGCTACGGCATCGGGATAAACCGCATCATCGCCGGCCTCGCTGAGACAAAGCATGATGACAAAGGCCTGATCTGGCCGCTTTCAATTGCTCCCTACGAGGTGCTTGTCATTCCGTTGAATATCAAGGATGACGAAGTCATGCAGACCGCGGAGCGCTACTATGAAGAGCTCAAAGCAGCCGGCGTCGACGTCCTCTTTGACGACCGTAACGCCCGGCCAGGTGTCAAATTCAATGACGCCGACCTGATTGGGATTCCTTATCGCGTCGTCATCGGCGGCAAGGGACTCAAGAACGGCGAAATCGAAACCAAATGGCGGACCGCAGATGATGCAGAAATGATCGCCCTCGATGCGGGCATCACCCCCATTCTGGATGCTCTCGCTGCCCGCAAAGCGGAAGAATATAAAGCCGCAAACGTACCTGAATAGAACGAATTCAGTACTCGCAAAACAAAACAGGCCGACAGGAGATCTATCCTGCCGGCCTGTTTTTATTTCAGTTTCGGTCTTCAGAACTAGTCGAGTTCTTTGATCCGAATGTTTTTCCAGGCAACCGAATAAGGACCGGTCCCCTTCTTGATGCCGTGTACCTGCAGGCCGATGAAGCCTGTGGGATGCGTCTTATAGATCGCTTCGTCCGTCAGATCTTCGATCTGCTTACCATTGATCCAGGTCTGGATCCGAGGACCTTTGGCAACGATCCGAAACTTGTTCCACTCGCCATCTTTCATGTTTTTATGTGGCTTCAGACGATCCTCGGGAGTTAACCAGCCCCGACCGGTAGCTTCACCATACACATAACCGGCTTCGGCTCCGTTCTTACCGCTGGCTTCGATCTCAACCTGGGGACCATTCACGCGACCATCACCGTCCTTCTGCTGGCTGCGAATCTGACAACCCGAGTTCAGTTCATCTGCCACCTTGACTTCGAACTCCAGTTCGAAATCGCCGTAGTTCTTTTTGGTGCACATGAACGAGTTGGGGCTGCCTTCAGAGGTCGTTCCTACGATCGTCCCATCTTCAACCTTATAGGTCGCCGTTCCGTTATGCTGTGTCCAGCCTTCGAGATTCTTGCCGTTGAACAGCTCGACCCAGCCAGTTTCTCCAGCCTGCACAGAACCTGCCAGACAGAGGCTTGCCAGGAACGCCAGGGTTAAGCCCCATACTTGATTGCGTTTCATACTTTCTCTCCAAAATAAAGTCTCAAAGTTGTCAATTGATTAATAGCGGGTTATTTAATCGTCGGCACCAGCCGTGCCGACAGGATTGAAATCATCATCGCGTCTGAGATCAGTCTGCCAATACAGGACCGGGCTGATTGACCTTTTGCGCGTCACGGGCATCGCCGGGCATCTCACGATGTTCAAACTCACCCGGCTTCGGTTCCCCGGGGCGCTGGTTCCGGTCTGGAGTCGGATTGTCGGGAATCGTATCCCCGGTCTGCTCAGCCCACTGATCCAGCACTGTGCGGAGACGAGCCAGTTCGCTCGCATATTCAGGCTTGTCTGCCAGATTCTCAAACTGGTGAGGGTCTTTGCTGACCTTGTATAACTCTTCCCGTGGACGAGGCTTGAGAAACACATCCTTCTGATGTTTGTTCAACTTGCCAGCTTCATAACGTTCCCATAATGCTTCGCCCGAGGGGAAGTCGATTGATTCCACGCACAGATTGCGCTGCCCCGGCAACGCGTTTCTGATATAGAGCCAGTCGCCGGTACGAACCATACGTTCGTGGGCTTTGAAAACGTGCCAGTTGTGTTCGGCAAATGCGTAGTCACGGACCTTCGCCTTCGGATCGGTAAACAGATTCTCAAAGCTGACACCCTGCATCCGTGGATCCGCTTTGACGCCCGCAACCTGCAGAAAAGTCGGCCCGAGGTCAATTGTACTGACCAGGCTGTTCGTCACGGTTCCCGGCGAAATGACTTTGGGCCAGCGAACCATCATCGGCGTTTTGATACCACTATCGTAGAGTCTGGTTTTACAACGGGGAAAGGGACGTCCGTTATCAGCGAAGAACAACACCAGCGTATTGTCCGCGATTCCCTGGGCATCCAGTTCATCCAGAATCTGACCGGTGAAGTAATCCAAACGGCTGATCTCATCGTAATACTGGGCGAGGTCTTTCCGCGTTTCCGGACTGTCAATCAGATACGGAGGCACAACTACATCCTCAGGCTGATGCGGCTGAGTCTGTTTGGATTTCTGCCAGGCACGGTGTGCATCGGTGGAAGAGAACCAGCAGAAGAAGGGCTGATCCTTAGGCCGTTTTTTGAGAATCGGTACCCAGTCTTCTTCGCGTCCCGGTCCTTTTCCCTTGGAGACATGATCAAAGGAGGTCAACGCGTACGGGCCCATATGCTGTTTGCCGGAGATCACCGTGTAATAGCCGGCATCGCGCAGTAACTGGGGAAATAATACCTGTCCTTCCGGCAGTGGCGTATGCAGTTCCGGGGCACCTGTATTATGTGGATAACGACTGGTGATCACACTGCAGCGACTGGGGCTGCAACTGCTGATGGTGAGATAAGCGTTATCAAAACGCAGACCTTCTTTGGCCAGCCGATCTAGATTAGGAGTACGGATCGAGGGATGACCATAACAGCCCAGATCATTCCAGGAGACATCGTCTGCCAGGATCATCACGATATTCGGACGCGTCTCAGCAGCCGGGGAAACAGAGACACACAGCAGGGAGAGCTGACAGAATGTAAACAGGCAGAGCAGCCCGTTTCGAGAACGTATCAGAACATGCATCGGGCACGTCACCTCGTTGAGAAAGATTGCAGGATCAATAAAAAACGACCTGTCACCAGACCGCAGACTCTACGGTACTACAACAGGTCGGACTTCACAATCTTGAGGTGGTAATTCTACGGAGAAGATTCTCAGCAAGTCATTTCATAAACAAAGGTTAGTAAATCAGCTTCATTCGATTTCAGGGTCAATTCCGAAGTCTTCAGTCTCTTCATTTTCGAGCAGAATATCTTCGTCTGACTGGGCCTGTTCTTCGTCAGGCATCGGTTCAAAGTTGATGGTGAGATGCACTTCATGGTGGACGACGGGATTGTATTGCGATCCCAGTGGTTCAAAACGCAGATGGATATTCGCTTCCGAGGCGATTTCATCCGCCGTCTGCTCGGCTGTTTCCGCCAGATCACTCTGGCCACTTTCCCGATAACAGGCTCCCAGTGATTTCCAGGGAAGTTGACTGTGCGGGATCGGCAGCAAATCTGCCGCGTACTGTAACGGTTTGATCGCCTCCGAGAAACGACCGATCCGTTTTAAAGATTCCCCTCGCAGGAAAGAGAAGGACGCCGTCAGGGATCCTGGATCAGTCACTTTATCCAATTCTCTGAGTGCCTGATGGGGCATGCCCAGTTCCAGGTACCCCTCTGCAGCAATCAGTCTGCGAACTGTTTTTTGAGGAATTCGAGGAATCATCATCATTACCTCCCATATCACCATCAGCAGGTGAAGACGCTGGTTGAATTTCAGGGGAAATTAAAACCTCTCGACCCGCTTACCGTCTCCCATCATTTTGAAACGTCTCGACGAGTCTGTTGGTTTAATTTTATTGCATAGAATGTGCCAAATCTGCCTCCCTGCAACAAAAGCAATCCCTAAACTCATAAATAACTGTCACTTAACACAACATGGCAGCCTTGCAATCGGCATGGACAGTGCCAATTTGGCGGTCGCTCAGGTATCAATCTGGTGGCAGATCGAATCAAAACTGCACAACCACAAGGCTTTTCTTAAGACAAGCGAGAAACGAAACCGGTTCACTTCCGGGATGGGAATCGAAATCAGTCCCCTCTGCTGCCCTTTGCCAGGCTTATGTACCTACTACGTAAAAACGGATAACTATTCAGCAGGAATTTTCCGAAACATTTGTTCTAAATCCTGTTTTTCTTCAGCTTCCGTTTTCGGAGAGGCAGCATCGGACTCTGCCTGAGGGCTGTTCGGCCAGACAGTGGAGAGGCGTGAGGTGTCGCCCTGCAACCAGTCTTTATGGCCGTTTGCTTCTTCTGGTTTCAGGAAGAGCACGGTTTTAAACTTTTCCGGCTCCAGCGCGACTTGTTGTTTCTCACTGACCGTTGGTGCAGGCTCAGCCTTGGTGACCTGCTTCCCGCCCTGTTTCTCTGCCTCTGCAGGGGCCTCTTGCTTCGGCTTGGCTGTCGCGTCCTGTTTGCTCTGTGGCTTTTCTTTCGGCTTGTTTTTTTCCGTCGACTCTTCCTGGATCCACTCGGCCAGCGTCTTTACTTTACGGTCCTTGATTTCAGCAGGAATTTCGTTAGCGGTTTCTGAAGTCTCAACGAACTTCGCAGGCTCCAGATAATCCACCGTGCTATCATTACTGAACTCATCACCCGAGCCAATGGGGATTTCAATCCTGGCCCCCGCAAACTGAGCTCCATCTTTATAGATCGATCCTCGTTGGAATGGTCCTGCTCCCAGAATCCAGGTATCACGGGCCGTGCTCTTCGCCTGCAGCACACCAGACTGCCAGACACGCTCCTTCGTCTTCTGGTTATAGGCAAACACACTGATTTTCGCAGCCGCGATCTGATTGTTCTTTTTTGCCAGCGAGATTTCCGGTATCGTCGGAATCGCAGGAGCCGTCGGGACCAGAGAAGCAGCTGAGGAAAGCATGTTACTGGCTGGAATCCCATAATTCACTTCATGGCCGTTCGTGGCCAGGGTTCCCACGCGGGCTTCAATAATGTAATCCGCGTCTTCCTTCTTTTCCTGAATCAGACAGTTCGCAGCCACAATCTGCTGTCTGAGAGAGCTGATGATATAGTCGCCATTCACGAACCCAACCCCTTTGATATTCTTGATATAAGAGGTATCAAAGAAGACTTTTTTGTTCGAAAGCGTGCTGAAGTCGAGATGTGAAATCGTCTGATCAACTGCATCAGATGTCAGCAGCTGTTCGGTCGCGCTGTTGCTGATCATCTTACCGCACCCACATAAACACGGGAGCAGCAGCACCAGCAACCAGATCGAAATCCTGTTGTTGAAGAACCGAATTTTATCAAACATGAGTTTCAGCGATCGTGAGTTCAGCACAGAGTAGATCCACACGGTTTCCACTGGCAGTTCGGTCAACACCGAGAGACAGTAGCCCGGAAGACTGTGTGAAAGGCACATCAGTACGCAATCTCTGTTCCTTCATGCGCACATGAAAAAACAAAGTCAGGTATACTAAATTGTAATGTGGGAAATGCAGGCCAATTCCAGGACGGAATCAAGACCAGGAGGAGATACAGAGCCCATCGGTTGTAGAACCGACCAAAAGCCCGGTATCAGTCAGCGGGCGACCTTAATTGAGAGTGATTAAGAAACCCGCCTGGGAGCGGCAGTATAGCTGACACATCGCGAAACTCAAATATGATTCTGCAATTCGTTCAAATCACATAATTCATTCTAACACAATCACTTACAAAGATTCTAAATCTGACACTCAGAAATATTTTCTGAGTTTTTCTCAGCAAATCAGCGGGGAATTCGGGGCAGATCACGCCAGTTACTCCCCACCGATCCGCTCATCCGGGAAGAGACCTGCATCCATTCCCAACGCGGAAATTCTTCGCGCGGAGCCCGCAGGACTTCGCACGAGGATTCGATTTCCTCGACCGCCTCAGCAGTCAGCAGTGCGACTTCCGCCAGCTCGTGATAGCCCCCCAGTCGAAAGCATTCACTCAGGGAACTCCAGGCCTTTCGACTTTCCATTACGGGAAACAGGCGGGCAGCCTGATGCAGTGGCTCGATCGCTTCGTGGTAGCGTTCCTGACGCAGATACGATTCGCCAATCAGAAACAGTCGCATCGCTTCCAGGGGGCCGGCCTCTTCAACCGTCGAGAGTGCTTCCAGAGCCTGAATCGGCATTCCCAGTTCCAGGTATCCTTCAGCGGCCATCAGTTTGTGTACAACTTTGGGAGAAACGTTTTCTAACATGATCAATTCCTTTTTTAACCGGTGGGGCAAGCAATCCATTGCCCGGCTGCAGTCAGTTTCTTAACAGGCCTCAATCCTCTGAGACACAAATCACGATGAGAAAGTTCAAATGCAAGCCCCATACCAAAGACGATCCCTTAGGATTGCAATTCTCCTATCTCCCGCTCAGACAACAGTTTTCAGGCTGAAGATTTTTCACTTCGTATACGAAGGACCGATGTTTCTGCACTTTCTACTCTGAAAAACACTGTAATTTATACATCATCAGAAATTGATATCTCGTATTCGATGCTCCCTCAGAAGATGTGAAAACTTGCACTTCCTCTCCCTAAACTGCATGATAGAAATCAATCCAGAAACTCAGATACGATTTGCATGCACAATCATTCCTACACCAGCTTGAGGACGAACCCGATGCAGCCGAGCTTAGAACACCCTTTCCGTTTCTCATTCACTCTGCTCGCCGCTTTCTGTTTGAGCCAGTTACTGCTCACGGGGCACGGTCTGCAGAAACTCGCTGCAGCTTCCAAACAGCGCCCCAACATTCTGTTCATTTTTACTGACGATCACGCCTCACACGCGATGAGCTGCTACGGCTCCAAGGTCAACGACACTCCCAACCTCGACCGGATTGCCCGCGAAGGCATGCGGTTTGATAACTGCTTCTGCACCAACAGTATCTGTGGTCCCAGCCGTGCTGTGATCCTCACCGGAAAACATAGCCATCTCAACGGGTTCAAACAGAACGGCAACAAATTCGACGGTTCGCAACAGACCTTCCCGAAGCTGCTCCGCAAGCAGGGTTACCAGACCGCCATCGTCGGGAAATGGCACCTCGCCTCCGATCCCACCGGCTTCGATTACTCCGAGATCCTGATCGGCCAGGGGCCCTACTACAATCCTCCCATGATTCGCAATGGGGAGCGTGTTAAACACGAAGGCTACACCACTGACATCATCACGGACCTGGCACTCGACTACCTCAAGAACCAGCGAGATCCCAACAAGCCTTTCATGCTGATGTTCCAGCACAAGGCTCCGCACCGCAACTGGCAGCCCGGTCCCAAACACCTGCACATGTACGACGACGTCACCATTCCCGAACCGGAAAATCTGTTTGACAACTACGAAGGTCGCGGTACCGCAGCCAGACAACAGGACATGACCATCGCTAAGACGATGACCGATTTCGACCTGAAACTCACCCCTCCCAAAAATCTGACCCCAGAACAACTGAAGGTCTGGAACGCCGCTTATGAACCGAAAAACGAGGCCTTTCGCAAAGCCAGACTTAAAGGCAAAGATCTGGTCCGCTGGAAATATCAGCGTTATATGAAAGACTATCTTCGCTGCGTCGCCTCCGTCGATGATAACGTGGGCCGCATGCTCGACTATCTGGAAAAGTCCGGACTGGCTGAAAACACCGTCGTCATGTATTCCTCAGACCAGGGGTTCTATCTCGGCGATCACGGCTGGTTCGACAAGCGGTTCATGTATGAAGAATCCTACCGTATGCCATTACTGGCCCGCTGGCCGGGCGTCATCAAACCGGGTAGTGTCAACACAGACCTCGTCTCCAACCTCGACTTTGCAGAAACCTTCCTGAATATCGCCGGAGCCCCCATCCCCTCCGACATGCAGGGAGTCAGTCTGGTCCCCCTCTTCAAAGGCGAAGAAACTGCATGGCGCAAAAGCCTGTATTACCACTACTACGAGTTCTACAACGACCGCCGTTCCGCCCACATGGTTCGTCGGCACAACGGGGTCCGTACAAAACGCTACAAGCTGATTCACTTCTATAACCTGGGTGAATGGGAACTCTATGACCTGGAAAAGGATCCCCAGGAAATGCACAGCGTTTACGATGATCCCGCCTATGCCCCCATTGTTAAAGAGCTGAAAGCTGAACTCAAAAGTCTCCAGCAGCAGTATCAGGTTCCCGATGACACCGGTTCGGTCCAGAAGGATCCCCCGTCTCTGTATCAGAAACCGCGGAACAGCGGCACGCCTCAGAAGAAACGGGCACCGAAGAAGCAGAAGCAGTAAGCGGCATTACCCCAACAGCGGTCAGGCTTAGGGAATCCGCTCAAAGCGGATCCCGGCCACCGCGTATTGTCGCATGCCCAGATCCCAGCGCCAGGGTGGCAACATTTCCAGGTTGCAGACCTGTCTCGCCAGGGGCGACTTACCCTGCAATTGTGCGAGCAGGATTCCGGGATGCACACCGTGGAAAAAATTACGCGACGAAAGCAGCTGCGAAAGGTACTGCGTAAACTGAAAGTCGGGAACCTGTTTCAGATCAGCAGCCGACTCTGATGAAACAAAATCACTCACGATCAAGCCGCTGCCCCCCGGAGTAATCAGATCCACTATCGTGCGATAATGCTGTGCGCGGACAGCCTGCATTAATTCCTCGAACCGGGGATCGGTCTCCCCGACCGCATGAATGACCTGCAGCACCAGTTGGCTCAAAATGCAGGTGGAACAGACCACATCAAACGGACCGGGCAATTCCAGCGGATTCGATCCCGACAGTTCTTTCAGGACTTCATCCAGCAGAGATTGTGACGTGTCCTCTTTCCGGGACAATTCCGCAAGTTGCTCACCGACTCCGGTCAGATCACCTGTATGACAGAAAACCGCTGACTCTTCTGAGAGGTTCTGGGCTTCCAGTGCATACTCCAGTGCACTCTGATCCAGGTCGACCAGATGAATTTCGTCGTAGACCTGCAACAACTGGTTAAGATCGAGATCATTGCAGTTCCCCGCCCCCAGCACACACAGCCGATCCCCCTGTACAGAGGACAGTTGTTTCAGGTAACGGGTTACGGTATTTCGATGCTGCTGGCTCGACTCCCAGCTGGGACGGCTGGCTTGATTAAATCGAAATTCTTCCTCGAATAGTGGATTCATTTATCTGGTCTGAACACTTTGAAATGCTGAGTGAGTTCTCGGATTATAGGAGTCAGTTCAACTGTAATTCCTGCACCAGATATATCAATCGAAAACGGAGTAGAAATGCATTTTTCGCTACCACTACCGCGTGGATTCAGCCAAACTAGGGGTCCATCAACCTGGAAGGGACTGGTAATCGATAGCGAACGCATGCCGGTTGGCATGTGGATCACTTGATTCAGTGTGTCGTTCCCGGCCTGATAAAGCACTCTGAACGTAACTTCGCAAGAACTCTCTTACCCAAGCTGATAATCCAATAGACATGTTATTTTTCGTATTTGCCTGCCTGGTTCCGGCCTTTGTCATTTCCTTTCTGGCAACGGCACTCATGCGCAAACTGGCCCCACGCTGGGGACTCATCGATCAACCTGCCCAGCGGAAAGTTCATGTCACCCCCACCCCGCTCGGAGGGGGAGTCGGCATCTGGATGGGGGTGATCATTCCCATCGCTTCTGCTCAACTGATTGCCTGGATCATTTTGAAGTCAGGCAGCACCCCCGCGTGGATTCCCCGCGAACTGGCTCCGCATCTGGAGGGAGTCCTCTATCGCTCCCAGCAACTCTGGATGGTTCTGGGCGGAGGCACCATCCTCGCTGTCATGGGACTGCTCGATGACAAACTTAATATTTCGTGGAAACCACGGTTGATCATTCAACTGCTCGTCGCCATCGGCCTGGTGCTGGGCGGCGTACGGGGAACCCTGTTTGTCGAACAACCCTGGGTGGGTATGGTACTCACCGTGGCCTGGATTATCGTCCTCGTCAACTCTCTGAACTTCCTGGACAACATGGACGGACTCACTTCGGGCATCGGCCTGATCGCTGCAGTACTCTTCGCCTGGATCATGCTGCGTTACACCGGAGAACCACGCTGGCTGGTAGCAGGTGTCCTGCTCGTTCTGGCGGGAGCAATCGCTGGCTTCCTCTGTCACAACTGGCCCCCGGCAAAAATCTTTATGGGAGACTCCGGCAGCTATTTCATCGGGTTACTGCTCTCCACCATGACGGTTCTGGGAACCTTCTATTCGGGGAACTCTTCTGCAGGTGCGTCCGAAGGTGCCCGCCACGTGATTCTGGCCCCCCTTTGTATTCTGGCGATTCCCCTGTATGATTTCTGTACGGTGATGATCATTCGCCTGAAGGAAGGACGCAGCCCGTTCCATGCAGATAAAAGTCACTTTTCACATCGTCTGGTTGAACTGGGACTCAGCAAACGGGACACCGTGCTGACCATCCACCTGGCGACACTCACCACCGGTGTCGGAGGCCTGATCCTGTATGAGGTTTCCTCCTGGAACGCGGCACTGCTGATTATCCTGATGATTCTCTGCGTGCTGTCCATCGTTACGATTCTGGAGAACGTAGGTCGGAAAAATCGGAATGAGTAAACGCCGAAAACAAAACCGATCACAACCAGAGGCGTCCAGCCCTGCACTACCGGATGCAGCACCGATTTCGCTGGGACTTTTCTGTGACGCCAAGCTACTCTTCCTGACCGGATTACTGATCACTGCCCGCTATTTCCTGCCGGCGGAATCGGCCCCCCAGGGAGAGACACTCCCGCTCGTGCTGGCCTGGTTTCTGGTCGTAATCCTGTTCTTCACGTCTCAATTTACCGACTGCGCCCGTTCGCTCCGACTCGACCGGTTTGACGCAGCTGTCTGGTTGCTGGTACTGGGACAGGCACTGTCAGTCCTGGTAATGATCCTCTTCTACGAAGGTCAACAACGGGCGGCGCTCCACATGCTCTGGGAGTGGATGGCCCTCGGATTGACATTTTCTCTATTCCGACGCATCGTAAGGTTCCCCTCTCAACGGATGACCTTTCTGCATTGTTTCATGGCCACCATCGTCCTGCTCTCCCTCTACGGAATCTGGCAACATCACTGGATGTACAAGCAGCTCGCCCGGGAATATCAGTCGGTGAGGCAGCAGTACGATGCCGCCGTCACTCCAGAAACGCAGGCAAAATTCCAACACGAACTCATCTCGATGGGGGTCCCCGCGAATGCCCTCAGTGGCAGCAGCCGAAAGCAGTTCGAAGCGCGCCTCTTGGACAGCAGCGAACCGCTGGGCATGTTTGCCCTGGCCAACACCTTTGCCGGCCTGCTCGCTGTCGGGTTCCTGATCGCCGTAGGACTGAGTGTCCACAGTCTCCTGCCTCCCAGAACCGAAGGTAGTCCGCCAGTGGATCGTAACAGGCTCCAGATCGCGGTCTACCTGATCTCGACCATGCTCATAAGCTACTGCCTGATTCTGACGAAAAGTCGCAGTGCCTGGGGCGGGGCTCTGGCGGGCCTGGTCTGCCTGGGTCTGCTGAAACTGCTGCAACGTCAACGCCTCCGTCAGACCACGCAGCGGCTTTCCCGCAAACAACTGATCACAGGCGTCACCCTGGTTGTCTGTGTGCTGGTCGGATTTTTCCTGCTCGCCACACTCAGCGGCGGCTTCGACCGCGCCGTTCTTTCCGAAGCCCCCAAGTCACTCCAGTACCGCATCGAATACTGGACCGGTACCTGGGACGTCATTAAAGAAAACCTGATGTGGGGCACCGGTCCGGGCAATTTTCGCGAACACTATCTGAAATATAAGCTCCCCGGTTCGAGTGAGGAAATCGCCGATCCACACAATCTGTTTCTCGACGTCTGGGCGAATGCCGGCTTGATTGCCCTGGGCGGTCTTTTATTAATCATTGCGCTGGCAGGCTATCAGTGGTTCCTGAAGCCGCTGCTCCAAAAGCAGCCGGCAGACTCAAGATCCCTCGTGAATGATGAAGCTGATTCCTTCCTGCGAATGGCGCTGGTTCTGGGTTTCGCTTTCACATTTCCCCTGCTCTGGATTCTACAGCTCTTTCTGTCGGGCATTGATGAATCTGTGTTGTGGCTGTTTCTTCCCTGCTGGGTTGTCATTTATGTCCTGCTGCGAGGCGGAAGGAAACAGACCGCCGCCCAAGCTGCACTGGATCTGTCTCCTACATCATTAATCCCGCTCTCATTGGCTGCCGGCTTTGTCGCTCTCTCTGTGCATCTACTGGTGGCCGGAGGCATCGCGATGCCCGCCATCACCCAAACCTGGCTGCTCCTGCTCGCACTGGCTTTCCCGGTTACACCCGCTCCGTCTCCCGAAAATTCAGAACAGGTCGACGCAGATCAAGCACAACAGCGTCCTCCCCAAAGTGTACATAAGAAAACCCTGGCTCTCGCTTTATGTAGTCTGTTACTGATTTTATTCGTGATGAGCGACTTTGCGCCAACATTTCAGCGTCAATCGCTCGTAAAGAGGGCAGAGCAGACGCTCATGCGTGGGCAGTCGGCTCGGATTGCGCAACAGCTATTCAGTCAGGCCGGTCAGGCGGACCCGTTCTCCCCCGAACCCTGGCAGGCCCTGGCTGAGCTGAAATTCAGAGAGGGAGTCCAGAATCGACAGGCTTTCGAGGAGGCTGTTTCCTTTAAACAGGCAGCCATTCAGCGAAATCCATTGAGTCCGCTCAACTATTTTGAGCTGGGACGTCGGTACTATGAACAGTTCGAAGCATCACATCAGCAGGAGGATCTGACCGACGCGATCGAAAATCTCAATCGGGCCGTCTCCGGTTACCCGCATAATGCCCGCTACCGCGCTCTGCTGGCGGAGGTCTTCCACGCAGCGGGACAAATCAGCGAAAGCCGGGAACAGGCCGAACAGGCACTCAAGCTCGATCAGGCCAACCGCAGTGCACAACACGTGGACAAATATCTGACAGACGAAACGGTAAGTCGCATGAAACAAATAATTAACGAGAGACAAACGAATCAGAATTGAACTCAACCATGCTTGGGCTCATAATGACATAAGGTTTGATTACAGACTTGTTTTTATTGCTGGTATTTTAATTCTTTCTTCGTTGGTGTCACAATGAATTTTCGAACTGTTACAACTGTGGTTGTTCTGTTTATCGCTCTCGCGGGAACCGTCTGGCTGGGCCGGACCAATAGTGAACTCAAGACAGTTGCCCCCGTCAAACCTGCCACCGAGCCGGATGAGAAGCGTCCTAAAATCGCACCTAACGGACCGTATCCCAAAGCAGTCGTACCACAGCCGATCTACTTCTTCGGCAGTATGGCAGTCGGGCAGTCCATGTCCCACAAATTTGTTATCAAAAATGAAGGCGAAGTTCCACTCGAAGTCCAGAAAGGGGCCACCACCTGTAAATGTACTCTGAGTGAGATGCAGGACAATCTGGTCCCGCCCGGTAAATACATTGAAGTCGAACTCACCTGGACCCCCAAAGCAGCTCAGGAACGCTTCGGTCAGACCGCGACGATTTACACCAATGATCCAGAGAAAAAAGAAATCAAACTCCAGATCGAAGGAGCCGCAAACAGCCTGATCTCCTTTACCGGCGATTATCAGGGCTCTGCCAACTGGGCCTTACCCGTCATGAGCAGCACGGAACCGGTTAAATACACCGGAAAGATTCATACGAAATATCTGGATGAATTCAAAATTCTGGAAATCGAAGCCGATCATCCCGGCCTCACTTCCACCTTCCGACCGCTCACCAAACAGGAACTCAAAGAAGTGGATGCCAAGACCGGCTACGCGGTCGAAGTCACCGCAGATCCAGATAAATTCCCCCTGGGTGGTTTCAACGAACGCATGCTGCTCAAAACCGACATCCCGAACGAGCCACACGACCACCCGGAGGGCGAAGGACATGATCATAAACATGACGCTGATCCGGGAACGAGAGATTTCATCATCCAGGTTTCGGGAAATCACACCGGCCCCATCCGCATCGTCCCCACCTTCGGCGTCCGCTGGGATCCGGCCAGTATGCACCTGAATCTGGGTGAGTTTTCAGCAGAAAAAGGCAAAACAGCGGTCCTCTCCATGTTTGTGGAAGGGCTTGACGAACCGCTGAAAATCCTCGACCAGCAGATCGAGCCCGGCTCCCTGAAATTTGAAATTGAAAAAGACGAATCCTTTGATTCCAAAAACAAACAGCGCTACTTACTGAAATTTATCATTCCTGAAGGGCAACCTCCTGTCTCATTCGGCCGTGGGAATCTGGCAAAGGTGAAATTAAGTACCAACCACCCCCGCGCCAAAAACATCGAGTTCAAGGTTCAGTTCATTTCACTGTAAGCAGTATAAATTTCAATACGTTACCAATTCAGAACACCCAGGCGTTCACCTGTCTGGGATGGATCTGAATTGTCAGATCAACCTCCCGGGCCAGAGGCAGATCGACTTTGACGCAAAACCATGTTTTGAACTAAGATAAACCATGCGGAGTTCCTTCTGCATCGTTATGTTACTCAATCAATTCCATGGAAGGCCGCACTGAATGTCTTACCTGCCACAATCCTCTTTCACCTGCCTGCTGGCACTCTTACTGACTCTACTGCTGGGATGCGAAGGGCAATCAACACCGCCCGCCACCACGGAAACAGCCACCGACACGACTCCGCAGAGCACTGCTCAGACAGAACCAGAACCGTCAGCAGAGAAAACCCCGGCGGAAACAACCAGTCCCAAGCAGCCAACCGTTAAATCTGAGGAAAAACAGACTCCAGTCGCTGCGGGTCACACGCCCGCCAAATCGGATAAAACACCCCCGAAATCATCTGATACACCTCCGCCCAAACCAATATTCGAAGGCTGGCCCACTCCTAAACTGGCTATCGTCCTGACCGGCGAACGCCATGGATACCTTGAACCCTGTGGTTGCACACAAAACCAGACAGGCGGCGTCTCGCTCCTCGCTAATCTCTTCAAGCAGATTGAAGACCGTAAGTGGCCCGTCACTGCCTTTGATCTGGGCGGTCTGGTCAAACGCAACCGTCGACAGAGTCAGATCAAATACGAAACCATTCTGGCTGCCATGAAAGACATGAAGTATGGCGGAGTGGCCCTCGGACCGGAAGAACTTCGTTTTGGAGCCGACATCTTTCTGCAGTTGCACAATCCGGATCCCCCACAGCCTGATACCACACCAACCTTCCTCGCGGCAAATCTCCTGGTCCTGGAGACACCCGAACTGGGCAAAACCAAATTCAAAGTTGTTGAGACGAATGGCGTGAAGATCGCCGTCACATCCATTCTGGGGAAAAGTCGCAAAGGACAGTTTCCGGACATTACCTGGCAGGAACCCGCCAAAGTTTTGCCCGAAGTCATCAAAGAAATGCAGGCCACCAAACCAGACCTGATGTTACTGCTGTCGCAATCCAGCAAGGATGAATCCAAGGAACTCGCAAAACAGTTCCCCGACTTCGACATTCTGCTCACCGCCGGCGGAGTCGAAGACCCACTGGGAGATCCCGAGTATATTGGCAAAACGATGATGGTCGATGTGGGACACAAAGGGAAAAGTGCTGGCGTGGTCGGTTACTATCCCGATGCCGATGCCAAAGGCGATCCCAGGAAACGTTTCCGCTTCACGGTCATCTCTCTCGACCGACAGCGGTTTAAAGAAACACCGAAAATGGCCGAACACATGCAGTTCTATCAGGATCGCCTCAAGCAGGAAGATCTTGCCGCCAAAGAACTGCCGATTGACCACCCCCGCGGTGCGACCTTCGTCGGAGCGGAAAAGTGTGGTGAATGTCACACCAAAGCCTATGAAAAATGGTTAACGACCGCCCACGCCCATGCCTACGAGAGCCTGATCAACGGCCGAAAAGACCAGATCGAACGGGGAGATAAAATCATCTCCCGCATCTATGATCCCGAGTGTCTCTCCTGCCACGTCACCGGCTGGCATCCACAGGAAGTCATCCGCTACAAAAGCGGCTTCGTCAACAAACAACAGTCACCGCATCTGCTCGGACAGCAATGTGAAAACTGTCATGGCCCGGGAAGCGGACACATTGAACTCATCGATATGGACAAAGTCGAAGAGGCCAAAAAGGTCATGCGGGTTACGCTTGCCGAAGCAAAGAAAACGACCTGTTATCAGTGTCACGATCTGGATAACAGCCCCAAGTTTGAATTCGATTCTTACTGGGAAAAGATCAAACACCCCTGGCGGGATTAATTCGGTACCAGTTGCCCAACACTACAGACTTCTACTTTCATTAGAGACGTTCCCCCATGCTGGAAATCGAACAGAAATTTCGAATCCCCGATCAATCGCAGCTGCTTGCGCAACTCGAACAGATTGGCGCTGAGCAGGGTGCGACGCTGGATCAGGAAGATTACTACTTCGCTCATCCCAGTCGGAACTTTGTCGAAACCGATGAAGCTCTCCGCATCCGCCGGATTGGCACAGAGAATCACATTACCTACAAAGGCCCGAAGCGTGCCACGGTCAGCAAGATCCGCAAAGAGATCGAACTGGCGTTCGAAACGGGTCCCGAGGCTCTGGCCCAGTTGAAAGAGATGCTCGAACTCCTCGGCTTCCAGCCCGTGCGAAACGTAAAAAAACAGCGGACCCCCTACTCTTTTCATCATGAGCAGCGGCACTTCGAGATCACCATTGACGAAGTCGAAGGGCTCGGCACCTTTGCCGAGGTAGAAACTCTGGCAGAAGAAGCGGAACTGGAACAGGCCGAAGCTGCAGTCATCCAGCTGGCAGAACAACTGGGGCTCTCATCCCCCATCCGCACCTCATACCTGGGAATGTTGATGCAACAGGCTGAGGACTCCTGAACGGAAGCGGTCTTCTCCATTTTTTCATCGTTTTCCGGCCAATTAGTACTTTTCAGACTGCGGAAAATCTGAAATAATTGCCGACAGCTATAAATGTCTCATGTTTGCCGTTGTGACAGGAGTTAATTCAAGATAATATATCTTTGTCCACAACAGGCACTTCTTTGAAAACCATGGGTCGAGACGGCGTTCAATAATAGGCGTCCCCGCAATTCTCGATAAATTAGGCACTTGCTTCGCCTGACGACTCGAACTCACTTGCGGGGCAATTGCATATTATTGAAGGAAGACCTCAATGGCCGCTAAAGCAAGATCAAAACGGGCTACTACCCCTCCCGCTCCCAGCAACAACGGAACCAAAGATTCCGAAGGGATGCTCAAAAACGCCTTGGGACAAATCGAACAGGCGTTCGGTAAAGGCTCCATCATGAAACTCACCGGGGAAAACGCCCGCGCAGTCCCCTCGATCGCCAGTGGTGCCCTGTCCCTTGACCTGGCCCTCGGAGGCCATGGATTTCCCCGTGGTCGTATTATCGAACTCTACGGACCGGAATCCAGCGGTAAAACTACCCTGGCCCTGCACGTCATCGCTAACGCCCAGAAAGAGGGCGGCATCGCCGCGTTTATCGACGCCGAGCATGCTCTCGATCCCGTCTGGGCCAAAAAACTGGGCGTCAACATCTCCGAACTGCTGGTCAGTCAGCCGACCTACGGCGAAGAAGGCCTGCAGATTGCTGAAATGCTGATCAAATCCAATTCGGTCGATGTCATCGTTGTCGACTCGGTCGCCGCCCTGGTCCCCAAAGCGGAACTGGATGGCGAAATCGGTGACTCACACGTCGGCCTGCAGGCACGTATGATGAGCCAGGCCATGCGAAAACTGACTGGTGCCATTTCCAAATCCAAAACGACTGTGATCTTCATTAACCAGATCCGTGAAAAGATCGGCGTCATGTTCGGCAGCCCCGAAACGACTCCCGGCGGTCGCGCACTCAAGTTCTACAGTTCGGTCCGCGTTGACGTCCGTCGTATCGCGACGCTCAAAGACGGTGACACCGTGACAGGCATTCGCATGAAAGCCAAGATCGTCAAGAACAAAATTGCACCTCCCTTCCGTATTGCTGAGTTTGACATGCTCTCCACCGGAGGCATCAATTTCGAACTCGACCTGCTGGACCTTGCCGTGGAAAACAAAATCGTCAAGAAGAGCGGCAGCTGGTTCAGCTATGGTGAAACGCGACTGGGCCAGGGACGGGACCGTTCCAAGGCAGTGCTCGAGGAAAACCCCGAACTCTGCCTGGAGATTAAACAGAAGGTCCTGGAAGCCCAGGGACTGGTTGCCTCCACTGAAGAAGAACTGGAACCGGAAACAGAACCAGAAGCTGTCGAGGCCTGATCCTCTCGGCTGGCACAGCCAGATAAAAACACCTGCTAATGATGAAACGACCTTGATGCCCTATGGGTATTCAAGGTCGTTTTGCATTGGGTTCTGTACGAAAACACTGTAAAATAAGGACTATTCGAATATCAGCGATTTCGCTTTCCGCATGATTTCTGTTCCCGACGCTCTACTCTGAGGCAAAGTATGTCTGCAGCTCTGAAAAATCTGATTCGCTTTCATCACACGCTGATTTGCCTCATTACCATCAGTGTCTGCTGGTTCTCTTTGCCGTCGCGACATCTGCACGCTCAATCGCCCGATGCCCGCGCTGTCGCCTTTGCTGTCCAGCAGCAGCTGGTCAAGGCAATTGAGAAAGCAGAACACTCCGTCGTCGCGATCTCCAAAATCAAAACCCGCAAACAGCAGTTCCAGTCGCGCATCCCCGCTCCGTTCGGACTCGATCCCAATCAGGATCTGAATCTGAGCCATGACCCGCAGGATCTGAATTTTATTCCCACCGAATTCGGTTCAGGTGTGATCATTCCGGATCCCACCAATCAGCAAAGGGTATTGGTGCTGACGAATTTCCACCTCACTCAGGGAGGGCCGATCACGGGGCAGAAAAAAGTTCCCGAGTACCGCCTGTACGTCCACACTGAGGACCGCCGCGGATTCTATGCCACGCTCCTCGCTGCCGATCCGAGAAGTGATCTCGCGGTTCTGGTTCCCGCAGGACGAGTTGCGACAGATGCTTCCCGCCCTCTCAAACCGGTCCAGTATGGAAACACGGAATCAGTCCGTAAGGGACAGTTTGTGATCGCACTGGGGAACCCTTACGCCATTGCCCGTGATGGTTCACCGAGTGCCAGCTGGGGCATTGTAAGTAACTTCCACCGCTACCCCGTCCCCATATTTAAAAACTTCCTGAATCAGGAGCTGTCCAAGAAAGAAACCATCCACCACTTCGGAACCCTGTTACAGGTGGACACACACCTCGACCTGGGAACCAGTGGCGGGGCTCTTCTCGATCTGGATGGTAATCTGATCGGAGTCACAACGTCCCTGGCCGCTCTGGAAGGTTATGAAAAATCGGCAGGCTACGCGATTCCCATCGACCCGGATACGCGGCGGATCATCGACAGCCTGGCAAACGGGCTCGAACCGGAATACGGTTTTCTGGGGATCACCCCCGGCACCCTTGATCGCAGTGAAGCGAACCGAAATCTCGCCGGTGCTGTCAATCTTACAGAGTCGAGCTACGTTCAGACAAGCGGCGTCAAACAGCATTCACCGGCCCAACAGGCAGGATTGCGCACCGGCGATCTGATCCTTTCAATCAACGGTAAGCCGCTACGTAACGAACTTGACCTGATGCGTGAAGTAGGGAAAGCAGGCGCGGGGACCGAGGCAAAGCTGCAAATCTTGAGAGGAAAAAATCCGCGTGAGTTGACTCTGACAGTGAAACTGGGAAAATGGCCCGTGGCGGATGATGAAGGGATTGTACAAACCCGCTATCGGCATCCCCTCTGGCGCGGTTTAAGAGTCGATTATCCCACTGCCCGTGCAAAATATACGTTTAGTCCGTTCACTTACCCGCCCGCTGTGGTTGTGACACATGTCGCTCCCGACAGTCCCGCACAACAGGCCGGGCTGACAGAAGGAACGTTCATCCGCCTGGTCAATGATCAGCCGGTACAAACCCCTGACGCGTTCTATCAGGAAGCACAACGGGCCAGCACTTCACCGGTAACATTACAACTTCTGGATGACCGCAAGGTCGTTCTTCCAAACAGTAAGCAATAAGAAACAATGAAAACAGACGAACTTCGCGAGAGTTATCTTTCCTTCTTTGAAGAAAAAGGCTGTGTCAGAAGACCATCCGACGTTCTGGTCCCCCGGGATGACCCTACGGTTCTGTTTACTCCCGCCGGGATGAACCAGTTCAAAGATCAGTTTCTGGGCGTAGGCAAGCTGGAGTTCACGAAAGCCACCACCTGTCAGATGTGCCTCCGCACCGGCGATATTCAGAACGTCGGCGTCACCGCTTACCACCATACCTTCTTTGAAATGCTGGGGAATTTCTCCTTCGGCGATTACTTCAAACGCGAAGCCATTCACTGGGCCTGGGAATACCTGACCTCGAAGAAATACCTGGGCCTCGATCCCAACCTGCTCTCCGTCACCGTCTACCTGGATGACGATGAGGCCTACAACATCTGGCACGATGAAATCAAGCTTCCCGCCAACCGCATCAGCCGCGAAAACGAACACGAAAACTTCTGGCCCGCCGGTGCTCCTTCGGATGGCCCCGATGGAGTCTGCGGCCCCTGTAGCGAAATCTTCTACCACCCCAACGGCGGTAAAGACAACGTTGAAATCTGGAACCTGGTCTTCACCCAGTTCAACCGCGTTGGCGATCCGCCCAACAATCTCAAACCGCTGCCTAAGAAAAACATCGACACTGGCATGGGGCTGGAACGTACCGCCTCCGTTCTGCAGGGCGTACGCAGCAACTTCGAAATCGATACGCTGAAGCAACTCTGTCTGGCAGCCGGCGATGTTGTCGGCACCGGCTATGGATTCGACAAACCAACGGGCCGTCCGCTCCGCCGTATCTCCGATCACGTTCGCGCCATCACCTTCAGTATCCACGAAGGAGTTAACCCCGGTCGCGATAAGGAAAGCTACGTCGTTCGGCAGCTCCTCCGTCGCGCCCTGCTCGAAGGCTATCTGCTCGGCAAACAGGAACCGTTCCTGTATCAACTGGTGCCGGCTGTCGTCGACATCATGCAGACTCCCTACCCGGAAATCGCCAAGACTGTCGAACACGTACAGCACACCATCAAGGAAGAGGAAGAACAGTTCCTGGGCGTCATCGAAAAAGGTCTCACTCGCTTCGAAGGCTTCCTGAAAAAAGCCGAACAGGAAGGCAAATCGGAAATCGCCGGTGAAGACGCTTTCGACCTGCACCAGACAGACGGCTTCCTGATCGAACTCACCGAAGCTCTCGCTGCTAAAAACAATATCAGCGTGAATCGCACGGAATTCAACAACCTGATGCAGCAGCACAAGGAAGGCAGCGGCAGTGGGGCATTCCTCGATTCGGTTATGTCAGAAGGTCCGCTGACAGCTCTGCACAAAACCACCAGCGACACGCAATTCAAAGGCTATGAAACCACCGTTGATGAAGGCACTGTCGTCGGCATTATCGCTGAAGATCGCCTGGTGGAATCCGTCGTGGAAAAGGGCCATGCCCATCCCGTCGTAGTCGTACTCGATCAGACCCCCTTCTACGCCGAAGCCGGTGGTCAGGTGGGAGACACGGGTTACCTCGAAGGAGAAGGCCTGAAATTTGAAGTCGTGAATACCCAGCGTAACGGCGGATTGATTCTGCACATCGGCCATCTGCTGGAAGGCAAACTGGAACAGGGACAAACCCTCAAAGCAACAGTAATCGAACCGCGCCGGTCCGGCATCCAGCGTGCTCACTCCGCCACTCACCTGCTCCATCACGCCCTGCACACCGTCATCGGCGACAGCGCCATGCAGCGGGGGTCGAAAGTCGAACAGGACACACTTCGCTTTGACTTCTCACACAGCAAGGCACTCACACCCGAAGAAATCAGCCAGGTCGAAGACATCATCAACCAGCGGATTTCCGAAGGCGCCTCTGTCACCACCCAGTTGATGAAACTGCAGGATGCCCGCAACCTGGGAGCCATGGCTCTCTTCGGTGAGAAATATCCTGACAATGTCCGCGTGGTCCAGATGGGTGACTTCAGTATTGAACTCTGCGGGGGAACCCACCTCACCAACACGGGACAGGTCGGGCTCTGCAAGATCGTCAATGAAGAACCGGTTGCCAAAGGCGTTCGTCGTATCCACGCTTTAACCGGCCCGAAAGCCCTGGAAAAGACGCGCAACAGCGAAAAGCTGCTGCAGGAAATCGCCGGTCAGCTCAAAGCGCCGCGACTCGATGAACTTCCCCAGAAGATCGCCCATCTGCAGGACGAAATCCGGGAAATGAAAAAACAGCTGCTTAAGTTCTCCAGTAAATCCCTGGCGGGAACCGCCGATGAACTGCTGGATGAAGCCCCTGTCGTGAATGATGTCAAAATCGTGGCCTACCATGCGAAAGATGTCTCACGCGATCAGTTGCGAGAACTGGCAGATCACCTGCGGAAGAAAGGCAAACAGGTCGCACTTATTCTGGGTACCGAGATTGACGGCAAAGTCGCTTTGATGGCCGCCGTTAACCAGGAACTGGTAAAACAGGGACTCAAAGCCGGTGACTGCGTGAAAGCGGCTGCCAAAGTGGTCGGCGGAGGCGGCGGTGGTCGTCCCGATATGGCCGAAGCCGGCGGTAAGGATCCGGAACAGCTCGACGCCGCTCTGAAAACCGGCGCAGACTACTACCGCAGTCAGCTCGAAGGTTAACTTTGACGCGTTGAACGCCTAGAGCAGCTTACGACGATTCAGCTCAGCGACGACATGTTGCACAATCTGCGACACGTCGCTGGCGCTGAGATCCTCGCTGACTCCTGTCGCACAGCCACCAATGGGCTCATTGGTGAAGCCATGCTCAGACAGCATGCACTGCAGAGTACGTCTTAAAGTCACGATGTCCGTTTTCTGCTCCGAGGTAATCGGCTGACGTCCCTGCCCCATATTGAATCCACGCAGTTCCACCGCGGCCCGGAACCCTTCCGGAAACTCAGCGGAATAGATCATCGTATCGAACAGTGTCAGCAGATCGTATTGCACACGACGGGCTTCATCGAGCTGACCGGAAGTGGTCAGGTCATACAGCTTGCGTGTCAGCTCCGGCACGACACCAGAACTCGCATTGGTTCCCCCGTCTGCACCAATCAGCATCAACGGCATGAGTGCCGCATCCCAGCCTGTCAGAAATGAGAATTCCGGACGGTTGGGCCGCACGGCCTGAATCATACGAATCATGTTGGGCAGATCGCCCGAGGAATCTTTGATCGCCACGATCTTTTCACATTCTTCTGAAAGACGCTGGATCGTTGGCACATCGATCGGACTCGCAAACATCGGAATGTTATACAGTGTCACATCGATGGGAGTATTATCCCCAATTTCCTTAAAATAGGCATAAACAGAAGCCGGGCTCAACTTGTAATAAAAAGGAGCCACAATGGCGACTGCCCGAATACCTAGTTCGTAGTAGTACTCGCAGGCCTTGATTGTCTCCCGCACATTGGCTTCCGCAGCACCGGCCAGAATCGGCACACGACCGCGTGTCTGATCCGCAATGATGGCTACAATTCGTTTGCGTTCTTCAGGAGTAAAACGAGTGAATTCCCCCGTAGAACCGTTGGGATACAGCCCATGAACTCCCTTTTCGATCAGCCAGTCAATATAACGACGTAATTCCGGCTCATTAATCTCGCCACGAGAATCGTAGGGAACCAGGTTGGGAGTGAAGATACCACGGAGCTTGGTCTCGGACTGCATGTTGGGGGACACCTATACTGAAAATCAAACAGGACTGGGAGTTTGAAGAATTTAGGTGAAGTATAACATATAAATCAGCCCGGGGACACGGATTCAGACCTCTTCTCGTGACTCTTCCGGCGACTCGGAGGGGTCCTCAGAATCGGAATCCGTCTGATCCGATTCACCTGCGCTCTCCGTTTCTTCCTCAGATCCGTTATCCCTGCTGTTAAACTCCTCAGCCGTCACCCCCGCTTCCAGCAGGGCCTTCGCCTCGGTCTCCGCGGATCGGCCATAGAAGAACAGAATCAGGAACAGCACCACCAGACCGACCGGTAACAGAATATAAGGCTGAAATCCGAAGCCCACCGGCAGATACCCGAAGAGCACCGAGACTCCCGCGACTGTCAAGGCGTAAGGGATCTGGGTCAGCACGTGATCCAGATGGTCAGAACCTGATGCAGCCGACGACAGAACCGTCGTATCGGAGATGGGAGAACAGTGATCGCCAAAAATAGCGCCAGCCAGCACACCACCGATGGTTCCCAGCATCAAGTGATGATTCGGATCGGCTTCATTCAGTGGCACCAGCAGACTGTACGTTAGTGAGATCGACAAGGGCATTAACAGGCCCATGGTCGACCAGGAACTGCCGGTTGCAAAACTGACGACGGCTGCCAGCAGAAACGTAATCGTAGGCATCCAGTTAGGGGACAGTTTTTCAGAAAGCAGTTCCACCAGCACACCGGCGGTATTCAAGTGCTCCTGATCACAGACGGTTGCCACCGCCCAGGCCAGTACCAGAATCAGGATCGCCAGGAACATACTCTTGGCCCCGTTTGCCCATGCCTCTACGCATTCACTCAACGGAAGCGATTTGGAAAGGCTGCAACTCACGACCGCTGCAATGGAAGCCAGAAAAGAGGTAATCAACAGCACACGGTTGGGAGAAGAATGCTCAAGCACATTTTGAAAATTGACTTTGAGTTCTGCTTGCCCCATCTGTTCCCGTTCCAGATTGAGTCGGTTAATCTCGATCGTCCCCGTCCACCAGAGTCCGATCATAGCCAGCCCCAGTAATACCACCAGGGGGACCAGTGCATTCCGCAACAACTGGCGTCGCGCGAGCTCACCACTTTCGGCATGCCCCTCTACTTCCGTCACATTAAACCGCCCGGGACGAACCAGTTGCCCATAAGCGATGGCCCGTGTCTCTGCTTTTAACATCGGTCCAAAATCATTTCCGATGTAAGCCACCAGCCAGACAAACGCCAGCAACTGTAACGGATAGAACCGGTAAGGCAGACTGTATAAGAAGGTCGTATAGTAGTCCCCGGTCATCCCCAGACTTGCGTAGGTATCCGCGATATATCCGATCTCGACACCAACCCAGGTGGAAATAATCGCAATTCCCGAAACGGGGGCCGCGGTTGAGTCGACCAGGAAAGCGAGCTTTTCCCGCGAGACTTTCATCCGATCGGTAAATGGTCGCATTGAACTGCCGACCAGCAACGAATTCGCGTAGTCATCAAAAAAGATAATCAACCCCAGAAACCAGGTCATGACCTGGCTGTGCTCTCGCTTTGATGCATAGCGGGAGAGACGATTGACCAGAGCAGCCGTACCTCCCCCTGCGGACATCACACCGACCATCGCTCCCAGGAACATCGTAAACATGATGATCATCATGTGGGAATAACTGGTACTGCCTGGTTCGACAATCTCATGGATCACGAACGTATCCAGCGTATGCACGAATCCCAGAAACAGGTTTCCATGCGATAAGATGACAGCCCCCACCCAGATACTGACCAGCAAAGCGAGGATAATATTCCGAAACCAGATCGCCAGTATCACCGCAATCAAAGGAGGTAACAGGCTCAGCCATTTGGAAATTCGATAAACTTCCACAGCGCCTGACCGACGCTGGTCAGGATCCACACGGATGACATCGCTGGTAATGTAGACCTTTCGATTCTCCGCGAGATCCGTTTTAAGCTCCAGCACTCCATTTTTAAAAGGCGGCAGTGCCGTGTCGACTTCATGGACCCAGAGCTCAAGACCGACAACTTTTTGAGGATGCTCAGAAAAATCGGTATCCAGGCTACCATCCAGATTAAGCGCCCGGATTGTGACCTGACTCACGGGAATATCGATCACAGCCACATTGGGCGCTTCAATCTGGTAGCGTGCCGGCTCCTGTTTGAGTGGCACCTCCGCAATCGGCGCGGTCTGCCCCAGCAGGCTGGTGATAATAATCAGAAGTGAATGAGTCGCCGCCATCGTCCCTCAGGCTGCTGAGTGATTCTAGGATTGGGACAGAGCCTGTCCGCGTCAGATCAGACGTTCCATTTCTCGTGCAAACATATTGAAACGGATCATGATCCGAACCGCAAGCGATGATTTCCAGAAACACATGTTCGCTGCGCAATCACCGCCGACAGATGTGAAACTGGCTAAGCTACCGAGTTATCTGGCTTCTCAGCGGGCCAGTAAAGATGGAAGGTGACCCCGCGATCGGAGTTAGTTTCTGCAGCAATCGTAGCACCGTGCTGCGTGGCAATCCGCCAGCACTTGGACAAACCAAATCCGAGCCCTCGTCCCGCCTGTCGTGCCGAGTAAAACGGATCAAACAGGTGGATGCGCTCTTCCTCTGTCAGACCCACCCCCTCATCAATGACCCTAAGGTGAATGAAAGGCCCTGACTCCGTCTCAAGCGGGGAGGCGCTGATCTTAATCTGGCCACCTGCTTCCATCGCCTGCAGACTGTTCAACAGCAGATTACTCAACACGACTTTCCACTGTGTTTCATCTGCGTACAGGGACAGCGACTCAGCAATGTTGACCTCTAGCTGTACTTTCCCTTGATTGATTTCTTCCTGTAAGCTTACGAGCACGTCATCAATGGTTTGTGAGAGCGACAATGTTTCAGGTCGGGGAGCAGGCGGGCGGGCGAACAACATCGCATCACCGATCATATCCCTGACCCGGTAAGCCTGTCCGCCAATTGTCGACAGGGCCTGCCGACGTTCGGGGTCAGTCTCTGATTTGAGCAGCATCTGCACCCGCCCGACGATGGTCGCTACGGGGTTATTGATTTCATGTCCGGCCCCGGCGGCAAATTCCGCCATCGCTTCCAGCTTATCGACATCAGGGATAATCCATTCCGCTGTGGATGCCACCTGCCCTGACCCCGATTCTGCCTGTAGCAAGGCTTGATTCAATACACGCTGACTCACATCCAGCAATTCAGAAACCAGAAGATCAAACCCGTCTCTCACACTGGGAGTAAATAGAAACAGGCCCAGCATCGTTTCCCGATGACAGGCCTGATAATAAGCGCGTGCAGGTTGATCCGATATTTCGGCAAAAGAATGAGCCTCATTCATTAAGGCGTGCAGCCGTTCTTCGCGGGAAGTCCCGGGAAGTTCGGGAACAATCTCACGATGCACAGAAGAGGCTTCCTGCTCCGAAGCATACAGCATAGCAGCCGAAAACTGAGAAGGCTCTGATTTCAGAACCCCCAGATAAACGGCAGCAGAACCTGTTACTTCACACCAGACTGAAGCGAGTTCACAAATGGTCGATCCCAGTGAGCGCGTGGGGATCAATGACCAGAGACGTCGATAGATGACAGCCGGTAAGTGAGTCTCTACGCTACCGGTCTCGCTCGACATCTGACACTCCCTGCAGCAGTCTCCACGACGACCGGACGTTTTCCGATCGTCATGAAACCGATGACTGCCCTGGTTCAGGCAGTGTGAACAGACTCCAGGTTCAACAGTGTGCAGACCCGATCTGCCAGTTGCTCAACTTCAAACGGCTTCTGCATAAAGTCGTTCGCGCCGGCTGCTTTCAGATCATCAATTTTGTCTGCCTCGACCATACCACTGATACAGATGATTTTCACATCGTCCATGGATGAATCACTGCGGACCCGCTGACAGACTTCTTTACCGTTAATATCAGGCAGCATCACGTCCAGAATAATGATGTCCGGATGATATTCTTTGACCATCATCCCTGCATCGAAGCCGTTGTTCGCAACACGAATTTCGAAGCGTGAATCGGCTTCCAGAACGTCGCGAATCAACTCTACCAACTCTTCGTCGTCGTCCACAATTAAAGCTTTGCGCTTCCCACTTTCCAGGGCATCAGTGGGAATTCCGTTGTCCTTCATGAACTTGAACAGAACATCGCGCGGAATACGTCGAAAACGAGAACCGGGTACCCGAAATCCCTTTAATTGGCCAGAATCAAAACAGCGAATAATCGTTTGTTGACTCACTTTGCAAATCTTTGCGGCTTCGCCTGTGGTAAAGACCGTTTTCATATTGCTCATCCATCCTTTGAAGACCCGACCCTGTTGAGCGGGAAAGACCAAGCGCTGTAAGGTTATTACGACATGCAATAACCGAGCCCCTGCGCAGGTGCCCCAGTGACCCGTTCACTGATCAACCTGCCTGAAACTGACATCTCCATAATCAGCCTCTTATCTATTCACTTGAATCCAGTCAATTGAATTCAGGTAAAGCGATAAAAAACCGCATCCTCCAAGGTGCAGTTCTGTGGCCCGTCACTTGCCAAACGCTACTGATTGGCCAGACGTCACAGGTATCCCACATGGATCCAAACGCCAAAACTTTCAATACCGCTTGACTTTACCAGTATTATCAATAATTCCGATTGTATCTATTCTGACGATTTGGTCAACACGCATTCGCGCGGTTGACCAATTTATTGAAATAAACATGTACAAAACATGAACTTAGAGAAAGTCGAGCAGGCTGAAATCGTACTATTTTAACGAAGAGTAAGTCAGACAGTTACGCAGCGCGCAGCACAGAACTGACACATTCACAATGAGTTATGAGAAAAATTCTTCCAGAACGGAAAATTTCAGGTCGCCATGCGGCTGCTGCTATTGAGATACAGCACCAGGACGGTCAGATCTGCGGGAGTCACTCCACTGATCCTTCCTGCCTGTCCAATGTTGCGTGGTTTGACACGTCCGAGCTTCTCTTTGGCTTCATTTCTCAGATTGGGGACCAGCTGATAGTCAATATGGTCAGGTATGTGCAGTGTCTCTACGTTCTTCTGCTTTTCGATCTCTGCAGTCTGACGACGGATATAACCAGCGTATTGGACCTCAATCAGCGTCTGTTCGATGGCTCTCTCCGAAAGCGGCATCTCCTTGAGGGCCGGAGCAATTTCACAGATTTCTTCCCAGCCTGTGTCCTGTCGACGCAACCATTCTTCCAGCGTGTTCCCCTGGTAACGGGTTCCCTGAATGAACTGTTTGACCTGGTCAATCTCGGCTTCATACGCCTGGTACTTCTGCCAGCGTTCATCATCGACCGAGCCTACTTTACGCCCCAGCGGTGTCATCCGGCGGTCTGCGTTATCCTGTCGGAGCAGCAGTCGAAACTCGGCCCGTGAAGTAAACATTCTGTAAGGCTCATCGACGCCTTTCGTCACCAGATCATCAATCAGCACCCCCAGGTAGGCCTGATTCCGATCCAGAATCAGGTCTTCTTTACCAGCCAGCTTCAAAGCTGCATTCAAACCGGCCAGCAGCCCCTGCCCGGCTGCCTCTTCATAGCCCGTCGTTCCATTCAACTGACCAGCGAAGTAGAGACCGGAAACCCGTTTCGTCTCCAGCGTCGGCTTGAGCTGCGTCGGGGTTGCGAAGTCATATTCGACTGCGTAGCCGTACCGCATAATCTCGGTCTGCTCCAGTCCCCGAATCGAATGAATCATCTTATCCTGCACATCACGAGGCAGACTGGTGGAGATCCCATTACAGTAATATTCGTTGGTGTAACGTCCTTCCGGCTCCAGAAAGATCTGATGAGAATTCCGTTCCGCGAACCGGACGACCTTATCTTCGATCGACGGACAATAACGCGGACCAGTCGAATTAATCTGCCCCGAATACATGGGTGCGCGGTGCAGATTCTCGTTGATCAACTGATGCACATAGTCGTTGGTTTCTGTCAGATAGCAGGGCATCTGCGGCTGTGTCAGCTTCTCTGTCAGATAAGAGAACGGCTGCGGTGCTTCATCACCGGGCTGTTCTTCCAGTACAGAGAAATCAATGGTCCTTCCATTCAGACGGGCGGGAGTTCCTGTTTTGAATCGCTGCAGTTCAAAGCCAAGCTGGGCCAGGCTGTCAGACAGGGTTCCCGTGGTCCCTTCTCCGGCGCGGCCCCCTTTGGTTTTAGCTTCACCGGTATGCATAATCGCCTGCAGAAAGGTTCCCGTCGTCAGGATTACGGCTTGCGCTCGATAACAGGCATCGCCGTGTACCAGCACTCCAGTGACCTGATCCTGCTCCACAATCAGACTTTTGACCATCTCCTGGCGTAGCGCCAGATTGTCCTGCTGCTCGACTTTCCACTTCATGCAGAACTGGTACGCTTTTTTGTCTGCCTGGGCCCGGGGACTGTGCATCGCCGGCCCTTTGGAACGATTCAGCATCCGAAACTGGATCCCGGTCTCGTCAATCACCCGACCCATTTCGCCCCCCAGCGCATCGATCTCACGCACGATCTGCCCCTTGGCGACTCCACCAATGGCGGGATTGCAGCTCATCTGACCGACGGTGTCGCAGTTCATGGTTAACAGGGCCGTTTTCGCTCCCAACCGGGCCGCAGCCAGAGCGGCTTCGCAACCGGCGTGGCCGGCACCGACAACAACGACATCATAATCATACGTGACAGAGTAACTCATGGTTCTTCTTTGCAGTTCAGAGACGCCTGGCGTGCTAACTTATCGAAACAGGGGACCCGCATCGGGGGGATTGAGCTTCAAATGCTCCAATGCCGCCATCGTGACGATTCGCCCGCGGGGAGAACGCTGAATGAAACCGGAACGCAGTAGAAACGGCTCGACTTCATCTTCCAGCGTATCAGCCGGGATATTCAGACTGTGTCCCAGCGCCTGGACTCCTGCAGGCCCGCCGGAAAATGTCTTGATCAGAGTCTCCAGGTACCGGCGGTCCTGGCGTTCCAGACCAATCTGATCGATTTCCAGCATGTCAAATGCCCGCTTGACGACTTCATCGGTAATATTACCATCTGCCTTGCTCGTCGCAAAGTCCCGCGCCCAGCGTAACAGGTTATTTGCCTTACGTGGGGTGCCTCGGCTGCGGCGGGCAATTTCAAAAGCAGCATCGTCAGTGATCGGTGTTCTGAGTTTGCGGGCATTCCGCCGCACAATTTCGATCAGATCCTGGTCTTCATAAAAATCGAGGTGCTCGCGACGAACAAAGCGATCCCGCAGCGGCGCGGTCAGCATCCCGCTGCGTGTCGTCGCACCAATAACGGTGAATTTCTGCAGTTTCATATTCACCGTCCGGGCATTCAATCCTTCACCCAGGGTGATATCGACTCGAAAATCTTCCATGGCCGGATAAATAAATTCTTCCACGGTCGCCGGCATTCGGTGAATTTCATCAATAAACAGGAACGAGCCGTGGCTGGCATTGGTCAGGTAAGGCAGCAGGTCTTTTGGGGCACTGAGTGCAGGACCAGACGTGATCTGCAGTTCGGTTCCCAGTTCGCGAGGCAATACGGACGCCAGGGTCGTCTTTCCCAGACCAGGCGGACCATCCAGCAGCAGGTGCCCCAGCGGCTCATTCCGCTTTCGGGTCGCATCCAGGAAGACCTCCAGACGTTCCACGACCTGTCGCTGACCGACCACTTCACTTAAGCGTTGGGGCCTGAGTTCGTCATCGTATTCAGGATCATCAGCCAGATAGCCGGAATTCCAGCCCCCGCCACCACCGGAAAAATCATCTTCCGGCTCGTCTTCCCCTCTAATTACAGGCTCACGAACCATAGTTTCGACCAGGACCTTATGTATATCACCCGGAGACCCCACGGCCTCTGCGAATCGGCTGGTATCATAGCAGACAGACTCCCCTGACGTAAAACCCAGACAGGCAGGCTCTGGAGAATTCTGACAGCTCGAAAGTCGAAAAAGTTCACGGTGAGTGCGTAATCTGCGCGTAGGCTACCGCTTTGACCAGTAATACATAAGAGTAAAAGAAGACCGTCGCCGGAAGGCTCAGCAGAATGGCTCCTCCCAGCACTGCCTCAAATGGTAGTTCCAGAGAATACACCAGCAGAAACGAGATCCCAAATAATGCTGCGACTCCCAGCAGAACCAGCCCAAACAGCGAAAGAAATATCAGAAACAATGTCAGCAGATTTCCCTTGGTGACATCAACCGACTTGCCGAAAGCATCGACCCCGGGCAGGTTTCGGTCTACCAGCAGATAGGGATAAGGCCAGAACATCAGGGCCAGTACATATCCCAGCAACGCAAAAATCAGATTGGCAAAGAAGATGAGTCCCTGAAACAGGATTGTGCAGAGAACCATCCGGCCTATAAAAGGTCTGCCCGCGAACAAGTCCCCCATGACGGGCTGATGGTCTCGCGCCACTTTCAGAAACAGGAGCACTTTTCCCAGCTCACAGTAAGCGGCACCATAGAGCGTCACAATGACCAGGATCAGCCCCAGAAATGCCACACTCAATACCATCAGAGGACCTTCCGGCATCACCGAATCCAGCCCCATGCAGAACAGAATAAAGCCACCCAACAGTAGTCCTGCGAAGCAGGCAAACAGAATATTGGCCAGCAGCGGACCGAGTAGACAAAGCCCCGGGTATTCCCAGAACAGCTGCCAGGAACGGTCCAGGACCTGCCCGACTTTGATTGACTGATACTCGTCTGTTGTTACTGATTTCCGGCTAAGGATCTCTCCACAATCGGTACACGCGTCATCGGATTTGAGGTTCACAGCCCCGCACATGGGGCATTCCACAGTCTCAGTGGCAGGCTGCCGGAGGGGTGGTTCCTCGAAGAAATCGTCGTAGACGTCAGCAGCCAAAGAGTCATCGGGACGCGGAACGGAAATTGTTTCAGTGCACTGAGGGCATCGTGCCAGGCTTCCCGCCTTATCGTCAGGAGCAGACAATACTTTCTGGCAAAACGGGCACTCAAACTCAATCGTCAACGAATCAGGACTTTCTCAGATGATTTCGCGGCGTTTCAGCAACCATCAATTACTGGTTAGTCATTTCGGCGTAGGCAACCGTTTGAAGCATGTAAGTAAAGGGGACAATCAAGATCAAACCGACGAACAAAGTCACAATCCCCCCGACCACCGTGATCAGGAAGCTTAAAATGGACAGCCCGAGGAAATTCAACTTGTTGCCGGCCATGACTTCTTTTGCCTTTTTAAATGACTCAATCCCCGGCAGATCCCGATCGATCAGGATAAAAGAGTAAGGCCAGAACATCAGCAACAGAATGATTCCGGGAATGATCAAAGCGATGAATCCCAGCGTGACTACCAGTCCGTAAATGATACTGCAAAGAATCATCCGCCCCAGAAACGGACCTCCACTGAAGAGTTCATTGAATTCAGGGTTCTCTCCGCGGGCCAGTTGCAGGAAGACCCTCTGCCCTCCCAGCTGAAAATAAAACATGACACAGTAGGTCATGAAATTCTGCATGAGCGCCAGGACTGCAATTGCCACCAGGGTCCCTTCTCCGCGTCCTCCTCCCTGCAGGACCGCATTCTGGACGATCTGCATGAAAATTCCGATGACCATGGAAGCCACAAAATAAATACTGCCGGCGACCAGAGGAATGGCAATGACCATTCCGAGATTGGCTTTATAAAGCTCCCAGGCACGGGAGAATGTGTCATTGATGCTGAAGATCCGGGGTTCCCATCCACCTCGACCAGAGCCAGTCGTTGCTTTCAGGGTCTCACCGCAGTAGTCACATTTCGCAGCGCCTGCAGGGACCGATTCACCACACATCGGGCAAACCTGCTGACCACCGGCGAGAAAACTCTGTTCCTCGCTGACCGTCTGCTCTCCCAGAAAGCTGGACTCCTCCGGGACGGGGGCGTCAAATTCACCAAAGCCATCGTCAGCACTGACATCTGCTGTCGGCGCCGGTACGGTCACCGCTTCGCCGCACTGGGGACATTTTGCTCTGCGGCCGGCTTTGTCGTCTGAAGTTTTGAGAACTTTGTCACAGTGTGAGCAACTAAATTCAATCGTCAAGCCGCTGTCCCCCTCAAAATCAGGTTGTCAATGTTGTTAGCTATTCGGCCATGACCTCGGCCATGATTTCGTCTGGAATGTTGAAGTTCGCTGTGACGCTCTGCACATCATCATGGTCTTCCAGTGCTTCCATCAGTTTGAGCACTTTTTTACCATCTTCCACGTCCAAGTCTACAGTTGTCTCGGGAATCCGTGAAATTTCTGCCAGATTGGTGGGAATCTGTTTCTGTTCGAATTCATCTGCCACCTGCTGGAATGCTTCCACACTGCAGGTCACCTCGTAGACATCGCCATTTGCTTTAACGTCATCGGCGCCCGCTTCCAGGGCGATTTCGAACAACTCATCCTCTTCCACGTTTTCACAGGGAACCAGAAACAGTCCCTTCCGCTCAAACATCCAGGCAACACAACCAGTGCTGCCCAGATTACCGCCGTGTACTTCGAAGATTTTTCGAACTTCCCCTGCCGTCCGGTTGCGGTTTTCAGTCAGAATATCACACAGCACGGCGACACCGGCTGAACCATAGCCTTCATAAACCAGTTCTTCAAAATTCTCTCCGGAGAGTTCGCCGCAGCCTTTTTTGACAGCCCGGTCGATGTTCTCCTTAGGCATACTGGCCTTGCGGGCTTTATCGATCGCATAACGCAGGGCCAGGTTCATTACCGGATCCCCACCCCCATGCTGAGCAGCCACGATGATAGCGCGACTTAATTTGCCAAAGAGTTTCCCTCGCTTTTTATCTACCACCCCTTTCTTGGCGGCGATATTAGCCCAGTGTGAATGACCTGCCATGGATGTATTTCGCTTAACTCAATATAGGTGGAAGATGTCTGCGCGGAAATCACGCAGCATGGAATGGATTTGTGCCAATAGTACAAAAACTCACAGGGGATTGAAATCGATCACTGACTCAGTTTTTGCTGGATCTGATCAATCAGTTTGGTGTCAGGAGGAGTTGCTTTCCGGGCTGCTTCCAGAGCTTTTTTCCAGAGTTCAGCAGCCTGCTCGTTCTTATTCAACTTATGGTAGCAATCTGCCAAATGGTCCAGGATCGTACTGTCTCCCCCTCCGGGAAGTTTGCTGGCCTTTTCCAGATATCCCACGGCCTCTTCGTACTTCTTCAGCTTGAACAGCACCCAGCCCATACTGTCGAGGTAAGCCATGTTGTCTGGTTCCGACTTCAGAGCAATCCGGATCATCTTTTCCGCCTTCTCCAGGTTCTTTCCCTGGTCTGCATAGAGATATCCCAGATCGTTGTTGATCGAGGGACTGCTCGGATCTTCTGCGAGCATCTCCTCAAGCACTTTCTCACCTTTGGCGATGTCCCCCTTCTGAACATAACTGTTTGAGAGCATCATCTTGACCTCATAGATCCGGTCTTGCTGCTGAGGATATTTTTTCATGAAGCTCTGAATCTGCTCGATTGCATTATCCCAGTCATGTGCATGGTAGTAGATCCAGGCATGCTGATAGTCGAGCATCGGAAATCGCGGAGCAGCCTGGCGTGCTTCCTCGTTGACTTTGAGGGCCGCTTCAGTCTCTCCATTCCGCTCCAGTGCGTCAGCCAGAAACGACATCAGGTTAATTCGCTGCGGTGCCAGCAAAGGATTCTCAACCGCTTTCCGCAACAGGTCAGACAGTTCGCCGTACTTCCCTTCCTCGCGCAGTAAAGTGCTGTACTCCTGCAGAATCAACAGCGTCCAGTTACCACGGATCTGGGGTTTAGCGTGTTTCCCTGCTGCATCAATGGCGTACTCGTAAAATTCTCCAGCAGCCTTGTTGTCACCCGCTTCGGCCGCCAGTTTGGCAATGATGAATGCCGAAAAGACATCGACTCCCGGCGGATCTTTCTTTTTTTGTTTTTGTGCTTCTGCGACCAGGGCATTTACCAGCTTCTTGTCCTCAGACATCCGCTGCAGGTCCGGCTGAATTTTGCGGATTCCTTCACCGGACTGCACGATTTCAGAGAGGGTTGTAATCAGTTGTTCGTATTTCTGATTCTTTTCATAAAGCCTCAAGAGACCTGCCAGCCCCTCGATGTCTGATGATTCTCCGATTGATGCCTTGTAAGTCTTTTCGGCGTCATCGAATCGTCCGGCCTCTCCATACTGCTCAGCCAGGTAATAGTGCAGGGTCCGGTTATACTTGTCTTTTTCAGCCAGTTTTTCCAGACGGGGAATCAGTTCGTCTGACTGATTCAAAGCCACCAGAATTTCTCCGAGGAACTCATAAGCCTTGCGTCCTTTCGATTGCAGCTGTTCATCGAAATAAGACTGCAGTGAGTCGAGTGCCTGCTGATACTGTTTCGAACGATAGTAGACCTGCGCCAGGTGATACTTGAGAATCCCGGGACGCCCCTTCTGTGATTCTGCTGCTTTGTTAAAAGCTTCCACAGCCAGTTTCAGACGATCGGTCTCCAGAAATGACTGACCAATCCGCTCGAAAAGCTTGCCCTGCTTGGCTTCAAGTTGAGCCCGGGTATTGAATTCGAACGTATAATCATCCGGCTTGGTCAGCGCCTTAAATACGACTTCCCAGCACTGGGCCGCTTCTTCCTTTTTCCCCAGACGTTCATACAGATTGGCCTGATCGTGTTTGATTATGACGTAGACACCAGACTTCTTATCGATCGCGGGAGACTCGGAAGCCTTCTCCAGAAAGTTGACCGCTTCTTCAAAACGGCCCTGACCAGCCATATGCAGCCCCAGTTTCCGCATCAGCTCATAATCACCCGGATCGAGCTCGACGGCTTTCTGGGCATATTGAATGGCTTCGTCTGTTTTATCCAGTCCGGAGGCCAGACGAATCAGTACCCGGTAAATTTCGAGTGAATTCGGATTGTCTTCCATCGCCAGCTTATACGCTTCATACGCTCCGACGAAATCGTTGCGTGCTTCGCGCATCCGCCCTGTCATATACCAGGCGGCGGAATCAATCTTTTTCTGCTCGGTTTTCGAACGAGGCTTGGCAGGCACAAAGGGGAGCGTCACATCATCCGCAATGCCCTCTTCCAGAGTGATCACTTTAGGCGAGGCCTGCTTTTGAGCTGGTTCATCTCCCTTCTTCCCGGGCATCTCTGCCGTAAGCGCCGCTGGAATGAGAAGAAGCAAAACGGCGGGCAGGAACAGCCAGCCACAGACTGGCATTTTGATAGACCGACTCATAATTTGAACTCCATTAAAAACAGAGATTTCATTTACTCTCGAGTGCATTCCCCAACCGGTATTCGTCGGACATCAGTCAGCCCGAGCGGATCAGCTACAGGAAACGCCACAGACAGCCCTGATTCGGGCTGTGGAAAACAGTGACAGCATCAGCAGATACAATCAATGCGTGCATCCATTGTAACGCGTTTTCACTATCTTCTCCAAGCCTGCTTTTGCCGGAATCCCGTTTTTTCAGCTGGGACTCTAAAAGAATACGCATACCGTCCATGTGAAGAGGGGAAGCGGTAGCGGTACAAAACAGCAGAAACTCAAAAGCGTCAGAGTAAAGCAGCTCTATTTTTTAGTCGACGAAGACTTCTTCGGCACCTTCTTTTTGGTGGTCTTTTTTGTCGCTGAGGTCTTGGCAGCCGTTTTCTTCACAGCCTTTTTAACTGACTTGGTCTTTTTGGCTGGAACCTTCTTTTTGACTTTGGTGACCGCCTTCTTGCCTTTGACAGCAGCCTTCTTTTTCTTCACTGTCTTCTTTTTCTGCTTCGACAGCGGATTGGCAAACAGATCTTCCAGCCGACTGGGAGCATCCATCAGATCCACGCCATCCTCGGGCAGCGGATTCTTATCCAGATTAAAATCAGCCTGCAGTTCTTCATCGGTGGCCAGACAACGCAGCAGGTGACTCAACAGAGGAGCATCCGATTTCCGCGCGGTTGATTTCAGGCTGTCACTGGCAGTCTCAATACTCTCATCCGCAGGCAGCAGGCCCAGCCATTTGCTGGCATTCAGGATCTTCTCATCTGCCGGGACCAGGTGACTGCCCAGCACCACCTGTAACGTATGATTCAGCACAAATGGCGTCAGAGCCTTCATGCGGGTCAACTGTTTCTGAGCCTGTTCCAGGGTCTTCTTACGCATCCCTTCCAGGTCAAAACAGAATTCCTTATCGAAGACATACTGCAGTACCGAGCGGATTCGATACGAACGCCACTCCGCATCACCCACAGAAGCAAAGACCGGTTCCAGTTCGGAAATGGTGCTGACCCGAATCTCGTTCAGATCATGGAACCCGTCGAGCAGATCTTCCAGCACCTGATCTGCCAGCTCGTTCGTTGTATTCTCAAGACAGATGCCGTGCAGGATCGTTTCCAGGACAGGACGGTCGTATTTGGGTAATGTTGCTGAATACCGCTTCTTCAGGAGCGTCATCAACTTTTTGCAAATCGCCTGTTTATCCGACGTCGATATTTTTTTAGCAACCATATCTGTCTGCGTAATATTTGAGTTATTTCAAAAGGAATGAATATGAAAACAGCGTCTGTGCTTACTCACATCAACGCTGTCCCTCAATCTTCCGGTGGCGCCTCTTCAAGAGGACCATCTTCTTCAGAAGAAAGATGCTGTGTGGCCTCTTCCTGTTCTCTCTCGTGTTGTAACTCATCCAGAATACGAAGCGTATCCATGGTATCTTTGACGGCAGTGTCCTGGACAAACTTGATCACCGGCGTGTAGCGGGTCTGAATGCGATCTGCAATTTTGGACTGGATGAACCCGCGGGCCGACTCCAGTCCATGCATACAGAGTGCTTTTGTCCGCTCATCTCCCATGATCGAAATATAGACCTTGGCTGACTGCACATCAGGTGCAACTTCAACGTGTAATACTGTCACATTGCTGATCCGAGGATCGCGCAGCTGAAACAGGACCGTTGTACTTACCGTTTCTTTTATCGCCTGAGCGATTTTTGCTAGTCGACGTGATGTCATTCAGTTCTCGCCTGCATTCCCTGTCTGATCGCAGCTGCTTATGAGCTCGAATCCAGAGTTCGTTTGACTTCGTTAATCCGGAATGCTTCCAGCAGGTCTCCCTCTTTAATGTCATTGAAACCGGACAAGAGAATACCGCACTCCATGCCTTCCCGAACCTCCTTGACATCATCTTTCTCACGCTTCAGCGACGCAATCGGATACTGATTCAGAATTTTCTGATCCCGGATCAAATGCACCCGGTCATTGCGGTTGATGGTTCCATTGAGAATCCGGCAACCGGCGATCTTTCCAAAGCGGCTGATCGAGAATGTCTGCAGTACGAGTGCCCGCCCCGTCTGTTCCTGCACCAGTTCAGGTCGCAGCAGGCCTTCCAGTGCAGCCCGGATATCATCCACAACTTCATAGATGATGCTGTAGCGACGGATCTCGACATCTTCCTGAGTTGCCAGGCTCATCGCCCGGTCTTCAGCAACCACATGGAAGGCGATGATAATCGCATTGGAAGCGGTTGCGAGATAGACATCACTCTCGTTCACACCGCCAATACCTTCGTGCAGGATTTTCACCCGGACTTCCGGATGCTCAAACTTGTTGATTTCGCTGCGAATTGCTTCCAGTGAACCAGGCGTATCTGCTTTGATAATCAGCGGCAGATCCTGGATCGCACCTTCACGGGCCGACCCCAGAATGTCATCCAGCGTTCGAGGTCCACCGCTATGACGCGACAGAACATCGGTTCGACCTTCGTGGCGACGCTCTTCAGCCAGTTCACGGGCCTGTTCGATATCGCCCACAACCACAAAGTGGTCACCAGCACCAGGCACTGAATCCAGACCTGTCACCTTGATTGGAGTGGATGGTGGAGCCTCTTCAATCTGCTGATCCTGGTCATCATACATCGCACGGATATAACCATAGGATTTACCGCAGATCACGGCATCGCCGATCCGCAGGGTACCCTTCTGAACGATCAACCAGGCGACTGAACCACGACCTTCGTCGCGGAAACCTTCCAGACAGACCCCGACAGCCGGTCGATTGGGATTGGCTTTGAGTTCATGCAGTTCAGCGGTCAATAGCAGGGTTTCGAGCAGGTTATCCAGGCCGGTCCCCTTGAGTGCGGAAACACGCACGACTTCTGTTTCACCACCCCACTCTGCGGGCAATACATTCTGTGCTGTCAGTTCCTGCAGCACTTTCTGTTCGTTAATGTCAGGCAGGTCGATTTTATTCATCGCCACGACCATCGGAACTTCCGAGGCTTTCACATGACTGATACTTTCTGCAGTCTGAGGCATCACACCGTCGTCTGCAGCAACAACCAGGACAACCATATCGGTTACGTTAGCCCCACGGGATCGCATTTCACTGAATGCCGCGTGACCAGGAGTATCAACAAACGTCAGTTTATGGCCATTATATTCAACCTGGTAAGCGGCGATGTGCTGGGTAATCCCACCGGCTTCACCTTCCACAACCTTGGAATTACGCAAGGTATCAACCAGAGTCGTCTTACCATGGTCCACGTGACCGAGTACGGTGATGATCGGAGGACGTGTGACGAGATCTTCGGCAGCATCTTCCTGCTCCACGATCTCCTCAACCAGTTCCAGAGCACCTTTCTGCTTCTTGAATGTCAGATCCACGCCCAGTTCCATGGCGACGGCCAGAGCAGTGTCCTCTTCGATTATCTGATTGATGGTGACCATCTCACCGAATTCTTTGAACATGATCGACATGATTGTTTTTGCCGGACGTCCCATCGCTTCCGAGAGACTCCGCACTGTCATTGGCAGTTCCACTTCAGCCTCTGTCTTGTGAACGATATTGGAAGAATCATGCTTACGCCTGGACCGGCGAGGCCGACGACCGACGACGTCCTGCTGTTCGCCACCTTCGGTATTAAAACCTCTGCGACCTTCTTTACGCTGCTCGCGACGCTGTTTTCGAGCCTCAACCAGGCTCAGGCTGCCCCGACGCTGTTTCGAATCATCGTCCTGCACGTCGCGATCTTTGTCGCGTTTCTTCTGCTCTGAATGCTGAGCCAGATGTGCTGCCAGAGGACTTTTTTGTTCCAGGATATCTGCTGTCAAACGCACCTCAGGCTTCTGCGCCTTCTCTTCTTTTTTCTTCTGCTTGGGAATCACGGGCTGTTTGTAGGCCGGTGGAGCAGCAACGGAAGGTAATGCAGTATTTTTCTTCGATTTGGACTGGGGTTTGGAAGACCGCGGAGAACCAATCGGTTTCATCTCGCGGATACTGGAGGTCGGCGCGCCCCCTGCCGGAACATAATCATCACGGCTCATTCCCTGATCGGTTTCAGGTTTAGTTTCGTCTTTGGATTTCGGAGCTTCTTCCACCTGTTCTTCGGTAGCTACAGGCTCTGAAACCTCTTGAGAAGGAATATCTGTTTCCGAAGCAGCCTGCTCAGCAACTGCTGCTTCAGTCGCGTCTTCCGTCTGCTCAACATCAGCGGAAGACACTTCCTCTTCTAGTTCCGGCTTCTCTTCTTCGGTGCGTGCTTTCTGAGAGGATCGGGATGGCTGAGGACGCGAGGTCATCGCTTTGATCGTCCGCATCTTCTGAGGCTCCCTTTGGGGGGCCATCGCAGCCTGTTCGGTCTGATCACTGGCTCCTTCAGCAGGCTGATCCTGCTTCTGGAGGTAATCAATCACGATATCGCGCTCCTCGGGCGTGATGCTGGCCAAAGCGGAGTTTTTGAGCTTCACCCCCGCCTTGTTACATTCATCGATCAGCACCTTGCTGTCCATTCCCAACTCTTTTGCAAGAGCAAAAATACGAATCTTCAACAGCCCTTCTCCCGTGAACAAATCGGCAACTTGCCTGCAGGCTTTCTCAGCCCCGGCACCCTGCCAGTTGAGGCATGCGCCTCTTGACACTTACTCGTAATAAAACGATTTATTCCTGCTTTTCTGTCGACTCTTCCGCTTCGCTTTCCACCTGCAAAGGCTCTTCCGTGGAACTCGACACATCTTCAGAATCGGTCGTTTCTTCTGTCTGAGTTTCTGCAACCGACGGCTCCTCTACTGGTTCCGACTCGGTTGCAGTTTCTTCAGACTCAGCAGTTTCAGTCTCTGCTGCACTCTCTTCAACAACAGGCGCAGCTGCTTCTTCCGACTCCGAGGTAGCTGCCACATCGGACAGTCCCGGAGCAGGTGCAGCCGGTGCCTTTGCCGCCGGCTGATTCTGCTGCGCGTGTTTCATTGCTTCTTCTTCCGCTTCCACCCGCTCGCTTTCACGATCGGCAACCTCGACAATCTGCTCGCACTGCTCGGCGGTCAGACCGCCCAGTTCGGCCAGCTGATCCGGCTCAATCACTGACAGATCGTAGTAACTGAAGAAGCCCTGAGAGACCAGGCTTTCAGCCAGCTCTTCAGAGACTCCCGGAATCGAGGAAAAGGCTTCCACGGTTTTATCAAGCTGCTCGTCCAGTTCGGTCTGAGTCATGACTTCAATGTCCCAGCCAACCAGCTTCGATGCCAGACGCACATTTTGCCCCTTGCGGCCAATAGCCAGAGGCAACTGATCATCTCGCACCAGCACGATCACCCGGCCCAGCATCGGACAGAGGATCACATCTTCTACCTCTGCAGGTTGCAGTGAATTAGGCACCAGTACCTGCAGCGAATCGTTCCAGCGGACGATATCAATTCGTTCGCCCGCCAGTTCATCAACAATATTTTTAATCCGGGCACCACGCATCCCCACACAAGCACCGACACAGTCAATGCTGCTGTCGATACAGGAGACGGCGACCTTCGAGCGATAACCCGCTTCGCGTGCCAGCGACCGAACATCAATAATCCGATCGGCCACTTCCGGAATTTCCAGTTCAAACAGACGACGCACCATGTCAGGATGAGTTCGCGAAAGAATCACTTTCACCCGGCTGCCCGCCTTACGGACATCCAGAACGATCGCCCGCACACGGTCATTTACACGGAATGATTCGCCGGGAATCTGCTCGCCACGCGGCAGAATACCTTCGATTTTCCCCAGGTTAATCAGTACCGCGCCACCTTCCACCCGGGACACTGTCCCGGAAACGGACTGGTACTGCATCTCCATGTATTCATCAAATACCGTATCGCGTTCTGCTTCACGGATCTTCTGAATCATCACCTGCTTAGCCGTCTGGGCTGCCACACGTCCCAGGATTTCTCCCAGGATGTCCTGTGCCAGCTGTTCCTGATTACAATAGACGGTTGGCTCGCCTGATTCACGATCGATGTCGACCGTCAATTCCTGATCATCCCCAAAGTGTCGGCGGGCCGCTGACAGGATCGCCTGCTCAATCCCGCTGAACACGATCTCTTTATCGATGCTCTTATCGCGTTGAATCGCATCAACAATTCGGAGAACTTCCTTACCGTCCATAATGTGTTTCCTTCATTCGACAGTTGATAATTCAACTGACTCGAAAACTACTCAAACAAGACCGCTGTCGGTCATATTTCTATCTGTTATCAACTGAGCCCTGAGGACTCAACTGGTTTATGGCCAGGCCATTAACAAAAAAAAGCGGGAACATGCCCACTTTATGACTACCCGTACCACCGCAGAAACGGTAGTCAGGCATAGCCGCGATTGGCATTTTTCAATGCAGCAAACGCGACAATCGGATTGGTGAGCAAATGCTCGAGTTCCAACCAGCCTACATATGAGAGGACTCCATTCGAGTTTACGAATGCCGATTCATCACAAAGAAACAAACAGCCAAACTGGCATGTCACCCCTTGCAAACACAATGCCTACTGAACATCAGTATGCAAAACCATTGCGCATAGAGCACCATGGTTAATGCTCTACTCTGAGAAATTAATCTTCGCGCGTTCAGATGTCAAGCACCGCAGGCAACTATTTCACAACGACTTAACTTCAGCGCTTCCGCTTACCAGAAAGTCAGCGAATCAGTGTTCAATCGGCCAGACCACACAGATACAATTTCCAAATCCTGGATCAGGGACGTCATACGTCCATTTTTCCGAAATCCCGGGGATGGCCGGAAATTGATCTCCATCAAAACGTCAAACTATCATAGTATCATAGGAGAACTCCCGGATTCGTCGACCCTTTTTCTGCGGATCCGGGTTTGTAGTATCTGAATATCAAGCCTGAAATTCAATAAGGACAACTCATCCATGGCTCGCTTACTGCCTGCACTGATCCTCTGCCTGGGGCTTCCCCTCGCCGCGGCAGCCCAACCAACCGCCACCACCAACGACCCACTCGCTCAACTGAAAATGCAGGCCGATCAGGCCCAGCAGCAGGGCGACTACAACAAGTCCGTCCAACTCGCCTCACAGGTGCTGCAGCAGAAGCCTGACGACCATGTGGCCTACTACCTGCGTGCCAGCGCCCGCGTGGAATCAGGTCGGGAACAGGGAAACACCCAGACGATCCGGGAAGGTGTCAGTGATGCCCGTGAAGCCATTCGCTACAGCCAGAACCAGAACATCAATTACTACCTGCCCTACCTGTACGGCATGATGAACCTGGCCGTCATGGAAAACAAGAAAAGCCATGCCGAGACAGCACTGAATGTGGCCAACCAGGTCCTGGCTCGCCCCAACCTGAGCACCGAGGAACGCGCCAACTTCCATTATCAGCGAGGCATGATTTATCTTCCTCTGAACAAGCCCCGCGAAGCGGCACAGGACTTCTCAGAAACCATCAAACTCTCACCAAACCATTTCGCCGCCCTGCTCGCGCTGCCCGACGCTTACGCCCTGGCAGGTGAAAACGATCAGGCACTGGCCAGCTTCAATCAGGTCATCGAAAAACAACCCAATTCCCCCGTGGTCTACAATAACCGGGCGATGTTCTACCAGCAGCAGGGAAAGCTCCAGGAAGCAATCAATGACTTCTCCCGGGCAATTCAGCTCGACCCCAACTATCACCACGCCATCACCAACCGCGGCTTCGCCTACCTGGAAGGGGGCAAACCCGACACTGCAGAAGCAGACCTGAGCAAGTCCCTCTCGATCGCCCCTGAACAGCCTTTTGTACTGGGAATGCGTGGGGAAGCCCGCCTGCTGCAAGGGAAAATCGCCGAAGCCATACAGGACCAGACCCGCGCTGTGCAACTCGACCCACAGAACCCCGCCCTGCACTCCGACCTGGGCTTCTCCTACTTCTTCAACCAGAATTACAACGAAGCCCTGACCCAGTTCAACCAGGCCACTCAACTGGCACAGGATCAGATGAAGGTCCTCAACCCCTGGGTCTACCTGGCCATGGTCCGCAACAACCAGAAAGCAGAAGCGGACGCAAAATTCCAGACAGTCCTCGCCGAGAAACCCGAAGCGCGCGACTCGGTCGACATGCTCACCGCATATCTGATGGGCGGCGTGACCGAAGCAGACCTGCTCAAATCTATTGACCAGAAGGACCCGCAACGCGCTAAAGCACAAACCTGTGAAGCACACTACTTCATCGGACAAAAAGCCCTGCTGGCCGGCGACACAGCAACCGCCACCCAGAACTTCCAGCAGTCACTGAATACCGGCATGCGCAACCTGTCCGCCTACCGCGGTGCACAGTACGCACTCAAGAAATTCTGATTTCCCCTGAGAAGACAATAAAAAAAGCCCCGCCAGGATCATCCTGGCGGGGCTTTTTCAATGATTGATTCAAGTTCAGACACCACAGACAACCGAGGCACTGGCCTGGCCGAAAGTCGTGGTACTGATCTTCAGGAACAGCTTATTGTCGGTCGGCTGCGGTTCATTTCGAACGACATTCAACGGACAATCTGCATCCTGAGTTTCGTAGTTTAATGTCGCTGGAATCACTCCCTGCTTCAGCCCCACAAGTGAACCACTGGCTTCCACGATTCCACAAGCAGAACCGGAATTTCCGAAGTAACTCTTTAGGGCAGTAACCGGAATTTCTGTCGCCTTGTCACCAAAGATGTCACAGATCGCCTGGTACTCTTCGACATCCAGCTTGGTATCACCCAAACCGTGGGCATTGATATGACCAATATCTCCTGCTTCGACACCAGCTCGCTTAAACGCGAGTTTAATGGCATTGGCAATCGAAGTCCGGGTATCGGGAATACCATCCCGGCCAACAACACAGGAAGCACCAGTCCCCAGCAGTTCACCCCAGACCTTGGCCCCACGCCTCTCAGCATGAGACTTCTCTTCCAGCAACAGGGAGCAGGCTGCTTCACCCACGACCTGACCATTGCGTGCCTTATCAAAAGGACGAGAACGCTTAGAAAAATCTGCTGGAGAGTCAGCCAGTTCATCCCACATCTTCGCGTGGATCGATTTGACTTCATGTATCCGGGTCCCAGTCACACCAGCGACCATGACATCTGCCCAGTCACGCTCGATGATCCGCTGAGCTTCACCCAGCACCAGATTCCCAGACGCTTCAGCCTGTGTGATCGAGTTACTGGGACCGCGGGCATCCATCACGATTCCGATGTGACAGGCCGGCATGTTCGGCAGATATTTCAACAGCCAGAGCGGCTCCATCTTGGGAAGCCCGTCTGACCCCCATCTTTCGTACTGGAACTCAGTGCCTTCGGTGCTGGCCATACAGGCCGAGTAAAGCACTTCAGGAGGGCTGAGCATCAGGTTCGCACCAAACTCAATCCCGAAACGTTCACTGTCGACGGCTTCCAGGTCAATCCCTGAATCATCCATCGCCAGATTCGCAGAAGCAACTCCCAGCTGGATTTCGCGGCACATCACTTTGAGGCTTCTGCGCTGCTGCTTCAGATACTCTTTTTTGATTGTACTGTCATTGAAATCGGCGACTTCAGCCACGCAGCAGTCTGGCGCTGCCAGAAACTCATACAGCTCTGATTTTTTAATGCCCGAAGTCCCCGACATCAGGCTGGCCTGAAACGCTTCTGTTCCAATTCCGATCGGGCTGAGAATCCCCATCCCGGTAATCAGAATTCGACGTCGTGATTCTGTATTCATTTGAATCTCTTTTGAAAGTCCCGCTAATCGAATATGCCGGCTGCTTGTGAATAATGTAACTTCATCGTAGAGGATAATCCGGTCCAGACAAGACTTTTGCCTGCCTCAGCACTAAAAACCCTCATACCGGGATTGATACTGCTGATTTTCAGGACGCCGAGACCAACTGATGAGCGACTGCTTTGGACTTGAACCCAGCTCAACCACGAAAGCAGACATTCATACACTATTCTGACCCAGTAATGTACCGGCAACAGGAGATAGTCAAGACAATCAAGGCGCGATTTTCAAGCCTGACGCGACTGCCAGATCAATAATTATCCGGGAAATCTCCCCGGGAGCAGCAGGATGCCCATCGAGCACCAGGGAGATATACACACGAGCACACACCCGGCAGCAGAACAAACCCCGGAATTATGGGGCTTTCTGCATAATCAGACAGGCGTTGTGCCCACCGAAGCCGAAGCTGTTCTTCATGACCCGTTCGAGTTTCATTTCGCGCGGCTCATTGGGAACATAATCGAGATTGCACTGCTCGTCTGGATTGTCCAGGTTGATCGTAGGTGGTGCAACCTGCTCCATCAGGGCCTTGACACCCACCACGAACTCGACACCACCAGAAGCCCCCAGCAGGTGCCCCAGATGCCCCTTCGTACTGGAAACGGGCATCGACTTGACGTGCGAACCGAAAACGGTGTTGATGGCCACGGTTTCTGCAACATCACCCAGCGGAGTACTTGTACCATGCGTATTGATGTAATCAATGTCCTCCGGGTTGAGCCCTGCGTCCTTGATTGCATGCAGCATGGCACGGGCTGCACCACGACCTTCCGGATCGGGAGCCGTCATGTGCGTGCCATCAGCAGACATACCATAACCGACCACCTCAGCCAGAATCGGTACACCCCGTTTCTTAGCGTGTTCATACTCTTCCAGAACGACGATGCCGGCACCTTCCGCCATCACGAACCCGTCGCGATCACGATCGAAAGGACGACTGGCTGCCTGGGGATCATCATTCCGTGTGGACAGAGCGTTCATCCGGGCAAAGCCGGAAAGCCCCATCGGGGTAACTGCCGCTTCGCTGCCGCCAGTCACCATGATATCAGCCACATCATTTTGAATCAGCTTATAGGCATCGCCGATCGCATTCGTCGCCGAAGCACAAGCAGTCGCCACAGCACTGTTGGGACCTTTCAGCTCATATGCAACTGAAATATTCCCGCTGGCAGCGTTGACCATCAGCTTGGGGATCATGAAAGGCGATACTCGCGCCGGCCCCTGGTTGTAGAGCTTATCGTGCTGGTTTTCAATTTCATTCAAACCGCCGATACCACTGCCAATCAGGACGCCTCTGCGATAAGGATCTCCCTCAAATCCTTCCAGCTGTGCCTGGCGGTAGGCAATATGCGCCCCAACCAGACCAAACTGGACGAAGCGATCAACTCGCTTCAGATCTTTTGAAGAAAGATTCGTATAATCGGCTGCGTTGAAATCCTTGATTTCGCCGCCAAAACGGACTTTGTAGTCGGAGCAGTCAAAACGTTCGAGGGGACCGATACCGCTTTTACCAGCGCACAACTTGTCCCAAAACTCTGAGACATCTAAACCCAGAGCCGTTACGACAGAAACTCCGGTAACGACGACTCTCCTGCGCATCCGAGAACACTTCCTACAATGAAAAGACAGGACCCTGTAGATTCAAAACGCTTGTGGTTTTTGTCTGATTAACGCGTATTTAATCAGCTGGCTTTTTCAGTGATATAGCCAACCACATCACCAACGGTTTTGATTTTGTCATAATCATCGTCAGGAATGGTGACATCGAATTCATCTTCGAATTCCATTACCAGTTCGACAATGTCGAGCGAATCAGCCTTCAGGTCGTCGATAAATTTGCTGTCCAGAGTGATGTCTTCTTTAGGATGGCCTAACTGCTCGCTTACGATACCAACCACTTTTTCTTCAATTGACACGCTTCTTCTCCTTCACCGTCTTAGTGATAGTTTTTACTTTTTGTATGGCTGGAAACATCTTTACCATATCAACTTGTATGGATTCACCAACAGTTGTAGCGATGATATATCCAGTTTCCCGATTTATGTAAACCTTAAAATGCGACAAGAATTATGAGTCTTGTCTACTCCACCAGAGTTCTCTCATAATCAGCCTCGACCAACTTTACCAGCCCGAGAACTGCTGATTTTGCCTTCTGATAGAATTTCCCTGTCGGAGCCTCGTAAGTTGTTGTAGCACAGATCGATAGAATAGATCAAGCTCTGAATTTTTCAGACAGATGAACCGGAACTCACTACTGCCCTTTTGCATGCACTTTCGCATCTGAGGCACTTTCGCCCCGGATTTCCTATGAATCGTTAACCGTCTCACAGGAAATCTTGCGATCAATACGCTTCATCAGCCCCTTGAGAACTTTCCCAGGACCGATTTCATAGAACTCATCAAACCCCGCATCCAGCATGGCGCGGATTGAATCCTCCCAAAGCACAGGACTGAGAACCTGACGAATCAGTAATTCGCGAATCTCATCCGGATCTTCATGAGTTTTAGCGTCCACGTTGGAAATCACGGGAATTTCCGGCTTTTTCAGCCCGACCCCTGCCAGTGCTTCAGACAGCTTACTGTCAGCCGGCTTCATGATTTCTGTATGAAACGCACCAGCCACCGCCAGGGGAATCGCACGCCCACCTTCCTGTTCAGCCAGTTCCGCCGCCCGCTCGCAGGCGCTGTTTTCACCTGACAAGACAATATTACCCGGACACAGGTAATTGGCGATCCAGATCCTTCCAGCGGAAGACGCCGCCTCACAGATTTCTGCCACCTTATCCCGGTCCAGCAACAGAATGCTGACCATACCGGAAGGGTTGGCATCCGCAGCAGCCTGCATGGCTTCACCGCGACGCTGAACGACCCGCAGGCCATCCTCGAAACTCATCGCACCGGCAAACACCAGAGCCGTATATTCCCCCAGGCTCAATCCGGCTGTCATTTCGCACGCCAGAACCTTATCGGGAGAATCTGCCCGCAGCATTTCCAGAGCCGCCAGACTGGTCACAAACAGAGCAGGCTGACTGATGACCGTAGAGTCCAGTTCCTCGCTTGGCCCTTCGAAGCAGAGCTTTGCCAGATCATACTGAAGAATATCTGCAGCGCGATCAAACAGCTCTTTCGCCGCCGGATATTTCTCGACGATGGTCTTACCCATACCTACATGTTGAGCACCCTGTCCGGGAAACAAAAAGGCGATTCTGCTCACGGGTCGATCCCTCTAAATTGAACTTGCGCTGATCTAGTTATGACGCCGCTATATTAAGCTACCGGCTTTTGAGCCAGGTGTTCGGCGATCTGGGAATTGATGCCACGATCCTTGAACATGATACTTCCTTTCAAGGCATTCGTGATAGAGTGGGCGTCGCTGGAACCATGACAGATAATGCAGATCCCGTCAATTCCCAGCAGCGGAGCTCCGCCAGTCTCATGATAGCGGAATCGCTTGGCCATCTCCTGAAACGCCTGCAATGCCTGCCCTTTCTCCTTGTCGAGGCTCCCCAGAATCTGCTGCGACGCTTCCTTCATCAGAAACTCGGCCATACCTTCACTGACCTTGAGCACAACATTTCCGACAAAACCTTCACAGATCAGAACATCGGCCTCGCCCTGGTACAAGCCCCGTCCTTCGACGTTACCCACGAAGCTCTCTTTAAGCGGGCTGTCGTTCAGCAGACGATAGGTATCACGATAAAGATCGTTCCCCTTAACGTCTTCACTGCCGATATTGATCAGACCAACTTTGGGTGATGCGACGCCCAGCACTTCGCGTGCATAGATCTCGCCCATGACTGCATACTGATACAGGTGCGCCGGACGAGCAGAAGGGTTTGCCCCAACGTCCATCAGAACAGCGTGACCAGCAACAGTTGGCAGCGTGACGGCAATCCCGGGACGCTTGACTTCTTTGAGAAAGAGCCGCGTCTTCAAACCGGATGCGACTACCGCACCGGTATTGCCTGCACTGACAACCGCATCCACTTCGTGCGCCGCCATCAGTTTCCAGCAGACCGAGATAGAGCTGTCAGGCTTTTGCCGCATGGCTTCGGTGGGTTTTTCTTCCATCCCCACCACCTGACTGGCATGCACGATCGACAGACGATCTCCGCTGTAACCGGAAGCCTCAATCTGTGATTCAAGAAGATCCTGCGGACCCACCAGCACCACTTCCAGAGCGGGTTCCGCCTGCAATGCGTCGATCGCTCCCTTTATGTTCGGTTCAGGGGCAAAATCTCCCCCCATTGCATCCAGTGCAATCCGCATGGGTGCTTAGTCCTCAGTATCAACGATGGTTCGCCCCTGATAGAAACCACAGTGAGGGCAAATGGCATGAGAAGGGGACGCGGTACCACATTGGGGACAATAGGTAGGCTTGCTAGCCTTTACACCATTGTGACTGCGTCTCTTACGAGAGTTGGATTTTGACATCCGTCTTTTTGGAACTGCCATGAATCAGACCGCCTTAAAACACCTGACTTAACTTAAACTGTATTAGTAAAACAACTTACTGCATATTGACAGCATTTATATCATTCAGTGAGCGCACCGGGATCACTCCCACCCACCTTTCTGACAGGAATCGCACATACTACGCAATTTTTAAAACAACTGTCAAGCTACAGGGCACACATCAGACGATATCAAAAATGATATTTTTTGTTTGTGACACCTGACAAGACATCAGTATACATCAACATCAGCCATAAGATCAGGAAGATCGAGAATTGACATGACGGATCATCGTATCAATCGCCCCTTTTTCCAGTCCCTGCTCGTCGCCATCACCGTCCTGGCAACCAGCCTTGCCTCACATGAACACCTGTCAGCAGCCCCAGGTCCCATGACACCTCAGGAATTGCAGGCTTTCGGTAAGGAGATTCAGCAGACCGCCTATTCGCAGGACGCTGCCAAATTCCGCGCCCTGTTTGACTGGACCACCTTCATCAATCGGGTGTTGGGGGGCTACGAACAGAATCCAGCCGTGAAAGAGGCCATTCAGCCGGTCCGCAAGCAGCTGGAAACCGCTTACTCCGAAAATAATCAGGGGATTGATTCAGAGATTCTGGCCGAAGTCGGCAGCGGAGCAGATTACCGCTTCCTCGCGATGCGTAAGGAAGACAACCAGTTCAAAGTCATTTTCCGCTTCCTGCGTCCTGACTGGACATTGAACTACCAGGCCCTGATCATCGAAAAGCAGGCCTCCGGTGAGCTGAAAATTGTCGACATCGACAGCCTGTCAACAGGCGAACTCATTTCCCAGTCCCTGCAGCGACTTTACCTGCCCGAAATCTATAAAGCTCATCTGGACGTCAAAGATAAGCTCAGCGATCAGGAAAAGAGCCGGATCATTAACCAGAAAAAGCGGTATGACTTCCTGACAGCAGCAACTGATAAAACAGATCCATTCCAGACATACACACAACTCCCGAACGAGTACAAAAACGAGAAAATCGTCCTGCTCTTCCTGGCTCAGAACACGATCGAAACTGAGAACGACAAAAAATACCAGTCTGTACTGGGCGCCTATCGGAAATATCACCCACAGGACCCGGCTGCAGAACTGCTCAGCATCGATTATTTCTCAATGACCAAACAATACAAACAGGCCCTCGAAAGCATCGATCGCCTGACGGCTGCCATCAAAACCACCGATCCTTACCTCTATTCAGTACGGTCCGGAGTGCTGATTGAAATGGGAGATCACAACCTCGCAGGAAAATACGCCAGTAAAGCGTCTGAGCTCGAACCAGACCTGCTGCAGCCTTACCTGCACCTGATCAATCTTTCGGTCATGCAGGGACAGTTCGATGCGAGCATCAAATACCTTGATGTTCTCAACAGCAAATTCGGTTTTGCCTACGAAGACCTCGACCTGAGCGAACTGGACAACTTTGATAAGTTTACTGCTTCCCCTCAGTTCAAACAGTGGCAGTCGGTCAAGAAAGTTGCCGCTCAGCCTAAAGAGGGTTCGGTAAACTAATCTCAACCAGAGACGATCACAATTCACTCACCAGCAGCGGGAAACCATTCCCCTGCTGGTGATTTCGTTTTATCAAGCACGAATCCAGAGCCGCTTCACTCTCTGATTCCAGATCAGGCTTTCGCGTACCCTGGAATTACCTGTATAAACCAGAAGTTTGATATCGTTTATACCGCCCCTCCCCTTCGCAACACCGAGTCAAGGACAGGCGTGATGACTCTACAGCGTATCTTGTGGTTACAGGCCCTGATTGCCCTCGCAATGGTTCTGCTGATCCGCTTCGGGAATGTGGACAATACCTCAACCCCCAACTACTTGAACCTCTTCATCTTTGCGAGTCTGGCCTTCTACTCGCTCTACCTGTTCCCCATAATTGCGATACTTCGATTACTCTATCGCAAACCAGATGAACTGACTGACTTCGAGATCACCTGGTCTATCATCGCAGGAATACTGCTCTACCTTGTCGTTTTCCTGGCGATCCTGCCGTCAATTCAATAGAGCACAAGTCACGCTGTAATCGAGCAATCAGAAATTAGAATTCACCAACCACCTGGCCATCATCTCGAACCGCCAGCCTTTGAAACGTGGAATTGATGTTCTGCAGATAATTGGCCGTGGACACCGATCCCTTCTTGTAATCGATGTTCTCACTCAGGAAATGCACCGATCCATCGCAGAAAACAAAATGCGCCCCACCAACATGATTACTGCTGAATCCTCGCACATCATGCTCGGCTCCCGCCAACGCATTGATTCCGTTATACGTCAGCCCCAGCACCGCCATTCCATTTCCCTTGCGGGCATAACTGCTGCTCTGAGTATTATTCGAACCGGAAAAGCCAATCACATTGGCGCCGCCGACCTTGTTAGCACTCTTATAAATGTAAGCTCGTTCGCCAACCAGGATCGTGTTGCTGCTACCATCAATGATATCCCGAAAACGAACCCGGGAATTCGCGTATCCAATTCCATGCGCCGCGCCATAGGAAACGGAATATACGGGAGGCGTCGTACTGTCCCAGGCATTGGCCACCATCACGTAATCGGACCGGGCAATCTGATAGGGTGTCGTTCCATCTGTGACCGTAAAATTATAATTGTTCGTACCGGAAACGTAGTCGTTAAGACTCGGCCCCGGATCTGAGGGACAGAGAAAAATAGCCAATGGTTGCTGCAATGCCTGTCGAGTACTGGCATTCGCCAGATTCTGATCCAGCGTCACACCACCAATATTGAGCAGATTGTACAAGGGAGCCTGATCGATAAAAGGCAGTATAAACGCCCCCCAGCCGTAAACACCCAGTTCTCCCTGATTGCAGCCAGACCAGACCGAAGCAGAACTGCAGTGCGTTTTAGTAACATATCCCGGAGGAAAAGTGTTGTGCACATCGTGATAGTTCTGCATCGCCAGTCCGATCTGCTTCATACTGTTTTTGCAGGTCGAACGTCGTGCTGCCTCACGTGCCTGCTGAACCGCAGGCAGCAACAGCGCGATCAGGATTGCTATAATGGCAATCACCACCAGCAGTTCAATCAATGTGAATCCACGTTTTCTCAAGCTTCCAGACTGACTCATGACGACGCTCCTCTTTATCTCAAAACACTGAAACGAAGCATACCACTCATTGAGAACGCAGCAGTCTCTTCGCGAACATTACTTTGATTTCATTTCGATATCGAACACGTTGTCTCCCGGTTGCACATCCAGTTTTAATTCACTCTTTGTCCCGTATTTCGCCGGGATCTTAGGGCCGCTGGCGTCAATACCCCACTCCAGTCGCACCAAAGTGGGCCCCACTTTGACACCGGCTTCATCAATCAGATATTGGGCTGAGTAGCTTCCATCCTCTTTCGTTGTAGCCCGGGAAGTGCGCCCCGTTTCCGGCTCGAACAGCAGATCCACACCAGAGAGTGGCTGACCATCCAGCGTAACCTTTCCATGCACCTGCCCCAGTTCGGGCATATCGGCACCGTGACTGCTGCAACCAGACGAAACGGAAATCAGTAACATAAACACCAGAAGAAACGATAGACGCATTACACAAGTCCTTTCCAGCGCGCAGACGCGTATCCGGATGGAAAACAATGTATGCTGACATTGAACATGGAAAATGGGGGAAATGATTTGGAATCCATGCAGGTGCAGAGCGCAGCCTGAATATTAAGATCTCATTAAGAAAATACCTTAATAATTTGAACTGTAAAGATGACTATCGATAAAATTGAGAATTTGTTCAGATATTCATTCCACCTTATATCACAGCTCAACAGCAGCACCTTCAACCAGACAGACTGTTGTGTTTTACTCCTCGCAACACTAAAAGAGTGAGTAGGTTTTCATAACTTCTTCACCCCAGCCCGCCTCAAGGTCAATACCTGCGATCGACATGAATCCCCCACCAATGCCCCCCGTAAAACGAACAATTCGTTTCCAGCTTCTACTGGTCGTGAATATGGTTCTGGGGATATTTGTGGTCGTTTTTCTACTCTTCTCCTACCAGCGCGATCTCGCAGCCCGTCTGAATGACAAACGCATCGCTCTCGAAGAAGAAGCTGCCACCATCCTCCCCACCATTCTGGAAATGCAGCAGGAAGAACGAACCGAAATTCAGAAATATATCAATACCATCCATCGCCAGATGCAGGAGATCCATGCTCCGGAACATCACATCTTAATTACATTTGAAAAACCGGAACGCCCTGCCATCTCCGACGCAGGTCAATCAGAGGAACTGATCACAGCCATCCGTCAGGCAGCCCGTTCTCCAGGCAAACTAACCCACTTCCATAATTCCGAGATTGTGGTCGGAACATTCCGTGAGGGAGGCATCACGGTCTCCGTCTCTGAAACCGTAGACAATCTGTACGGTGATGTCTTATCGGAAGTGCTGAACCGCCTCACCGGCTTCATCGTGCTCGCCTTCATCACAGGGATCATGATCAACCTGGCCCTGACCTACATTGTCACCCGTCCCCTCGATCAGTTAATGCAAACCGTCCAGCTCATTGGACAGGGCGAACTCGGAACACAGTCGGAAACCTTCCACAGCATGGAGCTCAATTATCTGACGCATGAAATCAATGCGATGAGCACCTCGCTCGCTGCAGTCGAGAAAGTGCGCCAACGTCAGATGAACAAAGCCCGTATGATTCAGGAGAATCTGCATCCCCGAAAAATCGATGTACCAGGCCTGGATGTTGCAACCATCTACCACCCCGCTGACGAAGTTGGCGGTGACTATTATGATGTTCTGCAACTCGAAGATGGTGCCTGGCTGTTCTGTGTCGCAGATATTACCGGTCATGGAATCTCAGCCGCCATGAGCGCTGCTGTGCTGAAGACCCTGCTCATCCAGGCCTGTGAACATTCCAGTTGCCCGGCAGAAATCATGGAATTCATAAACCGTCGCTTTACTGTCATCAGTCCAGTGGGCGAATTCGTTTCCATGCAGTTGATTTCAATCCATCCTGAGACTCATGCCATTGAATATGCCAGTGCAGGGCATGAACCGGCCTGCATACTCAGCTCAACAGGAGACATTTCCGAGTCTGAAACAACCGGGCTGCTGGTCGGGATTGAGCAGGAGACTTCCTGGAATACAATCTGTCTCCAACTGAATCAGGGAGACCGCCTGCTGATGCTCACTGACGGCGTCTCCGAAACCCACAGCCCCGCAGGGGAAATGTTTGGTCGCAAACGTTTGACCGCCTTGCTGCAGGAATGCCAGCACCTGTCAGTCAGCGAAACGGCCGAGCAGATCCGCTCAACGCTTTCCCAGTTTCGGGCAGGTGGCGCTCAACAGGATGACATCACCCTTCTGCTCGTCGAGATGACAGCCCCCTGCTCCGGTTCCACCACACCTGCTCCTGAAGTGGGTCACCGATGACAATTTCACACTTCAAGGCAATTCTGATCCGACAGTCAAACCACCATTTCTGGTACCAGTTTTTTCCGGATATTATTAACGCAGGGGAACTCTCAGGAGAGTTCTGCTATCGTGCTGATCAGGAACAAGTTGAGATCACCCATCCGGTGGAACACACCCAGGCACAGATTGCTCTGGCTGGGCTGACCAGTAAGCTGAAACGGGAAATAAAAAAGACGGAAACCGCCCCAGAAGTCATCACCCTCATCTCCTGACAGCCGTCGAATAAATCGCCACCCAGGTCGACCATACCGACACATCACCTGCAGCCCGCCCTTTTAAAGCTGCGAAATATACCAGAACCAACAACAAGTTGGTTTGGCACAACTGTTGCAACAGTTAAATCCCTCAAGCTGCCTGATGACTATTCAAATGAGGGGGGAACAGATTTCGTGGCCCGATTGTCCACCAGAAAACCGCGTTTCGGCTTTACGCTGATTGAACTGCTAGTTGTCATCGCCATCATCGCGATTCTGATCGCACTTTTACTTCCAGCCGTACAACAGGCTCGTGAAGCCGCGCGACGGATGAGTTGTAAGAATAATCTCAAACAGATTGCACTCGCGGCGCACAACTACGAATCCGCATTCAGAGTTCTTCCCCCGCGCAGAATTCTTTCATCAGGAAACCGCCGCGGATGGGGTCCTTCAATCCTCCCTTATCTCGATCAGGCAAATCTGCAGGGACGATATGATTTCAACAAGAATTTTTACGACCCCGAAAACGCAGATAATATTAAAGTCCCCCTCAAAGTTTTCATGTGCCCTTCTGCTCCCGGACCGCGACCAATCACCGTTCTCGTCAGTGGTGTTTCATCGGAGGGCATTGCAGGAGACTACTTCGGTCCAAACAGCTTTCGCTCCAATCTGTATGGAGTCTCAAGCTTGAGCGGAAACAACCAGATCACAGCCATGGACGATCTGCCCCGCACGCGCAAGTTCCGGGATATCACAGATGGAACGACGAATACCATGTTGATTACCGAACAGGCGGGCCGTCCCGACTATTACATTCGTGGAATTAAACAACCATCGAACGCTGGTTTGAGTCAGGCAACCAGCTGGGGATCCTGGCCGTCCTATCAGGTGTTTCAGGTCCAGGTGTTCGGCAGCGATGCTGTTACCCGCGATGGCCCCGGAGGCACCTGTTCCATCAACTGTAATAACAGTCAGGGAATCTACAGTTTTCATACAGGCGGCGCACAGGCTTCTTTTGCAGATGGTTCGGTTCACATGCTCTCGGAATCGATTGATGCCAACATCCTCTTTGCCCTCATCACGATCAATGGCGGGGAAGTCATTGGAGAATTCTGAGACAGACTTTTACGCTCCTTTTAATGAAGAGAGAACGACTATGCGAGAGTGGTTTACCCCTCTGGAAGTCATCATCACGACCCTTTGTGTCGCACTCCTGACGGTCATTCTACTGCCCGGCATGCTCGTCGCCCGGGATACCGCACGGGAACAATCCTGCCAGGACAGCCTGCGTCAATTGGGAACGGCTTTCCTCGAGTACGAAAAAGTCCACGGCGGTCTGCCTCCCCGTCGTTCCGGATTCAATGACGGCAATGCTTACGGCGGCTGGGGCGGTTTCATCTTGCCGCACCTCTTGACAGACGACCAGGCGACCGCCTACGACACGCGATTTGATTTCTTTGATCCACGCAACAAACAAATTGTTGAAACGCAACTCCCGGTCTTCCTCTGCCCCGCCAGTCCCGCAGAGCGATTCATACAGATTCAGTCACAGGCTTCAACCAAGTCGCTCAACCCAAACAAGGAAACCGTCTTTTCCTGCAAAGCCGCAGCCATCGATTTCATCACGTCGAATGGCGTGCAAATGACCCGTAGCGGTTACGGCATCAACGCGATGGGCAAAGACGGGCGTATCGGCAACCAGCGTCAGCCCATGACCGACAACCAGGATCTTCCCCTTTCAAAAGTAACTGACGGGCTTTCGAACACACTCCTGTTGATCGAACAGGCGGGACGTCCTGCGGCCTGGTACAACCGGGAAAAACAGCCCGGCGATGGACAGTTCGGCATGAGCCCTAATGCTCGCGGCACCTGGGCCGGCTGGGGATCGATTTCCTTTGGTGCAGTCAACCCGGAAACCGGACAACGCCCCCCCCGAGGTGACAGCACCGACTGCAGCGTTAACTGCAACAACTGGCTGGGGATCTATGGTTTTCACAAAGAAGGCGGTAACGTTTTATTTTGCGACGGCAGCGTGCGACTCATCGGAAAAAAACTCGATCCACTCACCTTCGCTTACCTCACCATTCGAGATGACGGGCACCTGATTCAACATGACGACTTCTAAATTCAAGCCACTTACTCATTCACCGGGGATTCAGTGTCCACGCACGGTGTTTTCAGTGAAAAGAATAATAGGGACCAGCCTGTTTCTCCTGGTCGCCACGCTCTCGTTTGCTCCCACCGGCTTCGCCACAGAGATCACACCGAGATCAATTTCCCGTCTGATCGACGAACGCCTGGGAACCGATAACCAGACCCAACTTCAGTTCGCCTCGGATGCTGAGTTTCTGCGGCGGGTCTCCCTCGATCTGGGTGGGCGAATCCCCACGATTGTTGAGGTCTATGATTTCCTGGAAAACACCTCTGAATCACGTCGCAGTGAAGCAATTACGCGGCTGATGAACTCGGGCGTCTATTACCGTAACATGGCGACTTTCTGGCGCCGTTCCTGGGTGCCTCAGGCTGATACCCCTGAATTTGATTCCGTCACCGGTAATTTTGAACGCTGGCTCATGCACCGGTTGCAACAAAAGACGCCTTATGATGAACTCGTCACGGAAATCCTGATCTTAGACCAGGCCGCTATTGTCCCCGAGAGCACCACTCCCGTCGGATTTTACGATGCCAATCTTTCAAAACCGGAAAATCTCGCTGCCAGCTCCACTCGCGCATTCCTGGGTATTAATCTGGACTGTGCACAGTGTCACGACCATCCCTTTTCCCGCTGGACTCGCGAGCAGTTCTGGCAGACGGCTGCATTCTTCGCGCCACCGGTAATGGGCAAAGGGGATCGGCCACAGCCCCCTGAAGTCCAGATACCAGATACCAAACTCGCCTATAAACCAGCCCTGCTCTCCAAAACGAAAATTCAATGGCCTCAGCAGCTCGACTCCGTTTCCCTGAGACTGGTGCTGGTTGACTGGATGAAAACCAACCAGGAACAGTTGCTGGCGAAAAATGCCGTCAATCGGCTCTGGGCTCACTTCTTCGGTGAAGCCATCATTGAACCGATGGATGACCTCAGTCGTGATGAATTCCAGTCAGGCCCCCATGCTCAACTGTTGAATGAACTCTCTCAGACCTTCATCGACAGTGGCTACGATCTGCAGACGCTGGTGGAAGGTATCGTCGGCTCCAATGCGTATCGGTTGTCATCCTCATCACAAAGTATCACTGACGCTAAGGGCAGTACTCAGAAACAGAATCCCGCCACGGACAACGACTCCAAAGCAGACAGCGTCGCAACCTTCCAAATCACAAAAGCAACCGTACGTGGTCTTACCGGAGAGCAGATCTACGATAGCCTGCAGACCGCAGCCGGCCTTGCACCGGAAAGGAAGGATGTTCGAGGCAGTAACGATCGAAGTCAGCGAGAAGAATTTTCAACACAATTTTACATCGAACGTGCACACAGTGCCGAACGTTCGATTGCACAGTCACTGACCCTCATGAATGGCGGATTCATCAACGAACTGACTGCTCCCGAGGGGAATCGGGTACTCGCTTCTCTGGCGAGCTCCCCCTTTATGGCTCCTGCTGAGCAGATCGACACCGTATTTATTGCCGTGCTGGGACGACATGCACAACCAGCCGAACTGCAGGCTGTGCAACGCAGTTTCAAATCTCATCCAGACACTTCCCACTTACAGCACCTGGGAAACCTGTTCTGGGCTCTCATTAATTCGTCTGAGTTCAACACCAACCATTAAGACAAGCGAAGTTTCCTATGGTCAACCATTCATTTTCACGACGGACCGCTTTAAAAAACATGGCCCTCGGAGTCACCGCCTGGTCGACTTCCAGCTGGCTCCCCGCTCTGGCCGATGTCGCGTCTGCCACAGGGAAAAAACCCAAATCAGTAATTCTGATCTGGCTCAACGGAGGCCCTTCCACGATCGACCTCTGGGACCTCAAACCCGGAAACCAGAACGGCGGCCCCTTCCGGAAAATTGATACGAAAGTTCCCGGAATGCAGATCAGTGAGCATCTCCCCGGACTGGCTGCCCAGGCAGCGGACTTCTCCCTGATTCGTTCCATGTCAACACGTGAAGGGGATCACTCCCGTGCCCGCTTCGTCTCGATGACGGGTTACACACCTCAGGGCGCGATCAAGTTTCCAGCGTTCGGCTCTCTGGTGGCTCATGAGTTTAATGTCGAAAACGATATTCCCGCTTACGTACATATTGGAGGACGACCGGCCATCAGTGGCGGCGGATTTCTTGGTCCGCAGTTCGCCCCCTTTGTCGTCGGTGGACGCAGTCGCCGCAGAGGCCCCGACAATGCAGATCTGAAGGTTGCGGACCTCGCCCCGGTCTCTCCAGACCAGCAGGCAGAACGTCTGCAACTGCAATCCGAACTGGCGTCTCTGTCTACCATGCCCACTTCCGTAGTCACAGATGCACTCAACTCTGCCCGCGACAGAGCCCTGCGACTCATGAATCCCCAGGCTGCTTCTGTCTTCAACCTGGAAGAAGAACAGGCGTCAGTCCGTGAAGCCTACGGCTCCGGCTCATTTGGACAGGGCTGTCTGATGGCGCGCAGGCTCGTGGAACGGGGCGTCAGCTTTGTGGAAGTATCCCTTAACGGCTGGGACACGCATTCGAATAACTTTGAACGCGTCAAGGAACTGTCGCAACAACTGGATCGTGGCTGTACCTCACTCCTCAACGATCTCCGCGAGCGGGGGCTTTTGAAAGATACGCTGGTTGTCTGTCAGGGTGAATTTGGTCGCACCCCGCGCATCAACGGACAGGATGGGCGGGACCACTGGCCAGCTTCCTGGGCCATGATGCTGGCCGGCGCCGGCATTCGAGGTGGTCAGGTAATTGGAGAGACCAGCGCTGATGGCGCTGAAATCAAGTCGAAACCCACTCGCACCGCAGACCTCATGGCCACCATTTTCCGAGGCGTAGGTCTCGATCCCCGTAAACAGAATATGTCCAACGTCGGACGCCCGATCCGACTGGCAGATCCAGATGGCACTCCCCTTGAGGAATTACTATGAGAACCGCATTGATCCTCACATTCGCTCTCTGGTCAGCCGGAATTGAACTTCAGGCGGGACAGACGCAGCCGGGACAGGCCACCACTGTTCTGAAATTGCAGGGAGCTGGTCATACTAGTACGATTGAGATTCCAGTCACCATCGATGGACAACCTTTCGATGTCTACTGGTCCGGAACCTTCGATGCCATTTTTGATTTTGCTGACACCAACCAGGATGGAGTGCTCACTGAAAACGAAATCAAACTGGTCCCCTCCGCCCGCGCCGTCCGTCTTTCACTGGGAAATGCATTCACGCCCCCCGTCGCCGCGATTACATCGCTGAGTGAAATCGTAAAAAATTCTTCTCAGAAATGTACGAAGACACAACTTCGAAACTATTATCTACGCCATGGTGCGGGGCAACTTCAGATCGGCACAGGTACTCTGCCACATACCTCAGCTTTGACGCAGGCCCTGCTTCAGACTCTCGACACAGATCAAGACCACCAGCTTTCCGAAGTGGAACTCCAACGGGCAGAAACGGTTCTCCGCAGACTTGATACGAACGATGATGAGCTCATCGGCGTCGGTGAACTGATCCCGAATGCAACCTATCCCGGCAGCTGGGCCGCACATGCTCTCAAGGCAGGACACGAAGTCTCCCTGACACCAACAGGTAAATCCGATCTCACCCTGAGCCGACAGAACTCACAAGTTGAAGTCAAATCGGAGAATCATTCGGTCTGGCAGCTCTCTGTGACCGACCACATCTCCGACCAGCGACTAAACTTCACAACTCCCAAAATACGTTTTGAAAGCTGGAGCATCCCCGGCCCCCTCAACGAACTTTTTTCTCAATTGCGTGAGGAAATTGCTAACGCAGATCCCGATCCACCACAAGCCGAACAAGAACAACGCTCACGAAATCGGCGTCCCTCTCGCGCCTGGCTGACTCCCCTGGGAGACCGGAACGGGAACGGCGTGCTCTCGCAGGATGAAATTGATCAATGGCTACAACTACAACAGCGACTGATTCACGGCCAGCTGCTGATCAGCATTTACTCTGGCGGAGGGTTATTTGAACTGCTGGATACGAACCACGATGCGGGACTTTCCATTCGCGAACTGAGGAACATCTGGCAGAATCTGAAAGCGGCGGGATGTACTACCGGCAGTCACGTTGATCTTCAGTTGGTCCCGCATGTCGTACTATTCGTGGTCAGCCAGGGTTACCCGGATCAACTGGGAAAGACGACGACTTCCGATGTGGAATGGTTCAACCTGATGGACCGCAACCGGGACGGAGACGTTTCACGCCGTGAATTCACCGGTCCCCCAGCCGCCTTCGACCGTCTCGATCAGGATCATGACAGCCTGATCTCTCCGCTTGAAGCAGTCAAATCGGATTAAGACCTGATACGGACACGGCACTCATCTACTTCACTTCACATCCAATCGGGAAATCTCTACGAAATCCCGACCTGCACTGGACATCAGGGGGCGACACATAGTTTAATGACCGGCAGTCAGTCTCCGGACTGAGAACCCGCCAAACCCCATAACAACAGGATCTTGATGCGCACCGTATTATGTCCCTGTTTGTGGAGTCCCTCGTGTCTGAAACAGTCGTCGCTCAACAGAATCACTGGCCAGCTGCAAGAAAAATATTGTGGGTCATTCTTTTCCTGTGTGCCCTGTTGGTCTTTGCGCCCGGATATATCGCCGCTCTGAGACCCGCCGATGGCCAGGTCTTCGATTTCTTCAAGGAATGGGCGTCGGTCCAGAACCGCCTGACTGGTCAGCCCGTTTATCTGGATCAGGAACTGGCACTGGAAAAACATCTGAATCTTAAGCTCTCAACTCCGGGTGCCTTTTTTGACCACTACAATACACACCCCCCGTCTGCCAACCTGATCGCGGTCCCTTTTGCCTGGCTCAGTTACCAGGAAGCACAGCTGGCCTGGAACCTGACCGCCCTGGGTCTGCTTGCTCTCTCGCTCTACTGGATTGTAGAGGGATTGAAGATTCAGATGACCTTCTGGACGACTCTGGCCCTGCTCACACTCCTGCTCGCCACCGATCCCCTGCAGCAGACCCTGATCCAGGGACAGCCCAATCTTCTACTGGGATTGCTCATCGTCGGTGCCTGGAAAACCGGTCGTAGCGGCAAATCACTCCTGGCCGGCAGCTGTCTTGGTCTGGCAACAGCAGTCAAAATCTATCCGGCGTACCTGTTTCTCTATTTTCTGGTCCGTCGCGACTTCCGCGCCCTGTTGGGGGGAACACTCTCTCTGGGGCTGGTTACTCTTCTCACCATCGGACTGATCGGAATCGACGCCTATCGCGATTATCTCTCGGTCGTATTGCCTTCTCTCTCTGATGTAACGAACAACTGGGGCAATGCTTCGCTGCTGGCATTCTGGGAACGACTGTTCGAACAGTCGTCTGACAGCGTACTACCGGTTGTCGATTCCCCCGCACTGTTGAAATTCGCGGTCTGGTCTTCCTGGATCGCTGTGACATCCATCGCCGGACTGGCTGCCTGGAGGACGCGCAACGCGAATTTCGACGACCAGGCCTTCGGGATTACAATCGTCGCAATGCTGCTGATGACACCCACCACCTGGCATCACTACTTCATCATTCTGCTCCTGCCGATTGGGCTGTTGCTCACCATGTATACCCCTTATTCGGGAAAACGCTGGCTGGTCAACCTGCTGATCATCGCTCTGGCAATCAGCCCCCGTCTTACCTGGGCACTGTTGATCTCGCAACAACAGACAGCGCCGGGATCCGGTGCCACGCCCTGGGAACAGGGAGGCATGGTCGCCCAACCCTGGCAATCACTCACGGCGCTCTCCTACCAGTGTTACGCCCTGCTGCTCAGCATCGTCATGCTCTGGCCACTGCCTGAACTCGAAGAAGAGCAGGCCAGCCAGACGGTTGAATCAATCTGAGTGACACTCAGATCATAACTCGATCCGAATACGTGCCACAGGGTATTTTTCCGACAGGACACAGCCTCTACCTTACAGTGGTTTCCTTTGAACAACCCCGTCGGGTACAATTGCCCAGCAGGCACTTTTATCTTCAATTCTGGTTGCGTACAAAAACACTTCTGTGGGGATGGACCTGCATATGAAGCCAAAAATGGTCTCAGTATTTTTCCCAATTCTTCTCGTCACCTCTCTCTGCGGATGTAACAGAGATGACAACTTGATCTATTATCAATCCCGCTCTCCCGATGCCCCAGCCCGGGTTAGTCGTACTCCTGTGGTCTTGGATGATTCTGATGAAATCCAGCGATGCAGGGAAATCTTCGAGAATGAACTCGCAGAACTTTATCGACAGGCGATTAATAACATCTCCCAGGGTGAATGGATCTTTTCAGAACACGAGTTTGCCCTGCAACAACGCAAACAACAGGCGATTGCCGATCTAAGCGCTCTCCTCGATAATGAATCACTGACCGCCAAAGGACGAACAAAAGCTGCAGAACAACTGATCCTTCTGGGGGATACCAGAGGTGAAAAGTTCCTGTTTAATTCTCTGAATTCGGATTCGAAAGAATTACGGCTGGCTGCTTTGAAAAGCCTGCGTGAATGGAATCTGAACCTGGATTTTTCTTCTCCAGAACGTACCAGCATACTGCTTGCTCAACTGGATACCGCAGACCAGGAGATCATCCTGGCAGCGGCGGAACTTTGTATCTATCGCAAAATTCCAGGAACAGAAGACAGGCTGACCGCTCTTCTGGAAGCCGGGAAACTGACAGATCCGGAACCGGTTGCTATGGAACTGGCCGAAATTGCCACCACACAGCAGGCCGTCAAGGCATTGTTGCCACATGTGCTTCAGGACAAGCCAGAGGAATTCTCACAATGGACAGGTTACGCTTTCGAACAGTTAATTGAAAATCCTGATCCAGAAATATCGGGTCCTGTTAAACAGGCCCTGTATGACTACACTCTGCAGTTTCCCGAACAGCGAAATGACCAGATACTTGTTGAGTGCCTGGCAAAATCTGCAAACAAGGCAGCGATCCCGGTACTGAAAGAGATTCTGAACAATGCAAAAGACCCTGTCAGTCGTACCTATGCAATCGGTGCACTTGCCAGACTGCAACCCGATCAGGCACTGGACTTATTGACCAGTCACATCAAACAGGAAGGCCCCGGATACAGTACAATGCGTCTGCTTCAGACTTATGCTACTGAGCAGGATTATGATCAGATCATCCCGATCATCGAGGAATGGACGCAAAAATCAGAAGATGTTTTAGACACCGAGGTCCTGCGCCTTTGTCTCCTCAAATTCGGCAACCGGGGAGAGCAATTTGTCCGGGAACATCTGGATCAACTTACAGATCAGGCCCGCATGAGAGCCAGATGGAAACTTGAAGGATTAAACCTGCACTCAGCGCTCAAAGAATTACATATCTCTGGCGTTATAAAGACCAGCCCGGATGAACTGATTAAAAAAATAAATGAAGCTGGAAACCGAAGCGAGGATACTGATCTGTTCGATCCATCCAATCCAGACTCACTCTACTCTGCTCTAGTCCTGGAAGGCATCGTGGTGATGTTCGACGCCGAAACCAGTAAGATCCCCTGTCGTCACGATCGTTTGATTCTGGATTTTGCCAATGCTTCTAAAGGAAAATTTACCCCCCAATGGCCCGTTGAGTACTGGCATAGCAAAAATGAAGAGGATTTCGACGCCCCGTATACAGTTCAATTTGTGCTGGAGAATCGACTTTATCGCACGGGGGCTGAAAATTATGGAGACTGGTACGATGTCGAGGCAATCGTGCGGCTGATCAACTTCGCATTGGAAACCACCGGACGACCAGAACGCTTTATCACTGAGCAAAGTGGGGGCCAGATCGCCTCTTTTATCTTTGCCGACCCATTTACGTTTGTGCCCATTGCTCGTAGATATGGTCTCCCTCTTTCAACGGATCCTGCAGAAGCAATGCGGAAGGGACTTGAATTTGAAGAGCGGGTCATCAATCAGTTACGGGAGAATGAAGACTGAAGTTTAAAGTCTATTCCGCTATCACTCGCCGATCTTCACAATGACCTTACCGCTGTTATCTGCCAGTTCATGCCAGGCATCGCGACAGCGGAGGTACAGCTTGCCACTGGCCGGGGCCTGAAATCGCCCCGCTTCACCCAGTTCGAATTCTTCACTGAGTTCATATTCATCACTGTCATTTTCCAGCAGCACGGCTCCGACCAGCATACCCCGTCCGTCTGCATTCCCTTTCGCGGTCACAGGTTCGTCTTCCTCGCGGACCTTCCAGTCTCCCTCGGTTGAGACTTCATACTCCTGCCCTTCCTCCACCAGCACATGCGACGCTTGCCAGCCCTGTCGGGCTTCGATCTTTGAAGTCTGCGGGCGAACCGAATTGGGTTTGCGGAATTTCGTTTTCCAGTCCCACTGGCACAGGTCACAACGATATCCCTGATCGAAATGCTCCAGGAAAAACAGATACTCAAACGAGATTTCGCGTGCCATCGATCCGTAGGTCTGGTTGAATGAAACCGGCTTCTTCATTAACAACCCCAGCCCCAGGGGACGAAAACGATTCGCATAATTCGGGTTCGTGGCCAGCAGATGACACAACGCCCACCGCCAGCAGTAATTCTCCCAGGAATCACCGGTGGTCTCTTTCGAATTGACAATCTCGTTCAGACTTTTGGGCTCACTGTTCTTGATGTAATCCACGACATAGCGCTCGCAGTTCACCGATAGAGGCTGTCCCTTCTTAGGCACTTCTTTCCAGTTATTGCCCATCTCTGCCATTCCCTCGCTGTACCACACAGGCCCGGTATGCCCAAAGTTCTGAGCACAATACGCGTGCACGGCCTCGTGCTGGGGCGTCCCCCGTTCAGCGACGGCATAGACGACAGATTTCGACTGAACCAGACGCCCTCCCCGATAGCGCGCATGACTGATAGTGACACCTCCACCTCCTGAAATCGATTGCAATCCGACCGGGTGCAGACTCCCTGACGGCCAGTTTGCCAGATCTTTCACTACATAGCACTCAATCACGCTGCGATTCGGACTGGCCCAGTACGCCGAAATAATCACGAGCATTTTTTCCAGCCGTGCCAGTAAATCCTGGGCTTCATCCGGAGAGAGGTCGGTATGAATCAGGAAATTTTTCGAGCGGTAATCGCGGGGCTCTGTGGTAGTCGATCCACTTCGAACCTGAGTTCCCTGGGCTGCCAGCTGTGTTCCACCGCCGAGCCACAGGCAGGAACAGCAGAGAGTCAAACAGACGATAAGTGGCTTACAGATATGCAAAAGTCCTGACACAGACAATCTTCCTCCCTCTGATCTCAGCTCCGACAATTCAACTGATTTCTTCACCACACAACAGAGTTTTATGATGTGTTCATACCATTCTAACACGTATTCGACCTGAAACAATTTACATTGCTAAAAGAGGGATAACACATCCCAATCGCTTGATATGTGGCCCCACCCCCTTTACTCTGAGGGAAAACCGTTTATAAAGAAGGTTTAGTTTCTTCTGTTTCGACCTCCCAGAGTTAAGAGGGATTCTCCATGCATTATCTAACGCAGTTTCGCGCCGGCATTCTACTTTTGTTGATTTCCTGTGTCTGTCTTTCACAAACTCCAAAGAGTTACGCTGACGAGGCACTCTGGAAAGCCGGTTCTGCCAGTGCTGTGATCACCCCGCAGGAAGATCTCTGGATGGCTGGCTATGGTGGTCGCACCAAACCGGCTGATGGAAAGATCCATGACCTCTGGCTCAAAGTACTGGTGATTGAAGCACACGACGGACATCGTGGCGTGATCGTGTCGACCGACACCCTGGGAATCCCCCAGTCGATCTACAACAATGTCTGTGCTGCACTAAAGAAAAAATTCGATCTCGATCGCAGCCAGATCATGCTCAATGCATCCCACACCCACTGTGGCCCTGTCTTACGCGGCGCTCTGCATGACATCTACCCTTTGAATAAAGAACAGATCGCAAAGGTCAACAAGTATTCCACGCAGTTGGAACAGAAACTCGTCGATGCCGTCACCACCGCAATCAAGAATCTGGAGCCCGCAAGCCTCTGGACCGGCGAAGGCCATACCAGTTTCGCAGTGAACCGCCGCAACAATATGGAAGCCGATGTTCCCAAACTGCGAAAAGAAGGAAAACTGAAAGGCCCCATCGATCACAGCGTCCCGATTCTGGCCGTGAAAGATAAAAACGGTAAGCTGAAAACCATCGTGTTCGGCTACGCCTGTCACAACACCACTCTGGGAATTCAGCAGTGGTGTGGTGACTACGCAGGCTTCGCTCAGTACGACCTCGAAGCCATGTTCCCTGGTGTGACCGCCATGTTCTATATGGGCTGTGGTGCTGACCAGAACCCACTGCCCCGCCGAACAATGGAGTTGGCTCAGTCTTATGGTTCCCGGCTGGCTCATGCCGTCGCCGATACCGTCCGACTGCCGATGGTCGAACTCGATCCCATACTGAAAACCGAAATCGAAATTGTCGACATCAAACTGGGTGACGCTCCCACAAAAGAAGAACTCGAAACACTCGCTGCCGGAAATCAGAATAACTATCGTAACCGCTGGGGCGCCCGCCTGCTCAAGCAACTCAACTCGGGTAAACCGTTCCGGACCTCCTATCCCTTCCCGGTTCAGGTCTGGCTGATGGGCAAGCGACAGCTCTGGATCACCATCGGTGGTGAGGTTGTCGTCGACTACGCCCTGGGAATGAAAAAGATGTTTGGCGACAGTACCTGGATCGCAGGCTACTGTAACGATGTGATGGCCTATACTCCTTCTCTCCGTGTTCTGGAAGAAGACGTGCCTCCCCGCAAGTCATCCCGCTGGGGCTACGAAGGCAACACATCGATGGCCGTCTATGGAATGCCCGCCAACCGCTGGTCCGACGAAATTGAAGACAAAATCGTCGAGAGTGCCCAGCGACAGGTCGAGAAGGTCCGCAATGGAAAATAGGCCTCGCCAGCGTTAAATTTTGCCCTTTCTGACCCGAATCTGCCGCTAAACTCCAGCTTCTGGGGATGTTTTGCGTTTTTCGCCCCCCTGCCGTTTGTCGCGCGGGAAGCGAAATCCTAGAATGCAGCATATTCCGATCTGAACAGCAATCAATCTATGACAGGTTCGCCGAAGCAGCCTGTATTTAATAATTTACCTGATTTTTAATGTAGCACTGAGGAGAGATAAATGGCTTCCGGAAATCCTTTTGGCGCGGAAGGTCAATTAACAGCAGCCGGTGGTGAGTTTAAATACTACCGTTTACAGAAACTCATCGATGATGGCATTGGAAATATTGAGTCGCTGCCTTACTCGATTCGTGTGCTGCTGGAATCCTGCCTGCGTAACGTAGATGGGTTCGTCGTCAACGAGTCCGACGTGCACAATCTCGCCAACTGGAGTGCAGAATCTCCTAACCCGGTGGAAATCCCTTTCAAACCCGGTCGCGTGGTCTTGCAGGACTTTACCGGCGTTCCCGCTGTGGTTGACCTGGCAGCGCTGCGAAGTGCCATGGTTCGACTGGGCGGCGATCCTCAGAAAATCAATCCACTGGTTCGCTGTGACCTCGTCATCGACCACAGTGTGCAGGTCGACGAATTCGCAACTAAACTCTCGCTGCAGCACAACGTCGAAAAAGAATTTGAACGGAACCAGGAACGTTACCAGTTTCTCCGCTGGGGACAGCAGGCATTCGATAACTTCGGCGTTGTCCCACCAGCAACCGGGATCGTGCACCAGGTAAACCTCGAATACCTGGCCAAAGCCGTTCTGACCAAAGACGGTGTCGCTTACCCGGACAGTCTCGTTGGTACCGACAGTCACACCACCATGATCAACGGCCTGGGCGTCGTCGGCTGGGGCGTGGGTGGTATCGAAGCAGAAGCCGTGATGCTCGGTCAGCCCATTTACATGCTGACCCCCGAAGTCGTCGGTTTCCGTCTGGAAGGCAAGCTACCTGAAGGCGCAACTGCGACTGACCTCGTACTCCGCATCGTCCAGATGCTCCGCGAACACGGTGTCGTTGGCAAGTTCGTCGAATTCTATGGTCCTGGCCTGTCCAACATGAGCCTCGCCGACCGGGCTACTATTGCCAACATGGCTCCCGAATACGGGGCCACTATCGGCTTCTTCCCCGTCGACGATGAAACTCTGAACTACATGCGTCGCACCGGACGTACTGACGCTGAAGTTGATCTGGTCGAGCGTTACTACAAAGAACAGGGTATGTTCCGCACGGAAAGCTCGCCCGAGCCGTCCTTCACCAGCAAGCTGAGTCTGGATATTTCCACGATTGAAGTCTCGCTGGCCGGTCCCAAACGTCCACAGGACCGAATCGCATTGACCGACATGAAATCACACTGGCACAGCGATCTCAGCTCCACCTTCGGCAAACAGGATCCTTCACCCACTCACGCTCCCGTGAACTACGCTGGTCAGGATTTTGAACTCAAAGATGGTTCAGTCGTCATCGCCGCGATCACCAGTTGTACCAACACCAGTAACCCGTCAGTTATGCTCGGTGCCGGCCTGCTGGCAAAGAAAGCTGCTGAAAAAGGCCTGACCCGCAAGCCCTGGGTAAAAACAAGTCTGGCCCCCGGAAGCCGCGTTGTAACCGACTACCTTGAAAAAGCCGGCGTGACTCCCTACCTCGATGAACTCGGTTTCAACCTGGTTGGCTACGGCTGTACGACCTGTATTGGTAACAGTGGCCCACTGCCCGCACCAATCTCCAAAGCGATCAACGACAACGACATCGTCGCCGCTGCTGTCCTCTCCGGAAACCGGAACTTCGAAGGACGTATCAGCCCCGATGTTCGGGCAAACTACCTCGCCAGCCCGCCGCTGGTCGTGGCTTACGCCCTGGCAGGTACCACCGATATCGACCTCAGCACCGAGCCTCTCGGTCAGGACAAAGACGGGAATGATGTCTTCCTGAAAGATATCTGGCCTTCACAGGCTGAAGTCAACGCGGCTCTCGAATCGTCCATCAACCCGGAAATGTTCCGTGACGAGTACGGCAAAGCCACCCAGGGTTCTCCTGAATGGCAGGCCATTGATGGTGGCGACGGTGACATCTTTGAATGGGATGAAAAAAGCACCTACGTTCAGGAACCTCCGTTCTTCGTCGACATGCCCGCAGAGCCGGCCCCGATCAGCTCCATCACTGGAGCCCGCGTCCTGGTCTCTGTAGGCGATTCCGTCACCACCGACCACATCTCTCCTGCTGGAGCCATCAAAGCAGATTCCCCTGCGGGTAAATACCTGCAGGAAAATGGAGTGACTCCTGCTGAATTTAACAGCTACGGTAGCCGTCGCGGAAACGACCGGGTTATGACCCGCGGTACCTTCGCGAACATTCGCCTGAGCAACCTGCTCGCCCCCGGAACCAGTGGTGGCGTTACCACCTACCTGCCCACCGGCGAACAGACTTCGATCTATGAAGCCTCACTGCAGTACAAAGACGCCGGCACGCCGCTGGTTGTTCTCGCTGGTGGTGACTACGGAATGGGATCGTCTCGTGACTGGGCCGCCAAGGGAACCTTCCTGCTGGGCGTCAAGGCTGTCATTGCGACTTCCTTTGAGCGGATTCACCGTTCCAACCTGGTCGGCATGGGTGTGCTGCCGCTGCAGTTCCGCGAAGGTGAAAGCCGCGAAGAACTGGGCCTCGATGGTACTGAAACTTATGACATTGAACTGGATGACAACCTGAAGCCAGGTCAGGCGATCCGCGTGACCGCTACCAAAGAAGACGGCACACAGGTCCTGTTTACCGTTCAGTGTCGTGTCGATACCCCCGTTGAAGTCGAATACTATCGCAACGGCGGAATTCTGCACAAAGTTCTCCGCGATCTGGCCAAAGCCTGATTCCTGAATTGATGAAACCAGCCTACGAAACCGATCTGATTGTCGAGGATTACCTTGATGGTTCCCGCATCGATCGGTTTCTCAGCCGTCATTTCAGAAACTATTCGACGCACCGTCTGCAACGCATCGTTCAGGCAGGGTTTGCCAAAGTCAATGGCATCCCTGCCGAACCGTTGCAACGAGTCTTCCGCGGTCAGCAGATCAGCATTCTCCTGCCTGAACCGCCGGACAAAACCTATCAGCCTGAGGCATTACCGCTGGAGATCCTCTACGAGGATGCATGGCTGGTTATTGTCAACAAACCGCCGGCGATGATCGCCCATCCCGCGGGGAATATCCACTCGGGTACTGTGGCTAACGCGTTACAGCATTACCTCGATCAGCAGACGGGAATCCGCAGTCTACTGCGTCCAGGAATCGTGCATCGGCTCGACCAGTTTACCAGCGGCATTCTGATTGTCGCCAAAGAGCATCTGGGACACCGCAGTCTCTCGATTCAGTTCCAGCAGAACCGGATCAGTAAAGCATATCTGGCAATCATTCGCGACCAGCCTCCGGGCGATCACTTTGAGAACGATGCTGCCATCGGTGAGCATCCCACCCAGGCCGGGGTCTGTATGTCGACACACCCGCAGGCGAAAAAGGCTAAATCCGCTTACACGCGTTTCGAAGTCCTTGAACGGTATACCGGATACTCGCTGGTCCGTGCTTTTCCACAGACGGGACGCCTGCATCAGATCCGCGTGCATCTGGCCGATCTTGGTTTTCCCATTATCGCCGACGCTTTCTATGGCAACGATGAACGACTGGAAACAGATCGCTGTCTGATTTCGCGACAGGCATTACACGCTGAACAGATCGAGTTTGCACATCCGGTGACGGGATTGAAAATGAAGCTCTCCGCGGGAGCGCCTGATGATTTCCACCAGGCGCTCGAGCGGTTACGGAGCGCCTAAAGCTGTTCTCGGTTTTTCCTTTTTACTGCCTCACTTCGTCTGAGTGAGGACTTCCACTGAGGACGCTTCGTCCTGTGTCTCCTGCAGCTCTTTATTCAACGGAGCTGCCGCTTTGGATGTCTTAGATGCTTCGAAGAGTCGATCCAGACTCATTTTTTCCAGTGCATCGAAAGCCGCGACTTTATAGCATTCTGCCATTGTCGGATAATTGAATACAGCGTTGCGGAAATATTCAATCGTGCCGCCAAACGACATCACCGTCTGTCCGATGTGTACGATTTCGGTTGCCGCTTCCCCAATCGCGTGGATCCCTAGAATCTTGAGTGTCTCACGGTGAAACAGAATCTTCAGCATCCCGTCCCGGTCACCCGAGATCTGCCCGCGGGCAATTTCACGATAGCGTGCCGCGCCGACTTCATAAGGAATGTGCGCTTCAGTCAGCTGCTGTTCGGTTTTACCCACCATCGAAATTTCCGGGATCGTAAACAGCCCGTAAGGCATCAGATCAAACGCTTCAAATGGCTCATTAAAGGCATTACAGATTACACGGCGTCCCTGCTCCATAGACACACTGGCCAGAGCAGGAAAACCTACAATATCGCCCGCACCGTAAATATGAGGTACCCAGGTCTGATGATCTTCGTTGCACCACAAACGACCGCGTTCATCCGGTTCAAGCCCCGCAGCCTGGAAATTCAGTTCGTCCGCATCTCCCACACGTCCCACGGTATACAATACCGAATCGGCCACCAGTCGTTTGCCACTCTCGGTCTGCACTGCGGCCATTGAATCGGAAAACCGCTCAATCCCAACAACTTCTTCGCCCATCCGGAAAACCATTCCCAGTGAACGGGCATGATGAATCAGAGCGTCAATAATTTCACGATCACAGAACTCGAGCAGGTGCTCCCGACCATCGAGTACGGTAACTTCAACACCCAAAGTGGCGAACATGATCGCGTATTCGATGCCAATTACACCGCCGCCCACCACGATCATCGAACGGGGAATCTGTTTCAGGTCGATAATTTCATCGGAATCAAAAATTGTTTCGCCATCAAAGGGGATATGAGGCGGCCGCGAAGGCTTGGTGCCGGTAGCGACCAGAATGTAATCCCCGTGCAAAATCTTGCGTCCGGTCTCACAGTCGACAGCCACTTCATGCGGGCTGACAAACTGAGCTTCTCCAATAAAGATGTCGACGCCGTTTCGCTCAAGCTGATCATGGATGATTTCCAGTTCATGCTCTGCTACGTCTGCCAGCTTCAGCCGCAGGTCCTGCATCGTGACTCGCCGCTTCCGACGATACCATTTGCTGTAGACGTCCCGATGCCGATATCCGGTTAAATATAAGATTGCTTCGCGCATCGTCTTGGAAGGAATCGTCCCCTTATGCAGACAGACGCCCCCCATGCCGCGAAAGTTACGTTCAATGATCGCAACCCGCTTCCCCAGTTTCGAAGCTGCTATCGCCGCCTTCTGACCAGCGGGACCGCTTCCGATAATTACAATGTCGAATTTCATGGATCTATTCTCAATACTCAGACCAGTCTTCTCAGACACGGCTTTCCAGCCCCATATGTCAAATTGAGAAACCTGGTTAAACTTTACAGCGTAAACAACCACCTCTAACTTCGGTCATGAGTTGGAATGGAAAAGATAGAAAGATTGATCTGATCTCTGAAACAGGCTATTTTGCGCCCAGACTGACGGTTATACTGATTGTATAGCTCAACTTTAAAACTCTTCGGGGGGAAACTCCTCCTGATCAAGACCACGGAAGTGTCTGTCTCGCCCCACATTGCTTCAAGCTCTGATCTCAGATCAAAGGAACTCTGATGAATCACCTGCTCCGAAAAATCTGGCATGTCCCGGAACACACCCACACCCCAGAATCCGTTTATCAGAATCGTAAATCGCATCGCCGTGAATTCCTCAAAATGATGGGCTACGGTCTGGGTGTCGCCGGGTTTGCTGATCTACTCTCTGGCTGTGAACAGGCAACCAAGGAAGAGATCGAACAGGCGGGAGCAGTGGAACCTCTGCCGGAAGCCCTGCAATCCGTCTATCCGGCTAAGCGGAATGAAGCATTTAAATACGGCCGCCCTGAAACAGCAGAAATCGAGGCAGAAGAGTTCACAAACTTCTACGAATTCACCGGCCCCACCAGTAAAGAGGCCTGGAAGTACGTCGGAAAATTCCAGACCACACCCTGGGCGGTCTCCGTCGAAGGGGAATGTGCCAAACCTCGCACGTTTGACCTCGATGACCTCTACAGGGAAATGCAGTTCGAAGAGCGGGCCTACCGCCATCGTTGCGTCGAAACCTGGGCCATGTGTGTTCCCTGGACCGGTTTCCCGCTGGCAAGTCTGCTCAAGCTGGTTGAACCGAAACCTTCAGCCAAGTACGTCGCCTTTGAAACGTTCAACAAACCCCAGGAGGCGCCTTATATGGAGAGAAGTGGAGCTGGCACCTGGCCCTGGCCTTATACCGAAGGCCTGACCATTGAGGAAGCGATGAACGAGCTCGCCTTCATCGCCACCGGCCTGTATGGGAAGCCGCTGTTGAAACAGAATGGAGCGCCGATCCGTCTGGTCGTTCCCTGGAAATATGGATTCAAATCAGGTAAATCGATCGTGAAGATCAAACTCACCGCAGAGCAACCCGCGACCTTCTGGAACACGGTAAATCCGGGGGAATACGGGTTCGTCGCCAATGTGAATCCGGATCAGCCTCATCCCCGCTGGAGCCAACGCACGGAATGGATGCTGGGCACCGAGAAACGCTACGACACCAAGATTTACAATGGTTACGGGGAATATGTTGGCGGCCTCTACACAGGCTGATTTGAGCCCGGCTTTCGAACTGGAAGCCTTCATTCATCAGGTTAAATGCGCAAAAAAAGACCGGGTAGAAACATTCTACCCGGTCTGTATATTCGATTGTTGATTCGTTCAACCAGCGTATCGCCTAGTCTTCCGAAGCAAACATCATTACGATCCGCAGCACGTACCAGAACAGAGTGGCGACGGAAGCGAACAGCGCCAGTGAAGCCGAAACGTACTGATCGGTCGAGTACTGATGCAGGACATTTGAAGTTTCATACAGAATGAAACCACTCATCAGCACTACCATTGCAGCAGCAAACCAGAGTCCCAGGGAGACTCCAAAGATCGCGGCACCGATGGCAATCCCGATTGCTGCCAGCAGGGCAATCGTCAGTCCTCCGCCCAGGAAGGAGAAGTCTGCGCCCGTCACGAGCACGTAAGCAGTCAAGCCCCCGAAGATACAGAGGGTAATCACCGCCGCAATCGGAATCACGGTCTGATTCGACATCTGACTGGCAAAAAACAGGATCGGCACAAAGATAATCGCTTCCGCCAGGGTATATAACCCCAGTCCCAGATACTGTGTCCCCAGAGACTTGGCACTTGATGCCAGTGAACTGGCTAACCAGCTGGCACCCAGGAAGGCAATCAGAATAATCCAGGGACTGGCGGTGAACAGGCTCAACACACCATTCCTTAAGGTGGGAGTACTGAAAATGATAAATTCCAGTCCCATAAACACAAAGATCGCACCGGTCAGGTGCATGTACGTTTTGCGGATGAAAGCAGCGCGCTCTTCTGCAATCGCATCGATTGCAAACATACCGCGGCCGGCCGTCGTATCCTGGTCATAGTAGTCAGGACTGTAGTTGTTCATTGACTGAATTCTCCATGTGATTGAGAAATGATGTTCCAGACGAACACGGAATGGGTCATCGTTTTAAACATCGGTTCCGCCGGCACTGCGGTTTTGAGGAAGGGCAGGCGGGCGGGACAATTATAAACCACACTGCACATAATTCAAGTACCAGCAGAAACTCTTTTATTTTTCATAATTTACCACATTCGGATCCCCGGGTCCGACTTCCCGGCGGGTTCGTTGTGTCCGTCCGCCGGTTCTGTTATTTCATACGTAAGTCTACGTCAGGGAATTCAAAAAATTCCACCAAAATCCGGGGAATCGCTACGAAATTTTTGCTGATATGAATGGCACAAAAATGGATCAGATCGAAAAAAAGTGGGAATTCTGGATCGATGTAGGCGGCACCTTCACAGACTGTATTGCCCGCTCTCCCCAGAATGAGTTCATCCCCTTTAAGACTCTTAGTTCGGGTATCACCAAAGGTCGTATACAGGAAATCCCTGATCCCACGATCATTATCGACCCTTCCCGGCAAGGTGATCCGGCAGACTTCTGGCAGGAATACCAGATCGTATTTCTGAATGAAGCGGGACAGACTGTGCATTCGGCACAAGTAACTTCCTTTGACACCGCCACCAATTCCCTGCAAATCACACCCGGTCTGCCTGAGTCTGTTTCTGTCTCTTCCGGTTATGAACTTTCATCCGGTGAAGAAGCACCGGTTCTCGCTATCCGCTGGATCCTCGGCCTCAAGAAATCCGAACCGATTTCTAATGTCATTGTGAAACTCGGCACGACACGCGGCACCAATGCTCTGCTCACCCGTAACGGTGCCCGCACCGCTTTCATCACCACCAAAGGCTTCGCAGATGTGCTCCTGATCGGTAACCAGGATCGCCCCCGGCTGTTTGATCTCGTGATCCAGAAACCGGAACCCCTGTTCGAAAGCACGGTCGAAATCAATGAGCGAATCGACTCAGAGGGGCATGTTCTCCAGCCCCCTGACCCGCAAATCATCCGCCAGCAGTTAGCAGAACTCAAAGCAACCGGTGTCGAATCACTGGCGATCTGCCTGCTGCATTCTTTTGCCAACCCGGAGCATGAAGAACTCGTCGCCCGACTCGCAGAAGAAGCAGGCTTTGATGAAATCAGCGTTTCCAGCCGACTTTCGCCACTGATCAAAATCGTCTCCCGCGGTGACACGACAGTCATGGACGCCTACCTGAATCCGATCCTCAAAGACTACATCAAGAAGCTCCGCACTCCCCTGGAAAATTGCGAACTTAAACTGATGACCTCCGCCGGTGGTCTGGTTGACGCTTCGCATTTCGTCGGCAAGGACAGTATCCTCTCGGGCCCCGCTGGAGGTGTGATTGGTTATTCCCGCGTCGCTGGAATCGCAGGTTTCCCCCGTTCGATCGGCTTCGATATGGGAGGCACCAGCACCGATGTCTCCCGCTTTGATGGCGTTTATGAGCGGGAATTCGAAACCCGTAAAGCAGGCGTGCGGATTGTTGCCCCGATGCTGAGTATCGAAACTGTCGCAGCCGGTGGTGGAAGTATCTGCGGATTTGATGGCATCAAGCTGCACGTCGGTCCCGCCAGTGCAGGCGCAGATCCGGGCCCTGCCTGCTATGGACGAGGCGGCCCCCTGACGGTGACTGACCTGAACCTTTTCCTCGGAAAGATTCTCCCGAGCCGATTTCCGTTTACTCTCGATCATAGTGCTGTCGAACAGCGTCTAACGGCGATCTGCGAGGAAATCGCTGCCTCCCCGATGGGAAAAACATACACTCCCCTCGAACTGGCTGAGGGTTTCCTGCAGATCGCGAATGCCAACATGGTACGTGCGATCCGTAACATTTCCGTAGCCCGTGGTTACGATCCTGCAGACTACGTGCTGGTCAGTTTTGGCGGCGCCGGTTCTCAACATGCGTGTGCCATCGCCCGTTCTCTGGGAATTCATGAAGTACTGATCCATCCATACTCCGGTATTCTCAGTGCCTTTGGTATCGGTCAGGCCGATGTACGCCGTTTTGGTCAGCAGTCGGTTCTTGAGATCTGGTCAGACGAATTACAGCAGGAACTGCAGAACCGCTTTGCAACGCTCGACCAGAGCGTTTACGACGAAGTCTGCGCGGAAGGCATCCCTCCGGAACGGATCAAAGCCCCCGAACATTCCCTTGAGATGCGTTACCTTGGCACCGACGCCACGATACAGGTTCGTTGCCAGCAGGGACTGGATGAGCGTACGCAGTTCGAACAGGAACATCAGCGACTCTATGGCTACAAACACACGGCCCGCGACATTGAGGTTACTGCAATCCGTACGGAAATAGTCGGACTGATGGAAGAACCCCATTTACCCGCAAAGGAGCCGGTCTCGCGTACCCCTCAACCTGTTGAAACGACAACAGCCTACTTTCAGGGACAGGCTCAGGAGGCCGCCGTTTATCTAAGGGAGGACCTGCAGCCCGGCGATCAGCTCGCAGGCCCCGCGATCATCTGTGAAGCGATCTCGACAGTAATTATCGATCCCGGCTTCACCGCAGAGATTCTGTCTCGTGGAGAAACGTTGATGCGGGAGACCTCACCGCAGTCAGGCGGCCATGCCGATATCAGCACCGAAGCCGATCCGGTCATGCTGGAAATCTTCAACAACCTGTTCGCGTCCATTGCCGAGCAGATGGGAATCACCCTGCAGAAAACATCGATTTCCACCAACGTCAAAGAGAGACTGGACTTCAGCTGCGCGGTCTTCTCCGCAACGGGAGACCTCGTCGTAAATGCGCCACATATCCCCGTTCACCTGGGAGCCATGAGTGAAACGGTAAAGCGGATCATCGCCGATAATCCGGACTTGGGATCGGGAGATGTATTCGTGACCAACGATCCGTACCGAGGCGGTTCCCATCTGCCCGACGTAACGGTAATCACTCCCGTGCATCATCCGGAAAGCGGAGAACTCGTATTTTTTACCGCCAGTCGTGCACATCATGCAGAGATCGGTGGAATTGTTCCCGGCAGTATGCCCCCCTTCTCTAAGACACTGGCCGATGAAGGTGTATTGATTCGAAACTTCAAACTGGTCGACCATGGCACCTCCCGTGAAGCGGAACTCCGTGAACTGTTGCTTTCTGGCGAACATCCTTCGCGTTCGGTGGCTGATAACCTGTCGGATGTCTCCGCGCAGGTTGCGGCTAATAATTGTGGTGTCACATTACTGAATGATCTGGTGCGTCGCTATTCCCTGCCGGTCGTCCAGGCTTACATGAAACACATTCAGCAGGCCGCCACCGAAAAGATGCAGCTTGCACTCGCTGCGATTGAAGACGGCGACTATTCGTTTACGGATCATCTTGATAATGGGGCGCCGCTCTGTGTGAAAATCTCGATCCAGGGGAGTCGTGCTGTTGTCGACTTCACAGGTACTGGACCGGTGCTGGAGACCAACCTGAATGCGAATCGCGCCATTGTGAACGCGGCAGTGCTCTATGTCTTTCGCTGCCTGATTCAGGAAGACATTCCGCTCAACAGCGGCGTACTGGCTCCGATCGAAATCATACTGCCTGAATGCTTCCTGAATCCACCCGAACGGGATTCTCCCGCCGAATGTGCCGCGATGGTGGGAGGCAACGTCGAAACTTCTCAGCGAACCGTCGATACCCTGCTCGGAGCGCTGGGCAAAGCAGCTGCCAGCCAGGGAACGATGAATAATCTCACTTTCGGCGATGAGACATTCGGCTACTACGAAACCATCTGCGGTGGTAGTGGCGCGACCGCAGACAGCGCTGGTACTGACGCCGTCCACACGCATATGACCAATACCCGACTGACTGATGCCGAGATTATCGAACGTCGCTACCCGGTCAGACTACATGAATTCTCGATCCGCACTGGATCTGGAGGGGCAGGTCAACACCCGGGAGGAGACGGCATCGTCCGACGGATCGAATTCCTCAAACCGCTGCGAATCTCACTGCTGTCTGAACGACGGGGCGATTACGCTCCCTTCGGCTTAGATGGTGGAGAACCGGGACAGATCGGGGAGAATCTGCTGCAGAAAGCAGGCACGACGACCGAGGAATCGCTGGGAGGGAAACTCTCCATTTCTGTAGATGCGGGCGATACACTGACCATCAAAACGCCAGGTGGCGGTGGTTACGGGTCACCCGGCAACACACCAGCGAAGTGAACAACAGTTTGCTCACTTTAGCCATGAATTAGGTTCTGCCAATTGGGTCCTCTCATTTAATATTCGTGAGTTCTGCTTTGTGATTTCGCCCTGCAGTCGGTAAGGTAGCGCTATACCCAATTGAAACGTATCACTCACTATTTATAGAACAAAACTAAGAAGGAAGAGTACCGTGTCTCAAAACCGTCGCGCCGAAGTTGATGCCGCGTTGGCTGATGTTGATTTCGACAAGTTTGATTACCAGGTCGTCTTTGAAACCACCAAGGGAACCATTCGCATGGACCTCTATCCCGATGTGGCTCCCGGGCACTGCAAGAACCTGATCGGACTGACAAAAATCGGATTCTATGACGGGATTATCTTCCACCGTGTTATTCCCGATTTCGTGATCCAGGTCGGCTGCCCCCAGGGAACAGGCACCGGTGGTCCGGGTTACACGATCGACGCGGAATTCAACAATATTCCCCACGAAACCGGCGTGCTCTCGATGGCCCGCACCAGTGACCCGAATTCCGCTGGTTCTCAATTCTTCATCTGCCTGGGCCGCGTACCTCACCTGGACAACTCCTATACTGTCTTTGGTAGAACCAGCGACAAAGAGAGTGAAGCGGTCGTACTCGAAATCGGTAATGTCGAAACCGACCACGGCGATCGCCCGCTGGATGAAGTCAAAATCACGGGATCCGAAGTGATCGCCAAGGAAAAATAACCGCGATGAGCATTGATCGTGCTTCACTGTTAACCGGTGCGGCTGTGCGTGAAGCCTGCCGCACCGATCAGTTCTCCGGGCAGACCTCGGGACTGGCTCCCGGGTTCGCCCAGGCGAATCTGGTGATTCTTCGTGAAGCCGAGGCAGCTCACTTTCGCGAGTTCTGTGCGAAAAACCCGAAACCCTGCCCTGTCCTGGAAGTGACGGAGGCCGGCAATCCCTGCCCGCGGCAGTCGACTCCCGACGCTGATCTCAGGACTGACCTGCCCCGCTACCGTGTCTGGGAATCGGGTGAACTGGTAGAAGAACCGACCAGCATCTCCCACCTCTGGCAAGACGACCTGGTGGCATTTCTAATTGGTTGCTCGTTCACCTTTGAAGCAGAAATGATTCGTGCAGGGCTGCCTGTCAGACACATCGAACTGGGTGTTAACGTCCCCATGTATCGCACGAATGTTCCTTGTGAATCAGCGGGGATCTTTTCTGGTCCGCTGGTCGTTTCCATGCGTCCCTTTCTCCCGGCCGATGCGATCCGCGCGATCCAGATCACCGGGCGTTTCCCGGCTGTCCATGGGGAGCCTGTGCATCTGGGGTTTCCTGATCAGCTGGGAATTACCGATCTGAGCCAGCCCGATTTTGGCGATCCCGTTCCGGTCCATGAGGGAGAATTACCCGTCTTCTGGGCCTGTGGTGTGACGCCGCAAACGGTGTTGATGGAAGCGAAGCCGGAATTTGCAATCACGCACAGTCCCGGCTGCATGTTCGTCACTGACTGGAAAGACGAACAACTGGCCACGCAATAAATAGTAGGTTCAGGAGTGAGACTTCAGCTGTGATGCGGGCTCGTCCACTGTAGAGACTTCCGGCAGATGCAGTGATCGGATGCGAAAGTTCTCCCACAGAAGCGAATACGCGAAGCAGGGTTCCCGCTCCAGCGTGTAAGCCACTGGCTGACTTTCCCAGAAGCTCATTAGATTACCCTGGGGAGGATTCGTATACAGCCTCTGCTTGCATCGCGGGCAGACCGTCCCATGGGGAGTCGCCTGTGTCTCAGCAGACTGATGTTCCAGACAAATTGTTGTTGCGTGTTCGTTTCTCATAGCAGCTGAATTATACAGAGCCCGTCCGGGCGCTCTCCAGTTTTTTCTTGAGCCGGCAATCAAGATTTTCAGGGAACCCGAACGGCCCCGCTTTCTTTTCTGGAAATTTGTCTGCTTGCCTGTTCCGATCAGCCACTACAGTCCTGAAAAACCGCCTGACCGTCATAACAGGCCATCGGTGGCGACCCATAGCAGGCTGTGTGTCTGATTCCGGGAGTCAATCCCCTGGAATCATCGCATCCTGGTTTCCAGTTTGGTATAACAGGGGCTTATAATCGAACCTGCTCAGGACCGCTGTTCCGTTTAGTTCAACACAGACTCTTGGTACACAACTCATGACAATTGATCTTTCCACTCAACTGAAGGGAGTGCTCCCTCCGGTCATCACACCGCTGACGTCCGAACGCAGGCTGGATGCAGCGTCAGCAGAATCCGTCTACCGTTTCATGCTGAAACAGGGCGCGCATGGACTGTTCCTGTTCGGCACTTCAGGTGAAGGCCCCCTGCTCTGTGAACCAGATCGGGAAGAGGCCACCGAAATCGCGGTCAAAGTGGTGGACGGCAGCGTCCCGTTACTGGTGGGCGTGATTGCCCCGGGAACCGAACAGATTATCGCGCAGGCCAAGGTTGCCAAAGCGCAGGGTGCGGATGCAGTTGTTGTCTGCCCTCCTTATTACTATCCGGCGAGCCAGAAAGACATGCTCGTCCACTATCGCACAATTCGGGAAGCAGTCGACATTCCGATTTTTGCTTATGACATCCCTGTCATGACGAAAATAAAAATCGAACTCGACACTCTCATGACTCTGGGGAAAGAGGGCACGATTATCGGGGTCAAAGATTCCAGCGGTGATGCCGTCGGCTTTCATCGACTTGTTGCCAGCAAGCCTCGCGGAATGAAGCTCTTCACCGGTGCGGAGATGCTGGTCCATGCCGTCATGATGGCAGGAGCTGACGGCACTGTTCCCGGTCTGGCAAACGTAGGTCCTGAACTGTTCGTACAACTCTATGAAGCTGCTGCTGCAGGCAATCACCAGGAAGCGGTTCGTCTTCAGGAAGCCATCGTCAGATTGTTTGAAGTCTTCGTTTGCCCCGACGGAACCATGAATGTAGGCTACATTATCGGCTCGATGAAAACCGCACTGCGTCTCCGCGGCATCATTGAGAATGATACACTGTTCCATCCGTTCCCTGCCTGCACTCCCGAACTGATCGAGCGCACCGAAACAATTATGAAAGAAGTCGGCTGTCTCTGATAAAATCGACTCTGCCGAGTGCCTGCCATACCAACCTGAATGTGGAATGAATTGAATAAACCATGAGCGGTGTTTTAAACGAACGGGCGTGTCAGCTGACAGAACAGCTGCTGGCCAGGTCCGGCGAACTGAAAGTCTTTCCGCATGCCCTGGAGAACGGCGCCATTGTCGTTGACTGCGGCATAGAGACACCGGCGGGAATACAGGCGGGCCTGCTCCTGGCAAGGATCTGTATGGCGGACCTGGGCGAAGTAAAACTGGTTTCTGGTGAACTCGACGGTCAGCCTCTCCCCTACCTGCAGGTGCAGACTGATCATGCCGTCGAATCCTGTCTCCTGAGTCAGTATGCCGGCTGGAAAATTGATGTAGGTAAATTCTTCGCTATGGGCTCCGGTCCGATGCGGGCTGCTGCCGAAGTCGAAGATCTATACCGGATTCTTGCCTTTGGTGAGTCGCCTGAGAAAACGGTCGGTGTCCTGGAGTCCAATACACTGCCTGACGTCAACGTGGTCGAAAAAATTGCACAATCAACGGGCGTCGATCCGAAGAATATCATGCTCCTGGTTGCTCCCACGTCGAGCATCGCCGGTAACATTCAGGTGATTGCCCGCTCGGTAGAGACGGCCATGCATAAACTGTTTGAAAGCAAGTTTGACGTACATCGCGTTCAGGCGGGCTTCGGTACCGCACCATTGGCTCCTGTCGCCAAAGATCACCTGACGGGCATCGGACGTACTAATGATGCGATTCTATATGGCAGTGCAGTCACACTCTGGGTGGTCGGCGACGATGAGTCGCTGCAGGAGATTGGCCCTTCGCTCCCCTCCTGTTCGGCAGCCTGTTATGGCAAACCTTTTCTGGATGTCTTCGCTGAAGCCAACCATGACTTTTATGAAATCGACCCGAGTTTCTTCAGTCCTGCTGTTGTCACGTTGCAGAACCTGGAGACCGGTAATGTCTTTCGGTTCGGCGAGATGAATCCCGATTTGCTCAAGCAGAGCTTCGGACTCTGATAAAGTCACCTGATTCCGATCCCGTTTAGCCAGGAACAAGTTTCGTGCGGATTGCCATTCTGGGAAATCAGGGAAGCTGGTACTGCCGTGAACTTCAGCAGGCTGCGGAAGCACGCGGGCATTCGTCCTGCACTCTCGAATTCCACGATCTCGCAGCCTGGCTCCCTGTTCTTTCTACAGAGCAGTTCAGCAGCTATGACGCAGAGGAGTGTCAGATTGATCTCAATCAGTTTGATGCCCTGATTATTCGCACGATGCCTCCCGGCTCGCTGGAACAGGTCATCTTTCGCATGGATCTGCTGGGCCGACTGGAACAGGCAGGCGTGACTGTATTCAACACTCCCCGGGCCATAGAGTGCGCAGTCGATAAATATCTGACAACTTCTCGCCTGTCGGCAGCAGGACTGCCTGTTCCTGCGACCGCTGTCTGTGAATCCTCAGAAGCGGCAATGCAACGTTTCGAGGATCTGGGGGGAGACGTCGTTGTCAAACCACTGTTCGGTTCTGAAGGGCGTGGCATCTTTCGGATCAGCGATCCGGATCTTGCTTATCGCTCATTCCGCACACTCGAACGCACACAGGCTGTCATCTATCTGCAACGTTACATTCCCCACCCGGGCTACGACCTGCGAATTCTCATTCTCAATGGTTCTGTCGTCGGAGCAATCCGCAGACATAATCAGACTGATTTTCGAACCAATATTTCCCGCCAGGGACGAGCGGAAGCTTACTCGCCTACAGAGTCTGAAGTTCAACTGGCGTTGCGGGCCTGCGAACTGACCCAGGCCGAATTTGCGGGCGTTGATCTGCTGACTCCCGTCGAGGCACCTGAGACCCGTTACCTGCTCGAAGTCAATGCGGTACCAGGCTGGAGAGGACTGCAATCAGCCACAAATGTGAATGTGGCTGCACTGGTGATTGAATATCTGGAACAGAAACGAAACAATGCAGGTGTAAGCCAGCCCTGATTTACGATTTAATCTCTATAACAGCTAACAATAAAGATTCAAAACCATGGAACTCAATCCTCTGCTCGACGCATTACAGGCCCATCTTCCCGAGATCCTCCGCTGGTCCGGTGCGATCGCGAAACGGCTGCGAAATTTCAATATTGCTGTCGAGAACAAATCATCCGGCAGTGCCCTCACTGATGCCCTGACCCTGGCTGATCTGACATTGCAGGAATTGATTGTCGCTGCTTTACGCGATCGCGATCCGATTTTTCGTGAGTGCCGCATCGAAGCCGAAGAGAAAACCGGAGACCTGAATCGCTTCTCAGAGGACTCGCCCTACGTACTCTCGATCGATCCGATTGATGGCACGAAACAGTATCGCGATAAAACAGCCAACGGTTACTGTGTCATGGTTCATCTGCGTGATAGTGAAACAGTCCATTATTCGCTGGTTTATATTCCAGAAACCGGAGAACAGGGCACCTGGGTGGAAGCAGTACACAAAAAAGTGATCTGTGGTCCAGATGACCTGAGCCGTCCCGCCCGGGAAGTGCTGGATGCGATGCCTGCCATTGATCCTCAGACACGCCCCGATTCACCACGCATCTACCTGATCGGCTTCCAGGATAAAGATACATCAAACGCCAGACTGGTGACGGAAACCGGGCTGGAGGGAGTCCCACCGGATGAAATGCCGGGCAGTATCTATGACCACCTGGCAACTGGAGCCTTTGGCGGTTCGCTGATCCACACCCCGAATGTCTACGACTTTCCAGTCTCACTGCACATCGCCCGCATTCTGGGTGGCGATGCGGTGTGGGTACACAATGGCGAGCCGGTTAACTTTCACGAGCACTGGCTCGACGAACGGGCAGACATGCTGCGTCTGCCCGGTATCACGGCCTGTAGCGCCAATCCAGAGACGTTAAAAACACTCTGTGAGCTGGCAAAAGACTGGAGCCAGGTCCGATATCAGGACTGAGTTGTCGTAGAAACGGCATCTGCTGTAAGTTCTTCAACAGCTTCCAGCGGTTTAGTCGCTTCGACAATAATTCCACCCAGCTTCAGGAACTGATGGATCGGTGTAAACCAATGCTGCTCTTTCCAGGGCAGCCCGGTTTCTTCGAAGGCCTGCTGGAGCTCAATCCGATTGTAAGTCCGGCATTTCCAGGTTGCACTGTTCAACATGCCGGAAAAGCGGTCTTCAGTCGCCATCAGGAACAGGCTGCCGCCTGGCTGCAGTACACGGTAAATTTCCGAGAGACCATGACGGGGATCCTTCAGATATTCGAGCACCCAGCCACAGGTAACGCAATCAAAAGATTCATCCTGAAATGGCAGACAGGTCAAATCTGCTGAAAGATAATCCGGACGTGGACTCCCCATACGGGTTCGTGCCCGTTTCAACATCTGGTGTGAGAGATCGCAGGCGACTAATCTTGCTTCGGGATGCGTTTCCCGCAGAAGATGTCCCAGAATCTGTCCGGCTCCAGCGCCAATATCCAGGATATTCCGAAACTCGGTCACATCGAAACGACGAGTTTTGAGAATCCGCCCTACCAGGGGGTCATGCAGTGACAGCTTACTGGCCAGATAGAGCACAGCCCCTGCCGGACCATCATATAATTTCCGAGCGGTCGACTGAAACTGGTTCTGATCCAGTTCGGACGCGCCGCGAAATTCGATCAGTGAGCGAATGGATTGTTTGAGGCGTTGCCGCTTTGGATTATTTTTTTGAGGAGAACTTAATGGAGCCATAGTGCACTGTGCTTGTGAAACCGGAAGGAATGCTGTTTAGAGCAGATGCAGGACTGAAACAGTCCCCCATCCTAACAAGGGGCCCTGGTCAACGCGTCAGGTATTCCTGATTTCTTAAAAATCACGTAAGAACACTTTTTACGCAAGCGTTATAAACTTCCTAATGATAATACCTTAAGAGAGTCAATTATTCCAGCAGCTTGATCAATCGAATTGCGCCGGTTATGATCAAGTGCATTGGGACAGATTCAAATCAGTATTTCCTAAGCAGTTAGACCTGAATCGTGATTCGTCGCGGGATCGAAAATCTTACTTTTTTTGACCGTTGAATTGCGCCGCAAAACAATTTCTGCAGAAAATCTAAGGCTTAAATTGTTCAATGACCGAACGGATCAATTTAAAACAGACTGACGATATCCGTGATGTGATCCATCTGGCAGTCCAGCACCTGGCTAATGGCGAATTAGTTGCGTTTCCAACGGCAACCGCTTATGTGATTGCAGGACAGGCTTTGAGTCCGGATGGCATGCAAAAACTTAAACATCTTGCCGGAAATGAAGATCCGCTGGTGCTCTGTGTCAAAGATTTTGATGAAGCACAGGATTATCTCCCGGAAATGCCTCCGATTGCTCGCAAACTCTCAAAACGCTGCTGGCCCGGCCCGATCGTACTGGAACTCGATCGCCCCGGTCCTGACACGCTGTTCTCTGAGTTGCCTACTGAAGTACAGCAGCAGATTTGCCCTGCAGAGCGTATCCGACTGCGTGCCCCGGCACATGAAATTATTTTTCAGACCATGCGACTCTCTCCCTCACCACTGGTTTTACTCAACGAAGACGCTCGTTTTCAGACAGCAGACGCCGTAACTGAGGCGTTCGGAGACCAGATCGCCCTGGTTATTGATGATGGCCCATCCCGCTTCGGAGATCAGTCTACCCTGGTCTCAATCAAGGATAACCAATGGAGCATTCTCCAACCGGGCGTCGTCACCGACACGACACTGAAGCGACTTTCCAGCGAAATCTACCTGTTTGTCTGCACAGGAAACACCTGCAGAAGTCCGATGGCTGAAGGCCTGTTCCGAAAACTTCTCTCTGATAAACTGGGCTGCCAGGAAGATGAACTGTCGGATCGTGGCTATATAGTCGCCTCAGCGGGACTCGCAGCTGCAATGGGAGCCCCTCCCAGCCCCGAAGGCGTCTCGATCCTGGCTGAACAGGGCATTGATATTCAGGCTCATGAAAGTCAACCACTGACCGAACGCCTACTTGACCAGTCCGATCATCTTTATACGATGACACAAGGACATCGATCCGCGATTCTCGCGGAACGCCCCGATCTGGCAGAAACAGTCAGATTACTCTCACCCAATGGGAAAGACATCTCAGACCCGATCGGTGGAGGCTACCAGTGTTACGTAGACTGTAAACAAGAAATTGAGAACTGTTTAAAGACGATTGTCACTCAACTCCATCTCCCTGAGTGAAAATTGAGCGAACTGAATTCCCACCCGCCTGAGTTCTCGTTTTTAAGACAAAATATACCTAACAGCAGCAGGTACTCGCTTGCTATAATAGATTAGTAATCATTAACCTTACCTTTATGAAGATACTGTTAACTCTGCACCCGCGAGCTCATTTCACGCATGGTGAATAGAGTCTCAGCCTGGCCAGCGAGTCCGTTAGCCAGGCGTCCTGAGCTCAGCAGCCTGCCATAATCCAATTGGTGCTGCATGGAGCCTGTGCAGAGGGCTCTCTTTTTTTGATCATCCAAATATCAAAGAGTTTCGATGAAAATTGCAGTTGCCAGCGATCACCGGGGATTCTCCACCAAAGCCAAGATCCTCACACTCCTTAACCAGTTAGGGCATGTCGCTTACGATTACGGCCCGGAAGATGGCGAGTGTGTCGACTACCCTGACTATGCAGTGAAAGTGGCAAAAGCCATCGGTGACAAGTCCATAGATCGGGGAATTCTGATCTGTGGTACCGGCATGGGCATGTGCATCGTAGCCAACAAATTTCCGGGAGTCCGGGCAACACCGTGTCACGACGACATCACCGCTCAAATGAGCCGCCTGCATAACGATTCTAATGTTCTTTGCCTTTCAGCCGACCTGCTGGGAGACCGGCTCGTCAATCGCATGGTAGAAATCTGGCTCAAGGAAGAATTTGAGGGGGGCCGGCACGCACGTCGACTGGAAAAACTCCACAAGGTCGAAGAAGAGACCATGCACCCTCACGAAGAAGCCTAGGCAGCGCAGCGACAGGGTTTTCACCGGTTCTGTTTGCGCCCATCGCCTGTGTCCATCCGACCTTAGGAAATCACCATCCTGCAGCAGGTTTCACCTGTGAAACTCTTCCGCGGCCTTAGCAAGATAGTCCTCAGTAGTCATAGAATTTCCCTCACTGAATCCTTTTCAAATGGATCAAATCTCTGTATCGTCAACAGAGATATATCAGGGATTTTTTGACCTCTTTTTTCCAGATTTCCGCTGTTCAATCTCTGGAAAAAAGAACTTACACAGAGGGTTTTACGATCATGGATCAGGCCAATTTAAAATTTACTAAAACTCACGAATGGGTCGGCGTTGAAGGCGAACTGGCAACAGTAGGAATCACGGATTTCGCCGTCAATCAGTTAACCGACCTGGTCTATATTGACCTGCCAGCAGTCGGCTCAACCTGCGAAGCGGGAAAAGTTTTCGGCGAAGTCGAGAGCGTTAAAGCAGTCAGTGACCTCTACTCACCCGTCAGTGGAGAAATTGCAGAAGTCAACGAATCACTGGTTGATGACCAGGCTCCGCTTTCTGACGATCCATTTGGCACCGGTTGGATTACTAAAATCAAAATGTCCAACCCGGCTGAGCTCGAACAATTCATGGACGCAGACGAATACAAAAAATTCTGCGAATCCGAAGCGCACTGAGAGTTGCTCCGCCACCGGCGAACTTCCTGCATTCCACTGCGGCAGGCTGAAATAGACAGCCTGCCTTTTGGGCCATGATTTCGTGGCAAAATGGAAAAAACAGATTACCAATATATCCAGCGCTACTATAAACCCTCGGGCTGAAGCTTCAGCCATCATCACCCTCTACATTTATGATTGAGTGAACCGTGTCTTATCTCTTCAATACACCAGAACAGCAGCAACAGATGCTGCAGACCATCGGCGTCGACTCACTGGAAGCCCTGTTCTCGACCATTCCCTCAGACCTGCGACTGGATCGCCCCCTGGATCTCCCCCCTGCTCTGACAGAAATGGAACTGCAGAAGCATTTCTCTAATCTGGCCAGTCAGAATGTCGGCCCCGGGGATCGCGTCTGCATGCTGGGCGGTGGAGCCTATGACCATTTTGTGCCGGCAGCCGTCGATGAAATTGCCCGTCGGGGTGAATTTTACACCGCTTACACTCCCTATCAGGCGGAAGCCAGTCAGGGAAGCCTGCAGACCTTCTTCGAATTCCAGTCTCTCATCTGCCAGCTCACCGGCATGGATGTTTCCAATGCGAGCCTGTATGAGGGGGGAACCTGTGTCAGTGAAGCCGCCTTCATGGCAATGCGGGTCACGAATCGACACAATCGGGTTGTCCTGCTTGGATCATTGCACCCGGAATATCGACAGGTCGTGGAAACCTATCTGAAACACCTCAACTGCGAAGTGGTGATCGTTCCCTGCAAAGACGGTTCTGTCGATCCGGCCGACGTCGACGCAGCCATGGATGATCAGACCGCTTGCCTGGTCATTCAACATCCCAACTTCTTCGGTACTCTGGAAGAAGCTGCTGAACTGACCGAAATTGCACATCGCTCCGGGGCACTCTCTGTAGTTTCCTACGATCCAATCAGCCTTGGAATCCTGAGTCGTCCTGGCGACTATGGAGCCGATATCGCGATTGCCGAAGGTCAGTCGCTGGGCACCCCTCTGCAGTTTGGTGGCCCCTACCTGGGCCTGTTCTCCTGCAGTGAGAAATTCGTCCGCCGCATGCCTGGTCGCCTGATCGGCCAGACTGTCGACCGTAACGGTAAACGCTGCTATGTTTTAAATCTCCAGGCACGCGAGCAGCATATTCGTCGCGACAAAGCAACCAGTAACATCTGCAGTAACCAGGGGCTGATTGCAATCCGGGCTGCCGTCTATCTCTCCCTGCTGGGTAAACAGGGCATCCGGGAAGTCGCTGAACTTTCCTGCCAGAAAGCTCACTACGCAGCAGACCAACTCTCGAGTGTTGAGGGCATTGAGCTGCTCTTTCCTGAGCGTCCCTTCTTCAAAGAGTTCGCCGTCAGCTGTTCCGAAGGAGCTGACTATCTGCTGCGAAAATCGCGTCAGGCAGGCTTCGATCTGGGACCGGAGCTTTCCCGCTTTACCTTTGAAAATAATCCAGAAAGCTATCAGACAGCCGTACTCGTAGCGATCACAGAACAGCGCACCCGGGAAGAAATTGATCGCCTGGTGACCGCACTCAAGGCATAAACGCGACGCTCAACTCCGCGTTCACCGTTTCAATCGTCAATTATTTCGAAGCGATAACTACTACCATGCGAAACAAACTGGCCACTCAATCATTATTTGCTCTCTCACAGCCCGGACGTCGTGGTGCACAGTTTCCTGCTGCAGATGTTCCAGTCAAACCGCTTGAGGAGCTGATCCCCGCGCAGGCGCTGGCCACCGAACCCACAGGGTTGCCTGAAGTCACCGAATCTGACGTGATTCGGCACTTTGTCAATCTCTCCACCTTAAACATGTGTGTGGATACTCACTTTTATCCGCTGGGCAGTTGTACGATGAAATACAACCCCAAGCGCCACGAACGGCTTTCCAGTCTGTCCGGAATCGTCGACCTGCATCCCTACCAGAATCAGGCTGACCTGCAGGGCATGCTCGGTCTGCTTTATGAAATGCAGGAAATGCTGGCAGAAATCTCAGGATTGCCAGCGGTTTCCCTGCAGCCGGCCGCTGGTGCCCAGGGAGAATTCACTGCCCTGCTGACAGCGAAAGCCTACTTTGAGGACAAAGGGGAAAAACGGACCAAGGTTCTGTTCCCCAACAGTGCTCACGGCACCAACCCGGCCAGTGCCGCTATCGCAGGCTTTGACTGCGTCCAGCTGGCCAGCAGTAAAGAGGGACTGGTCGATCTGGAAGATCTGAAATCGCATCTGGATGATCAGACCGCTGTTTTCATGGTCACCAACCCCAACACACTAGGACTGTTCGAGAAAGACATTAAACAGATCGCTCAGATGGTTCACGACGTAGGTGGCCTGGTCTACATTGATGGTGCCAACATGAACGCGATCCTGGGCTATACCCGTCCGGGAGACTTCGGCGGCGACATGATGCATTTCAATGTGCATAAAACCTTCACTGGTCCTCACGGAGCAGGTGGACCGGGTTCCGGCCCGATCGCCGTTCGTGATTTCCTGGCTGACTTCCTGCCCGGCCCCGTCATCGGCCACACCACTTCCACTGAGGAAGGGGAAGCATACCAGCTTGTTACCCCACCCAAATCAATCGGCCGTGTTCGCTCCTTTTGCGGCAACATCGGGATCCTGGTACGGGGCTACTGCTATCTGCGCACACTGGGTGCAGCGGGGTTAAAAGCGGTTTCTGAAAATGCGGTCTTGAATGCGAACTACCTCAAGGCCCTGCTCAAAGACGTGCTGCCTGTTCCCAATGGCGATCTGTGTATGCATGAGTTCGTGGCCTCCGCATCAAAGAGCAAAGCAGCCAACGGTGTCACAGCCATGGATATCGCCAAGCGGCTGCTCGATTTTGGATTCCATGCCCCCACAGTCTACTTCCCACTGGTAGTGCCGGAAGCCATCATGGTTGAGCCGACCGAAACCGAATCCAAAGAGACTCTGGATGCCTTCGCTGAGACGATTGTTAAAATCCTCCAGGAAGATCCTGAGTTCCTGCATCAGGCTCCGCACTCTACAGACGTCAGTCGACCAGACGAAGTGGTTGCGGCGCGTAATCCGATCCTCCAATGCTGCGAGTCTGAATAACAAAACGACCCGCTTGTTGAATTCCTGATATGAACTGCTTCCCGGCATGACAGCTTCTCATCTTCCAGATCACTGTCGACTGCTGAATGAACCAGCTCCCCAGCCGGGAAGCTGGAATATGGCTGTGGATGAATCCCTGCTGGAATCAGCCGTGTCAGACCAGGTCTGTTCGCTCCGCTGGTACCGCTGGGATCAGGCAACGATTTCTCTGGGTTACTTTCAGCAGAATGACGGCGACGCCCAACAGGGGCCCTGGGAAGGACTCCCCCGTGTCCGTCGCCTTTCAGGTGGGGGTGCGATTTTACATCACCATGAGCTGACCTACTCATTTACAGTACCCGCCAACCACCCTCTTGCGAAGTCACCACCAGAGCTATATGTCGCCATCCACCAGCCTCTGATCGACGTACTGGCGGCACACGGTCTGAATGTAGAATTCCGAGGAGTTTCCTTCCGTTCCGCCTCAGAACCCTTTCTCTGTTTTGGACGTGGAGATGAAAGGGATCTGGTCTACCAGGGTCAGAAAATACTGGGGAGTGCGCAGCGACGCCGGCGCGGAGCCATCGTTCAGCATGGCAGCCTGCTCCTGTTGACTTCAGAGTACGCTCCCGATTTTCCCGGCCTGTTGAATCTGGTTGAGCAAGCCAGTCGCTACAGTGAAGAATTCCTCAACTCGCTCACCACAGACTTCTCACAGGCAATTTCGACAGCATTAAAATTACCACTCCAGTCTGGAAACCTGACTGACGAAGAATCCCTGCGAGCCCGTACACTGGAAAAAGAAAAATATTCACAAGACAGCTGGACCAGCCGCAAAAAACAGGTTTAGCGGTTGAGAATTCAGCAGTTACTAAAATCAAGCAAAATCGATACGTTATTAATAAATTATTTACGTGTTGGATGCAGGATTGATACTTGTTGACATACCGTCAAATCCCTGATAGCGTTACATATATAAAGCTCTTATTTTATTTTCTTTCAGCAGTTTAAAAATTGTGTGTTACGGAAAGAAGTAGTGGATCTTTGCTTACGATGAAGTGAGACAAACCACACAATGCGGGCCAAAAGGGCATTGTTATTTGCTCCTTCCATTTATTGACGAGAAGTTTTTCACTCATTTCTGTTTCTTGTTCATTTTCGATTCCTGTCTCCTTTCTTCTGTCAAAATGAAAACAAGTCACCTGAGTTAGAATGGTGCGTGTTATCGCCATTCCACAATCCAGAACATTAACACGTTCTGCGGGCACCCACGGAGTGAATGATTTATGTTACAGCTTTCTCTGAAAGTCATTGGCGGTCGCCATGATGGCAAACAGATTCCCATTAAGGGTAAAAAATTCCTCATTGGGCGTGAAGAAGATTGCCATTTACGACCTAACAGTGATATGGTCAGTCGTCACCATTGCGTCTTTACTGTCGATGAATACAGCGTACGATTGCGAGATTTCGGCAGCACCAACGGGACACTGGTCAACGGCAAACGCATCAAAGGCGAAGTTCAACTGTCACATGGAGACAAAATCCAGGTAGGCAAGCTGGACTTTGAAATTGTAATCTCACACAGTCCGGATGCGAAAGAGGCTCCAGCGGGAGCAGCTCCGGGAAGTGATATCCTCACCGGCTCCGATACAGTATTTGATATTCCCGTCCACAAAGAGGAAACCGAAGAGGCGAAAGCTGAGTCTACAGAAAGTGAACCAGCACCTGCGGACGATGCACCGGATGCTCCCGGGGTCTATGAAGGGGACACCCAGATCCTGACTGCGGAACAGCAGCAACAGGCACAGCAGGCCTATGACCAGGCTGCTCAGCAGCAGGGTTACCCACAGCAACCTTACGGCTATCCCCCCCAGCAGATGCCTTATCCGTATCCGATGCCACCTCAGTATTACCCGCAGCAGGGGTATCCTCAACAACCCATGCCGGCATACCCGCAACAATATCAGATGCCTCCCCAGGGTTACCCACAACAACCGCCTCAACAGCCCCAGGACCAACAGGGAGAACAAGGGCGGTCAGGAGTTCCTGATCTCCCTCCAGTGACTCTGCCCAAACCTGAGGAAACCGGACTGAAAAACAAAGAGTAGAATGCTCTGAGTTTTAGCCAGAATACATACAAAACAGAGATGAGATACTGAGTTCCAGTTCTCATCTCTATTTTTTTATAGGTATAGTGGCCTTGGTTTCCGCTTGAGAATACGCCATTCTGCAAGCTGCCCATTGCTTTTATGATTCCTGTTTGGGAAAATCATAATCATCAAGCAGGTTTATAAGACTATGCGAACCAGGACGAAATCTAAAGGGAGATACTTTCAGTGAATGACTCAGCCAGTGCCAGCAATGATATCCAGCGTCGTTATCGTGAATTTCTCGATCTACTGCCGTTGACCCTGTCACTTGCAGGACTCCCTGCCAGTGATCACGGTAAATATTATACCGAAGAGCAGGTCGAGGCACGCGCCTATACCATCAAACATGCTTTCAAGCAGGCTCGCATCCTCGCTCGGGAATGCATTCAGAAATAACTGATCTCCCGAATCAGATTCGCTCTGAGCAAGTATCAATAAAAAAGCCACACCAGGCAGGTGCGGCTTTTTTTACGTTCAACTAAAGCTTAGACAGTGGTGACACTTGCCTCTATTATGACAGGAGAGGTTACTCTCCTTTAGTCTTCAATTCGAAAGTAAATTCATTTGGTCCGGACTCGCTGACTTCAGCTTCCAGTGTGGTCTTCTCATTATACTCCGCAGGCAGATACTGCTCCACGGCAGGTACTGCCGGCTCCCCGGGAGCGCCACCAGCGACGGTCTTACCGGGAATCTCGCGAGTCGCGGTAATCACAACCGCTTTTTTACCCGCAACTGTTTCAAATGAGAACGTCCCCTCTTCAATCTTGCCAGCACCACTGGTCGCTTTCCCTTCTGCATCGCGGAAAATAATATCCCCTTCTGCCAGAGGTTCTCCATCCACGGTTACTTTACCTGAGACAGGATAATTAGTCGGTCCTGACTCACCACCGCCACATCCAGCAAGCACACCTGCAGTACAGGCCAACATCAGATAATACGCAACTGTTTTCATTGACTCATTCCTGTAAGTTCTGCCCGCACCGCACAATCTGTGTCGGGACGGGCAGATTTCATTTTGACTTGAAACGCTTAAAATTCTCCAATGACTTCATCGCCAGAACGGGTAGCCAGCGCTCGGAAAGTCCCCAGATCAATATTATTTGAGACAAAGCGAACTGCTCCGTCAGCCATTCCGACGTGCACTCCCCCCACGTGTTGACTACGTGCATAGTTCCGTCGGTTCGACTGGTTCGTTACACATGGTGCATTCACATCCGTGGTTGACTTACAAAGATAATTCTGATCGGGCACCTTGGTATTGGGTGTCTCATATGCAGTGAAAGTCACTTCGCCATGCGCCCCACCAATCCAGTAGCAGCCCGGGCATCCCCAGGAAAAACCGCTGGGGACTGCAACACGCTGCACACCTTCACTGAGCATCATCGTATTCGAGGTACCATCGGTCACATCTCGGATCTTCGTTTTGGTCTCGTAACCAAACATCCCATTATCTGATCCAGTCGAAAGATTGCTTGACCCTCCGATACAGGCCATATAATTCCCGCCCCAACGAACGCCCGAATTTTCTGCAAACGCAGGTCCGATATCCGAAGGGCACATGAAGGCCGGCAAAGCAGTTCTTACAAAAGCCTGACTGCTCGAAATGTTATGCACATGATTACTCACACTGGCAGACAGATTCGCACAGTCCCCTTCGTACTGATTATACATCGGGGCCTGATCAACGTAAGGGAGAAGACGATGAAACCAGGTATCTCGCTGATGACAGGCCTGGGGGTACCAGCCGTTTCCACCACGATGTGCATAGGGAAAGACTCGATGAGCGCTCTCATAATTATGCAGCGCCAGGCTGATCTGCTTCACATTGTTCTTACATGTACTCCGTCGGGCTGCCTCACGAGCCTGCTGCACGGCTGGTAACAACAGCGCAATCAGAATGGCAATAATCGCGATGACCACCAGTAACTCAATCAACGTAAATCCACGTTTTCCGGTGAAGGTTCTCAAGTGCCTCATTTTGAACATCCTTAAAATACAGGTTAATAAAAACAACACATTTAATAATAAACAGTTAATTTAGAACCAATTATTAAATGTAATATAATAAGTTTCGGATGCTTATCGAAGGTTGTCAACTTTCAGATTTAAAGGTTTCTCAGATAGGGATTTAGACCTCACACGAACCCGCACATTCGACTATCTGAACAAAATCAGGTTAATCAGATCGATAAATCTAGAATAGTAGCACCTTAAGAATCAGAGGCACACCACTTGTATTCACATGTACCCATCCCCCCATTAGCATTCTAAAATTTCTATTTGCTTAGTCTGGTCTTCTGACGAAAACAGGACCGAATTTTTAGTCTCCTCTGAAACTCCCGCAGTAGAAAGCTGGTATAGTTAGTGAAATCGAATGAAGTTCTGATTCCGAGTTCTGTTGTTGTGCAAGCCAAAACGGGATTTTTCCGTGAACGAAGAAGATGCGGCACTGGTCCAAAGTTGCCTGGAAGGTAATAGGGCGGAGATGCGCGCGTTCGTAGCACGGTTTCAGAGTTCCATCTTTGGCTTGTGCTATCGGATGCTGGGGCATCGTCAGGACGCGGAGGATGTCGCTCAGGAAGTCTTCGTCCGCGCTTTTCGCAGCCTGCATCAGTGGGATCCTGCCAGGACTTTAAAACCCTGGTTACTGACAATCGCTGCCAATCGTTGTCGGACGTTCCTCAGCCAACGGTCCCGTCGACCTGTCCCTGCTGAATTTGCATCGGAACTGGCCGTCAGTCAGTCGTCTGAAGAGCTGCAGGACCTGGGAGAAGAACTTCAGAATGCCATCAGTCAGCTGCGGGAAGACCACCGTACCTGCTTTATTCTGTTTCACCAGGAAAATTTGAGTTGTCAGGAGATTGGAGAAGTGCTGGAACGTCCGGAAGGGACCATCAAAACCTGGCTGCATCGATCTCGTCAGGAACTGGCATCTACCTTAAGGCAACGTGGAATTGTACCAGAGGTCAGACATGAATCTCGTTGAATATCAATCGAAATTGGAATCCATGATCGAATCACAGCGCTTCAATCAACGTTCCCAACTCGAAAAACAGTCCGCACTTTCCCCGGAACATCAGCGGCTCTGGGAAGATTTTCTCATCCTGGAACAGGCACTCCCTGCATGGGAACAGACCATGCCTGAGATTGACCTGGTTGATGCGGTGCTGGCCCAGTTGACTGACACATCGGGTAATAGCGACCTGCCTTCTGTGACTACAGATAGAGTCGCCCGTCCTCATCGTCTTTCTACTCCCTGGATCTGGACCAGTCTGGCAGCCGCCGGTTTGCTATTGGCGATTGTGATTCCGTTTTTCACCAATCGATCAGAAAAGGAATCCGGCCTCCCGGTAGCTACCAGCCCTCCGATTCCCGAGCCTGCAGCTAAAAAGCCCACTGCTCCGCATGATCTGAATCAGCTGCTGAAAAATGCAGGCGCTGCTTCGTGGGGACTTGCCCAAAGTACAGCCGGAGCGATGTCGGAGGCTGTCACCCTGGTCCCGGTTTCACGGTCGGCCCCGCAGTCTGTAGATACACTTCCTTCTGAACCGAACTGGGTTGATGATCTCAATTCAGAAATGCAACCCATTAAAGATCAGTTCAATCATGCCTGGAACTTTATAATTCATTCCGTCCCCGAGTCATCAACGAAAATTTGATACTTTTCAATTCGCGCAGAGTTTCATCAGGAATACAGTTCATGAAACCAAATCCATCAGTCAATTGCAGACGCTTGGACACACTTCGGTTCGTGCCAGCCCTCCTCCTGAGTCTACTCTGTTGTCTTTCCGACCGTACAGCCTTCGCCTCCCGGCCGCTCAGTCAACTCGTCGATCAGAAAGCAGGGCTGTATCTTGAAGCCACACAGCTGGATCAACATATAAAGCAGTTCCTGCATTCCCAGCTCGCATCTCGCTTTCGTGAGACAGATGTCTTCCAGCACTGGCTTCGCAGCCAGGATGTGAAAAACCTGAAACAGGGCCTCACTCAGCTGGAAACATTGACTCAACGCCCGTTACTTCCCCTGCTACGGGATCTCTTCGGAGAATCGGTTGGCCTGGCAGTATTTAATAACGGCCCGGATCAGAATCCCTCCATATTGCTATTAACCGATGTTAAGGATCCCGCTGCAACCCGTGCTCTGTTTGCAGACTGGTTTCAAAAGACAGGCGTTAAAGTGTCGGAATCAACTCATCTTGATATTCCCTGCTTTACTGCCAGCCAACAAACGGCGGATGCCGAGAAGGCATCTCCTGGGATCCATTATACGTTTCTGGAACAAACTCTGATTCTCTCTGAAAATGAAAACCTGCTCCACTCCAGTGTCGCACTCTTTGCCGCTTTGCAGGAGGGGAAACCTCTTAAGGAGCAGAACTGCCTCTACAATCTCAAGATGTACCAGCGAGCGCGTGCAGTGCTCGCTGATGATGTCACAGGTTCCGCCTTCCTGAACCCACGGGCCTGGGATGAATTTATCAAACCTCCGCGCAATGAAGTCGAACAGGGAATTGTTAACTGGTGGCAGAAAACCGGTGCACTGATCGCAGGTCTGCATCTGAAAAACACACTCGCCCTGGAGACCGTGATTCTGTTCAATTCCGAAGTGATCGATCTGCCGCTGCTCAATATTCTGCAGACTTCAGCCAGCACTCCGGATCCCTACACGCTGATTCCACAGAAGGCCCTGGCGGTGATGGCTGGCCAGCTGAATTTGCAATTGTTGACGCAAAAGTTTGTCGATTTCTATGCCCAGAAACACCCGGAAAAGTGGAAAAAAATTCATGCGGCCAGTGTTGGCCTGCTGGGTGGGCTGGATCCGATTACCGATATTGCCAGTGCCCTGGGACCTAACGTCCTGTTTTATTCGGTTCCTCGCCAGCAACTTTCCTTCGATGCGATCTCATTCGACGGTCTGATCGCCATGCAGCTCTCTCCTCCTGAGAATGCATCATCCTCATCAGAAAAATCCAGATATCATCTGGCTCTCGAAAATGTAGCCCACTTCCTGATGAACAGCGTGCTTGTCCAGCACAATACGGATGCGAAGCACAAGGATGAACCAGCGATTCTCAAGGTGGAAGATCATGATTTATATCATCTACGCTGGATCGACCACCTGGGACCTTACCAGCCCGCTTACGGCATCAGTGATCAACAACTGGTCCTAGCCAGTTCCCCGGATCTCGTCCGCGAATTTTTCACCTTGAAGTCCGAGGACAGTCTTGCAGCGCTGCCCCTGTTTCAATCCTGGAAGGAGACTTTTTTCCAGGAAGAGAAACAGCTTTGCTTCCTGAACATTTCTTCGATTCGCACTTTCATCGAACAGAATTCCGATTTTCTGGCGGAACAACTCTCAAGACAACAGGACAGTGACCTGGCCAAGGGAAAAAGCAAGCTGGCAGGGCTCAAAAGCCTGCTGGAGTCATTCGATGGAGTCTTTCTGGCGGCAGGACTCCAGAAAACACAGGTCCGGATCGTCATCGGTCTGGGATCACTCTCACCGACACGGTGAGCAATCTCAACTCTGTACACAATTCTGAACAAAGCACGACAGGAGCCGCCCGATAATCCTCATAATCGGGATGACTACTCAATCGGCACGGTCGATCATGCTTATCGGTGTTAATTATTTTAAACAAATCTCCCAATCCGGATTTTGGTGGGAATAATTGAGTAAGTTAGCTCCACTTTCCGACTCGGGCCAGAACTATTTCGGAATCGTGGAGAAATTCTTCCCCCAAGCATATGAACGGATTGTGTGAGAATGACTGGGAGTCCTTTTGTATCGGACTTGGTTCTCAACACTGGCGCGTATGTGAAAGCCTCAGGTAATTGAACTCCCTCAAAGAAAGCTGAAATTGAATATGGTAAATCAACTCGATCCCCCCTCTGAACTGGTTGTTGACCGTCGTCGTGTTAATCGTAGAGCTTCCGGCAGCAAAGGTACCATTCATGAGAAGCATGGCGTTGTGGATCAGCGGAAAATTGAGCGTCGCCGCCAGATCGATCCAACCACCTGCGAACGCGACTACAGCGATCAGGAAATCGATTTCATGAAAGCCATGGATGATTACAAACGACGCAGTGGTCGACAGTTCCCCACCTGGAGTGAAGTACTGGAAGTCCTCCACAGCATGGGCTATCGCAAGGTTGCTGAACCAACAGACATTTCGCTCTGATCACAAATCATATAAGGTCAAACCTGCAGGTGGGATGCGATTTATTCGCTTCCCACCTTTTTTATTGCGCGGCAGACTTGCCGATGATTACCAGCGTGAGATCGTCATACTGTTCGTGCTGACCGACAAACTGTTTTACGGCCTGTAGAATCTGAGGACCTCGCTCAGCAGGACTCGCTGCCGACTCAAGTATCGCAGACTTGAGGCGTTCGATTCCGAAGAGCTCTCGATCCTCATTCATCGCCTCTGTGACACCGTCGGTATACAGAATCAATTGTTCTCCCGGTTGCAGCACATGGGTCAAAGCCTCGTATTCGTAGTCATCCATCACACCCAGTGGAATACTTGGCTGATCGGCTGAAAGTTCGCGAAGAGTCCCATCAGCCTGCAGCAACAGTGGCTCCAGATGTCCTGCGTTGACGAAGGTCACCAGATCCCGGCTGAGCCTGATTTGACCCAGAATAAACGTGATAAAGCGACCATCATGTGCCGCCTCATCAATATGATGATTTACGCGGTGTACCGCATCGGCAACATCTGGCACAAACTCCACAGTGCTGCGTACCGCACTGCAGACGCGGGACATTACCAGCGAAGCCGGGACTCCCTTACCGGCCACATCTCCCAATGCAAACCAGACGAGATCATCCTCGGTCTGGATCAGGTCGTAGTAGTCACCGCCGACAGCCCGTGCTGCTTCGTATGACACGAAGAATTCATAGCCGGGAACTTCGGGAATCTTGGCTGGCAGCAGTCCTTTCTGGACACGGGCCGCAATTTCCATTTCGTTATCGTAACGCTGCTTTTCTACATGCGAGATCATCAACCGGGCACTCTCATAAGAGAGAGCCGTCTGGCTGGCGATGACCATCAGGAGCTCCAGGTCATCATTGGAAAACATCTGACCTGCCAGCTGAGTATCGAGGTTGATGATTCCAATCACACTCCCGTCTAATCCCAGCATCGGGGCACACAGAATCGAGCGAATCGTGAGTGTTGAAACGGATTCGCTTTTTTCAAAGCGTTCATCATTCGCCGCATCGGCAGAAAGCACCCCGGTTTTATTATCGATGACCGTTTTGAGCACTGTGCGGCTGAGCTGCAGCGCTTCCTGATCGTCATCTCTGCGATGGCGAACCGCTTTTGGCAAAAACCGTTGATTGCTTCTGTCATGCAGTAGAATACAGCCCCGATCCGCTGCCGGAAAAATATGAAACAACCCCTCAAGTACCCGTTCGGCCATCATATCCAGGTCAGAGGCCGTCGCAATCGTACGGCTGATTTCCAGGATCGCCTTCAGCTTGATTTCTGGTTTGATCTGGTATTGATCAAAATCGTCATTTGAACCGCTGGAACGCAGGATCGTACTCTTATCGACTGCCGGGGGCTTCACGGAGACATTTTTTAATGAAGGTATCAAACCGTAAGCGGTCAAGAGCCCCTCATGCTGCTCGGCTTCGTACTCGGCATCACTGGAGAATTCCAGCAGAAAGGGACCTATCGAGATCTGATCTCCGGAATGTAACAGCACTGGATCGTTAACCGGCTGGTTGTTCACAAACGTGCCGTTACCACTTCCCAGATCTTCCAGTTCGAAGCGTTCCTCATCAAGCACGGAAATTCTCGCATGATAACGCGAAACCGTATTTGACTTGAGACAGATATCACAATCCGGATGACGACCAAGCGTCATCTGCTCGCCCGTTATCTCCAGCCTGGACGAACTGCCGTTATTTTGCAAAAACAGACTGGCGGACATGATGAGGCCATAGACAGGGTGACTGGAAATTTCACTTTCAGGAAACACGCCCGAAAGTCATGATAGTAATATCGTCATTCTGGGGGCGACCATTCGCATGCCGGCGGACATCAGCCAGCAGTGCCTGCCCCAGTTCAGCAGCATTCTTTTCACGATTGGCCTTTATGAACTCCCGCATCCGGTCCAGGGTGTATAATTCCCCTTCCGGATTCATCGCTTCATCTACGCCGTCAGTAAACAGGACCACAATCTCGCCTGGTGCCAGATCCCGTTCGACCACTTCAAACGGAAAGCCTTCCATCACACCAATCGGGACGCCGATACTGTCTTCCGGAAACTCATCAATCGAACCATCCGGCTTCAGAATCATGGGGGACATATGCCCTGCGTTGACCAGCGAAATGTGATGCGTCTGGGGATCTAGAATTGCGAGTACGTAGGTCACAAAACGTCCCTCGACAGCACTGTCGCACATGTGGTCGTTAATTGCTTCCACCGCAGGTCCGACTTCATGCAGAAAGCGCATTGTGTGCTGCACGCAGCTCGACATACGAGCCATGATCATTGCCCCGGGGACCCCTTTACCAGCGACATCACCGAAGGAGAGCCCGATCTTCCCATCCGGAAGCTCGAAGATGTCATAATAGTCACCACCTACGGCCTGTGCGGAATGATAGGACGCGAAGAACTCATACCCGTCCACTTCCGGCACCGAACTGGGCAACAACCCCTGCTGTACCCCGCGAGCGATGTTCATCTCGTTGTCCTGCTTCTGTTTCTCCAGATAGGAGTTCATCAGCCGGGCACCTTCATAAGATAATGCTGCCTGACCAGCAACTGACATCAGCAGGTCCAGATCTTCTTCCTGAAACTGCTGCAGCGGATTCTGCGTATCAATGTTGATAATCCCGATCGGCTCTTCCGACAGCCCCAGCATGGGTACACACATCATGGAGCGAATCGACAGATTCGAAATAGACTCACTGGCGTCAAACTGGGAATCGCTGGCTGCATCGGCCGACAGGATACCTGTTTTCTCCTCAAGTACTTTATTTACAATCGTCCGACTCAGCTTGACAGTTGCATCTTCGCCTTCGCGGCGATGCTTGAACGCACGGGGAACCATCTCTCCTGACTCTTCATCCTTGAGCAGGATACAGCCCCGGTCGGCAGCTGGGAAAATATGAAACAGGGTGGTCAGGATCTGCGGCAGCAGTTTTTCCAGATCCACAGTTCCTGCCAGGCTGCGGCTGATCTCAATGACCGCCTTCAGCTTGGCCTCGGGACGCACATCGAGCCCCCCGAATCCGCCGACTCCGGATACCGCCCCCATAATGGTGGCACCGGCGCCACCATCTTCATCAGTGGCAAAACCGATATCAAAGCCGCTGTCGACCTGCATCATGGCCGAGGACTTTTTCGCGCCCGCTTTGTTATCTGATTCGAAGCGGAATAGAATCGGACCGACTTTCAGACGATCCTCGTGTGCCAGCAGGGTCCTTCCGTCAATCTTTTTACCGTTAACGAAAGTCCCGTTTCCACTGCCCAGGTCTTCAACGAAAAACTGATCGCCATCACCGACAACCTGAGCATGTCGGCGGGAAACCATATTGGAATCAAGCTGGATCTGGCAGTCAGGATGCCTGCCAATCACCATCTCATCACCCGAAAGGGAATAAGAGACCGCCTGGCCCGCCTGTAGCATGACTAGAGTCGCCATAAATGAAGCCCTTGTGATGACACGATAAATGATATGATAAAAAAGGGATATGATCCTTATTTTAAAATGATCCAGCCCTCGATGCAATCACCGTCTGATTCCCTACTGGCCGATTAACGACCAAAAATGGTCTCGACGTTACCTCTCAGAACCAGTTTTCCGAGTTCGATGGCCCGCTCTTCTGACCAGCCGCGGCCGATCACAAAATCACTGGCCAGTACATTCGCGAGAACGCGGCGATACATGCGGAATTTGGGAAGTGCGAATTCCAGCTTGTACATATCGCTGTAATAGCCAATCTGCTTGGTTTTGGGAACGGCTTCCAGTCGGCTCTTACAGTCAAACGTAATGAACGCCGGTGTGTTTGAATACCACCAGTGTCCGTTGATGACTACGTTCGGGAAAATCCAGCTGTAACTGACCAGTTCCTGGTTGCTGGTACTGGTCAGCACCGATACCGGGAATGTCACATTGGGGAAGGCATTGAACAGTTCTTTGTACTGAATCAGTGAAGTCCGTTTGTCGTACAGATCCTGTCCCTGGTAAACGCCGGCTTCATAAACCCGGCGATTGACGCCGATCATCAGATCGAAAGGCAGGCTGTGGACGGCACAATATTCAGCAAGCGTCCAGAAAACATACTGGCTGACCAGCTTCGATTCATCACAGCTCAGTTCATTACCTGCATACAGCGAGCGAACGACGGCATCCGCTTCTTCGGGCATGACTGCTGTCGGAGAGAAATCGGGAGGCAGTGAGATCGCACAGGCACGGGCGCCCCGGGATGTGAAATGTTCAAACAGTTTGGCGATCGCATCGCGGAGTGTGTGGGCGCAACCGATATCCAGGTTTGTGGCTTTTGCCAGGCGTTCGCGTGTTTCGCTTTTACCTAAGTGAAACACCAGATCATCTGTCCGCAGACAGGGGATATACAGATTCGTATCGAAACCCTCTAACGGATCGTCGAAATCGTTCGTCAGGAAGACCTGCTCAAGACCACTTTGCTTGAGAACCTGCTGTTCCCAGTCTGGCTGTGCCATCTTCTCAGCAGCAGTGTCGTATAGTTTTTCCCAGTTGTCTTCAGTGATCGCTTCTTCTTCAAAACCGAAGAATTCACTGCAGATGTCCATTAACCAGCTGAGCTGAATGGTATTGTCCAGATCCACCAGTTGCTTGACCAGTCGACCGACTTTTTCTTTCGGATCCAGTCCCGGCTCTTCAATCTGCTCCTTGGGAAGTCCGGCAGAGTGGGCCAGTTCGGTGTAATAGTGATATCCCATGATATCGGCCAGCGTGGTTGAGGCGGCTGCATGGGGATTAATATGGGTATGAGGGTCGATCAGAACGAGACTCTCTAATTCGGCGAAAATACGCTTGCTCAGTTGATCAGGCATGATGTAATAGTTCCTGCTGTTTCTAAAGATAATTCTAACCAGCTTGCGAATATACTCAGTCCGCTGAGACAGTGCAATCAGGCGGTGATTTCCGCCCCGATCTATCAACCAAATTGCATAAAAAAGGCGGTCCCACGATGAGTATCGCGGAACCGCCTGGAAAAAGCAGTGAATTCAGTCAGGCTGAGTATTATTTGCCGGCACTGGCCTGCTGTTCCTGAGGAACGGGAGGCGGATTAAAGCTGTGGAGCAGTTTACCCGTTTTAGCATCCCAGACCCGTAGTACGCCATCTTCACCACCGGCAATCGCAACCGTTTCATCCCGGCTGGATGCGACGCTGTAAACGTAATCGGTGGATCCACTGAGGTTACGGAAATTTTTGCCATTCGATGAGGTGTGCATTCGCACGGTCTTATCTCCGCCACCGCTGATGATGTTGTCACCCAGTCCCATAAATGCGATTGAGGTGACCTGCTTGGAATAACCTGAAATCGTACGCTTCTGTTCGCCGGTCTCGATATTCCAGACTTTGATCACGTTATCTGCACCCGCACTCACGATTGTGGATTCATCCGCTTTCCAGGCCACGTCCAGCACATGGTGGGTATGACCTTCGAATGATTTCACGAATTTCCCGGATGCGACATCAAAGATTTTGACAAACTTATCAGCAGCCCCAGTAAGTATCTGCTTTCCAGAACGGGAGAAGCGGATTCCCAAAACAGTATCACTATGAGCATCTCCCAGTTTTTTCACCACATTGCCGGAGGCGACATCAAACAGGATGACCTCACCACTTCGTGACGGATCTCCCCCACCGACGGCCAGCAGTTTGCCATCCGGGCTGAAATCCAGACAGAGTGCGCGATTGGAAATGGGGGAAGCGCCTACTTTGCTGGGATCTTTGGGATCGGCTCCCAGCTGAGCAATCAGAGACCAGACAGGTTGAATGCTCTGGATCAGAATGCTCTTATCAGCACTCCCGGAAGCGACAGTGGTCCGTGTTGTGTAAGCAACAGCAGAAATCGCTCCAGTGTGACCAGCGAGAGTATCCAGCTCTTTACCTGACTCGACACTCCACAGTCGAACCTGCTGGCTGTCATCGCCGGTGACGACCTGCTTCCCATCTTCAGAGAATGCGACAGACTTGATCGGCGTCAGCACAGCAGCCTGTTTTTTCGCTTCTTCGAGGGCAGCATCGACTTTCTTGGCTGTTTCATCCAGGGCGGTCTTTTCATTAGTCCGTTCCGTAAGCTGACCTTTAATTTTGGTCAGAGTGCTTTCAGCTACTTTGACCGAGCGTTCTGCAGAGGTAATCTTCTTTTCTGCTGCAGTAACTGCTTCAGCCTCTTTCTTGGCTGCAGCATCGGCATCAGCAACTTTTTTATCGGCTGCTTTGGTATCCGGCTTGGACTCAGCCAGTTTCTTCGCAGCAGCAACCGCGGCATCTGCTTTTGGCACAGCCTGTTTGGCTGTCTGGATTGCCTGTGTCACGGTCTTTTCATCGTTGGTCTTTTTCTGCTGAGCAGCTGTCAGCTTTTTCTGAACTGCGTCGAAGTCTGCCTGAGCTTTTGCGACGGCGTCCTTCTTTTTCTGCTCGCCTTCTTTATCCGCTGGATCGGGTTTAATCGCATTAGCGGCATCCAGGGCCTTCTTGGCAGCATCGACTTCTTTCTGAACAGCGGCAATCGCCTGCTGATTCTGCTCATTAGTCGTTTTCAATTTGGCTTCTGCATCAGCAACTGCTTTATCCGCAGCAACCTTCTGAGCGGCCGCAGCTTTGACAGCGTCTTCACCTTTCTTCTTATGATCAGCAATCAGCTTGGCCAGTTCATCCTGAGCCGCTTTCAATTTCTGGGCAGCTTCATCGGATTTCTTTTTGGCTTCCGGAAGTGCTTTTTTCGCAGCATCCAGTTCTTCATTCCGTTTTTTCAACTCTGCTTCACGGTCCTTAACATTCTTGTCAGCTGCCTTGACGGCGGCATCTGCCAGGGCCACTTGCTGTTTGGTAACGGTCTGTGTTTCGGTTGCCAGTACCAGTTGACGTTCCTTACTCAAGTCTCCACGGAACTCTTTCAGCATTTTGCCATCACTCAACTGCCAGATTTTACCGGTACCGTTGACTGAGACAGAAACAAGGTTTTTCCCATCTGGACTGATATCAACATCAGTTACAGGAGCACCATGGCTGATAGAACGAATCTGCTTCTTACCAGCCAGATCCCAGACACGCACCGTACCGTCTTCGCTACCAGAAACGAGTTGTGTACCAGCGGGCAGGACCAGTTTCACTGAGGAGACAGGTTTTGCATGCCCTTTGAGTTCAAACAGGGGAGCCGGTGTTTCCGGAGCCTTCTCCCCTTCTTTGGGAGCAGGAATCGTCATAGGCCAGACGTAAATGCTGTTATTGGCACTACCGGCAATCACCTGTGAACCGTCTTTACTGACGGTCAGGGCGCTGATTACCGCAGGTGTTTTCATGGTTGAGATCTGTTTTCCATCGGCTGCATTCCAGACCCGCAGGCTCTGATCAGCCGAAGAGGTCACAACTTTAGAACGATCAGGAGTGAAAGCCAGTCCCTGAACGGCTCCTGTGTGCCCTTTGAGATCGACCAGCTTCGTTCCTTCAGGCAGTTTCCAGAGTGAAACTGTATTGTCAGCGGTTGCAACTGCCAGAACGCTGCGGTCCGCATTGAGAGCAATCCCGGTCACAGCAGCAGGCAGATCTACTTTTTTGACCACATTCCCCAGTGATTTTTTCCAGAGCTTGACAACGCGATACCCACCTGAGGCGAGCAGGCTGCCATCGTTGTTAAATGCCAGTGAATGAACAAAGTCACGATGAGCGGCTCCCTGCGGATAGAAGGGTTTACCGTCTTTCTGCAGTTTCAACAGTGCCGGATCATTCAGGACGCCGACTTCACTGCCAGCAGCCAGATCGTAAATGGCAATTCGGTTTGCCCGACCTACGGCTGCATAACGGGCCCAGGGTGAGAGTGCGGTACTGTAAATTGAGTTCAATCCCGGGGGCAGTGACTGCCAGGCAACTCCGGCATCAGCCGACTTGCCGCTGGATTTAGCCCCTTCCAGAATCCACTGACGCAGAATCCAGACTTCTTTAGGAGTCAATGCCTTGGCACCAACTTTGTTTGGCAGCGGCGGCATGAAGCTCTCTTCGGTGCGGGAAGCAACCTGATAGAGATAGCTGTCGTCCGGCTTACCGGGAACGACGGAAGCACCACTGTCGCCCCCTTTGATCAGGTCTTCAACGTTTTCCAGAACGAGTGAGCCCTCTTTTTTGGCAACGTTATGACAGGCGATGCAGTTTGCATCCAGAATGGGAAAGACGTCCTTTTCAAAGCTGACGGGACGCCCTAAATCGACTTTTTCTGGTTTGATCGGCTTTTCTTCCGCCACTGCCACACTGGTGGCAACAAAGACTGCAGCCAACATCATACCTAAACTGGCAAACCGGTTCCGCATAACATGCCCCTCTGATATCACTGTTTCAACAGCTGTAAACAAACAACTGTCTCTATTGGAATCTCTATAAGTTTGAATTTCTTACTTGGTCACTTTCAGCTTAATGGGTGCGTCAACCAGAGCTTCTCCTGAGAAGTCAGCTTTAGCACGCACAACCATATTCGCCAGATCGCCTTCAGTGGCATCTGCAGCAGCCTTAATTGGAATGGTGACTTCCGTTTTATCGGCTGGTATCTGCACAGTCTCTGCGGTGACTCCGGCTACTCCCGGTGGAAGAGGCAGGGTCAGTTCGACCGGTCCTTTAAAATCGTTGATACGCTTGATCGTTGCTTTGACATCGATGGAAGCTCCTTTCTTAAGAGCTCCCCCACCCGGCACATTCAGGCTCAGTGTCACTGGTGCAGGCTGTACTCGAATCACAAGCGGTGTCGAAGGTGCGTAGACTTTAATCTTCTTAGGTGCGGCAGCTTTTTCGGCATCCGCCACCTTCTTATCAGCGGCTTTCTTCGCAGCATCAGCGGCTTTCACTTGTGCATCCGCGGTTTTGATTTCTTCATCAACCTTGGCCTGCTCTGTCTTTTTCTGTTCTGCTGTTTTGTCAGAGGCCTTGGCGATTTCATCCCGTTTTTTCTTCGCAGCAGCCAAAGCAGCTTGCGCGTCTTTCAGTTTCTTGTCTGCTTCGGCCTGCTCTTTTTTGGCTTCATCAACCTGAGCGGGATTCCGCCGATAAGAAACGTCGACTGTCGATTGCAGGTAGGTGGTATAAACCCCGGGTTTCGCATTTTCTTTGACGAATACCTGGAAGAGTTCGTCCTGCTTGCCTTTGGCGATCGTTTTGTTTTGCGTTGTGATGTTGCTGTTCTTAGGAACTCCATTCCATGCCAGGGCGACAGCTTCATCAAAACCGGTCCGCTTCAGAACTTTGACGGGTACCAGGATCTGACGTCCCTGATTTGCTTTGACTTCAGCAACATCGGCGACCACCTGATAGGGGGCGACTTCATCAATCACGGACAGCACCAGTGAGCGGGCAATGCGGGCCTCCGCACGAATATTGGTGGCAACGGGTCGCAGAACTGTAGCAGCTCTAGCAACACGTTCCAGCTTTTTGGAATCAGCGCCAGTTGCAGTCCCCACGATTTCAATCGGTCCAGACCAAGGCTTGGCAGATTCCTCTGCGGTAAGAATCATTTCCGCAGTATTATCTCCAGGACCAATCGTAGCAGCCTTGCAGGAGACTCCGGCAGGCAGTCCCTTCACAGAAAGTTCAATCGTCTCGTTGAACCCATCCTGCTTGAGCGCCATGATGTCGATCTTGAATGAATCCCCTTTGCGTAAGGTGATCCCGGCAGGAGAACCACCTGTATTTACTGCCTGGGGATACAGGGGCAACGCCGCCAGACGGAAGTCCGGCTTGGGTTCGCGAATGACTGCCCGATACACCATCCGGGGATGGCCGCGTGTCTCGAACTGCAGGTCCCGCAGAGTGACCCGGTACTCCCCATCTGCAGGTGCAGTAAACAGGTAATAAGGATCGTCCGTGCGTGTGTCGAACAGTTTGTCTCCCAGATCAGGAAAGACGCTGGTGGCTCCAACGTTCGCAATCCGCTTGAAAGTCTCTTTGCCGTCTTTATCTTTGATTACCTGGTCAACGACAATCACCGGATCCATGACGATTCCGTTTCGCTGACCGAAGACTTCAATCGAATATTTCTGCTTTGCTTTTCCCTGAAATCGGAAGGCGTCTGTGTCATTCTTAGCTTCGAACTGCCCCACAAATTCACCGGGAAGAGTCAGAGTTTCCTCTTTGGTCTGTTCATCCCGAATAATTTTGCCATCAGCAAAATAGATTGTCACGGGGTTAGAGCTTCCGGCAGGTGAATTCCAGACATACGAGAAACCATCGGCACTGACTTCATGTGGAAAGCCCTGTTCTCCCATATCGAGAGTAGTGGCTTTCGCGGGCAGCGCGACTGATACCTGCACTTCCTGAAGTGGTTCATCATCAATACTCCAGTCCGAGAGTTTTCCGCCTGGCAGGTTATAACCATACAAAGTGAACTGCTCTGTGGCTCCCGGCGTACCTGAAGGAGGCATAATGAATTCGATGTGCGGTTTTTTATGAACTCCCAGACGATAAATATACTGGGTTCCACCTGAGTAAGTCAGGTCATGCACTTTCACCAGATAAGTTCCATCCTGAGGCAGAGTCAGGTTGATATAGGGGTCGTGACGAAACGTATCACGTTCGCTGACCAGACGCCGCTGATCGGGCCCATAGACTTCCACAAGCGCCACCATTGGAGAATCAATGCGTGCTGCTCGACAGTTGACGGAAACCTTCTCTCCCTTTTTACCGGGAAAAGAGAAGTAATCGACATCGGTTGCACTTTGCAGAGTCGCGTTGATGACCGAATCCATGGCCATCGCCGTTGGTTGTGCCGGTGTATTATTGGGTTCGGCTTCTGCTTTTTCGGGAAGATCCCCTACGACGAATGACCGTGGGTTACTGATACCAAACAGTCCGTGTGCCCGCACATCATAGACGCCCGCAGGTACATCTTTGCCAATCGTCACCAGGAAGGTATTAGCAACGGGAACCTTCTTCCCATTACTGTCCTGAGTTTTAGCAACGGCGTTGATACCGGGATGACTGAACCAAAGGCTGTCCAGTTCGTCCAGATCCTTACCATCGGTCACCCGCACTTCAACGGTCTGGCCTTTCTGCCCTCCCGATGGAAAGAGTGCATAGATAGTTGTCTGGGGTAACTGTGCCTCTGCGGCGGGTGGATTGATTAAGGAAAACGTTCCAATCCCTGCAGCAAGAAAACAAACGAGCTTCGCAACTAAACGACGTCCGTCAAAAAATCGCGTATGCGTCATGATACTGCTACCAATTTTCTGGATGGAAGTTTCGGGAGGATATCAGGAGGGTACCCATACCAGCGGGAGTGGATTCCGTTAGTCTGGGATTACTGAAGTTTATTCTAAAAAAGCTGACAGCCCCTGTCTAAACCTAAAATGGCTGCCAGCTTAAATTTCAGAGAGATTTATCAGAATTCCAATTTAGTGGTTAAACAGAAATTCTTTAGTGTTGATCAGCGCCCAGATAATATCTTCGTAGGCGATCTGTGGTTTCTCTTTATGCCGTGCGATGTAGGACAGAGCAAATTTCATTTCTTCATCCTTGGGAGCACGGGCATAAACCCAGCGATACAATTCATTGACCTTTTCTTCATCGGTACGTTTCGTATCCTTGGCGAGCATGGCAGCCCGACCGGAAGCACCGGTGATTTTGTCCTGGACTTCCTTACTATTCAGCAGGTGCAGACTCTGAGCCAGGTTGGCACTTTGAGAACGTTCGCACTCGCAGGCAGTATCTGCCTGTGGCTGACCAAATACCTTAAGGAAGTAAGGAGCAGATGTCGCATCGGTAATCTGAATCGCCTTAGTTTCAGCGGGCAGACCAGAGAATCGCTGCGAAGAGTTCGTTACCTGATGGAAGACGTCATACAGCACTTCTGCTGTGAGTCGCTTAGGATAATAGCGGGAGAAGTTCTGCTTGTCTTTCAGGTTATACTCGTTGGGCAGAGAACTGAGCTGGTAAGCATTGGAACGACAAATCTGACGTACCAGTTCTTTCAGGTCAAAACCACTCTCAACAAAGTGTTTGGCCAGACCGTCCAGCAGTTCGGGGTTTGCAGGTGGGTTTGTGGCCCGCATGTCATCTTCAGGCTCCACAATGCCGCGACCGAAGAAATGTTTCCAGTAGCGGTTAACCAGTGCTTTCGCGAAGAACGGATTATCCGTCCGTGAAAGCCATTGTACCAGAGCGACACGGGGATCACGTTCCGGACTGATTTCCATGGGCCGCATTCCCAGCGCGGTTGGCTTCAGGCTTTCACCAGAACGGATATTCTTGGCGGTCGCAACCCCTTCTTTGTGGTAAACGCGTTTGTCGCGGAATCCACGGGTGCCGATTGAACCGATGGTCGGATCTTTGCTTCCCACCCGACTGAAGAAGGCGGCCAGACCATAGTAGTCATCCTGGCTCCATTTTTCGAAGGGATGGTGATGACAACGGGCACATTGAATTCGCAGCCCCAGGAATAACTGGGCGGTGTCTTCAACCTGTTCTTCAACTGTGTTTACTTCACGATACCAGACGACAGCCGGATTCTGACGGAACTCACCAGAAGCGGAGAGAATGTCACCGACGAATTCGTTGTACGGCTTGTTTTCGTAAAGGCTGTCCCAGATCCACTGATAGAAGGCGTTCGTACCAGCAATATCAACGGGCTGCAGTTTTTTATTCCGCAGAACCATATTCCACTTGTTGGCAAAGTAATCCGCATAGGCAGGGCTGTCGATCAATTTATCGATCAGCTTATCCCGCTTGGCAGGATCTTTGTCGGCCAGGAAGCTCTTGACTTCTTCTTCACTCGGAGTGCCACCTGTGATATCGATATACACGCGACGCATGAAGGTCGCATCATCGGCAACTGGTGAAGGTGGAATACCCAGTTCTTTCAGTTTACCAAATACGGCTTCGTCGATCAGATTCTTCTTTTCTGGAAGATTTGCCACCTCGATACCCAAGGGAATCGTAGCACGGAAGGTAGAGACCTGACCCTGGTAGCGCGCCATGATGGCAACCTCACCAGAGAGCTTCAATGTTTTGACCAGACCGGTTTTGTTGACTTCGGCCATTTCTGTATCGTTGGCTTCAAACAGAGCCATCCGGGTCACGTCTTCTGTAGAACCATCTGAGTAAGTCGCGATGACGGAAATCTGCTGTTCTTCTTCCTGTCCCATGGTGCGGGTAGGAGGATAGCATTTGATTGAAGCAACGCTCCGGTCACTTTCATTCCCGTAAGGCATTCCCTGCTCAATCCAACGGTAGAGCAGTCGATATTCGTAAGAATCCTGCTTGATCAGCTTTCCGCCACCATGAGGAGTCACACCAGTCCCCTTCATCAATAGCAGGCTTTCTGCTGGAGATGTTGGAAACAGACGACGGCCACGGCCTTCTTTAACGAGGAACTCATAATCATCTTCAGGATAAAAACCGAGCAATGACAGTTTGAAACCATTTTGACCACTGGCCTTACCATGGCAGCCACCACTGTTACAGGTCAATTTGGTAAAGATGGGCACAACCTGGTTTTTGAAGTTGATGGCGTCTGGAGTCGCGATGCCGCTGATGGCAACAGGAATCGAAGCGGTCTTGCCATCTTTCGATGTCGCAATCAGACTGGTCTCTCCATCTTTCAGCGGAGTGAGATACCCGTCACTGGAAATCGTTGCCATTTCCGGGTTGGCAATTTTGAAGGTGACGTCACGAGTCACATCCAGCAGTTTGCCAGTCGGCAGCACGCCGGTCACGATGACCTGCTGACGTGAGTCCGGCCCCCGCAGTTGCAGTTTTTCAAAACCACCTGCATGCGGACCGATCTGGAGTTCCTTGAAATCCACTTTTGCTTTTTCTGCGGTGGCAGCGCGAACTTCTGTAATACCTGCTCCACTGGCAAGCAACAGGGCCAGCACGCCGCTGAGCATAAGGATCTGAGGGGTCCGAGAGCCTTGAATTCGGAAGTCCATACGTCAAACTCCTGTGTGACTGAGTTGTTCTTTGATGAGGTCTGTCGGCAATCCAGTTTGCGAGATCTCAGGCAGACGCTACTCTCAATTACGATTGATTATGGCAAACGCTTTGGTTGGTTTTGGTCAGGTAAGCTTTTGTAGGTAAGTTCACCAGACAGTCCTCACCGTCTGGCTAATCGTTGTGGGCAGGAGCACTCTAATTTCTTAACAGAGTTTTCCTAATACTTCAATGTATCAAAGTTGATTGAATTGTCAACATTTTAAAACCGCTTCTCATATATTTACGAACATATGAACACACTCAAATCTGAAACAAGTCAAACTGAACCCTGACACAACTGGAAGCGTCATGACTGGTATAACCAGTTGAAATCTCCCGGATGGCAGATCCAGACCAAAGTCTCCCCTCTTTAAAACAGGGGCGAAACTCCCGTTTTCAGTTTGAATCAAAGCGTTCTGACAAAAAGCGGATTTCTATGATTGCCAGTCAAACACACTTCTATAGAATAAAGCTAGCATAAGATTTTACTGTCGGACCTTTCCGCAGGAGAATTTTTTAAGATTCCATATTTTTTCAATTACCGGCGGCATTGAAGCACTCCCATGTCTGATTCTCCTAAACAAGATTCCCCGCTTCCCAAAATCCAGCATGTCTTCAAACAGTTGCAGGCAGGCAAACCGGTCATTGTGACGGACTCCAGCGAGCGGGAAAACGAAGGAGATTTCATAGTCGCCGCTGAGGCAATTACCCCTCAAATCGTGCAGTTCCTGCTGCGATACGGGAGTGGTGAGCTTTGCGTTTCGCTGCCCGAAGAGGTTGCAAACCGTCTACAGTTAAACCCGATTGTCGGCCCTGAAGAAAATACTGCCCCCAACCAGACCCAGTTTCTGATTCCCATCGACCACAAGGACAGTGGCACCGGAGTCAGTGCCGAGTGCCGTGCCATTACGATCAAGGCACTCAGCGATGAGAACGCTCAGGCCAGCGATTTCGTTCGCCCGGGGCACATTCACCCCCTGCTTGCCAAACAGGGCGGAATTTTACGTCGAGCCGGTCACACTGAAGCTACCGGCGATCTCTTACAGATGGCAGGCATGAAACCGGTTGGTGTGCTGATTGAAATATTGAGCCAAAAGGGGTTCGGTATGGCGGATGCCGAGGAACTCAAAGAGATTTCTGAAGAGTTTGATATCCCCATCATTTCCACCGCCGAGGTGATCCGACATCGCTACATCAGCGAAAAGCTGGTCCACCGCGAAGTCGAAGTCCCCATAAACACTAAGAATTACGGCACCGTCCAGGTTATTGGATACTCGGTCGAACACGAAGGTCAGCAACCTGTGGCGCTGGTCTGGGGAGATCTCTCATCCGTGGAAGCCCCCCTGATCCGCATGCATTCTTCGTGCTTTACCGGGGACCTGCTGGATTCGCTTCGCTGCGACTGCGGCGACCAGTTGCACATGGCAATGGACGCAATCTGTCGCGAAAAAACCGGTGCTGTGGTCTATCTCCCGCAGGAGGGCCGTGGCATTGGATTAATCCCGAAACTGAAAGCCTACGTGCTGCAGGATGAGGGCTATGACACCGTTGAAGCCAATATCAAACTCGGCTTCAAAGCAGACAGCCGCGACTTCACGGTAGGTGTGCAGATCCTCAAAGATCTGGGACTGACCAAAGTCCGGCTGCTGACGAATAATCCCAAGAAGACCGATTCCGATGTCTACACCGGATTCAACCTGGAAGTGGTAGAACAGGTGCCGATTGTAGCGCCACCACACAAAGATCGTGAATTCTACCTGCAGACCAAACGGGATAAGATGGGACACATCCTTCCCGCCAGTCCAGCTGACTAGTTACCGGCCCCCTGGAATCGATCCGCTCTCAGAAAATCGATCGGGTGGCTGGTTTTGCCCTCAGTCACCAGGTCGGCCAGGATTTCGCCCATCACCGAGGCGAATTTAAAACCGTGCCCTGAGAAACCTGCTCCATACACCAGTCGCTGGTTCTGAGGATGCTGATCGATAATAAAGTGTCGGTCTGCAGAACGTGTATACATACAGACGGCGTGCCGCTCGGGTTCAGGACTCAGCCCTGACATCACTTCGTCCACAAAACGGCCTATCGAAGTGGAGTCCGACTCTAGAAGCTCTCGATTCACGTTGGTCGGATCAGTTACCAGGTCACCACCGGTATGCTCCGCCAGCTTAACCGTTTTCCCATCCAGTGAAGGGAACCCATAAAACTCACCAAAGGGCATCTGGCAGAGGAAACCGCATCCCCCCTGATCCAAATTGTAAACCGGGCTTTGAACCGGATTCCAAAACAGGACCTTGCGGGCGACTTCCAGTGGAAGCTGCAATTCCTTGAGGCATTCACCTGCCCAGGCTCCCGCAGTGACGATTACGCCTTCGGCCACCCAGTGCTGATTAGCGGTCTGAATTTCGATTTCCGTTTCAGTCACAAGTAACGATTCAATTGGCTCGTGCAATACGATCTGCGCACCATGGTTGAGTGCACAATCCATGTGAGCCTGCACACATTCTTCCACGTGCAGGAAACCAGCCTCGGGTTCAAATGTGACTTCGAAGCCCTCTGGAAGCTGAAAGCCGGGGAAGCGTCTCCGTGCCTCGGCCGTCTCCAGTGTTTCCACCTGGACGCCGTGTCTGTCTTCCGCGAGATGCACTCCCTTTATGACATCGCCTTCAGGAGGCCCGGCGACCATCAACCCACACAGATTCAACAGTGACTTTCCGGATTCCTGCTCCAGATCTTCCCACAGAGTATAAGCCCGCTGCAGCAGGGGGATGTAATCGGGATGCTCGAAATATGCTTTGCGAATAATACGCGTTTCACCGTGCGAGCTGCCCCGGTCATGGGCGATACCAAACTGCTCGACCCCGAGCACCCTCAAGCCCCGACGCGCTAAATGATACAGGGCACTGCTCCCCATGCCCCCTAAGCCCAGCACCAGATAGTCTACGTGAACGGGCATCGCGGAATCCGCCTTTTCTAATCTCAGTTCTGTGGTGAATGAGTTCTACAGCGCATCTCAACCCCTCTATTTGATTATGATCACTTGAGATGCCAATCGTCAATCGCGATTGGCAGGGAGCGTCCGCCAGACAGCTGTTCTCAATTTCCCGGCGCGCAAAAAATTACCGGGTGTTCTTCAAATGACAGTCAACCTACCCCACATACACACTGACCATCAGATTGGAACACCCGGTAATTAATGACAACACAGAAAACCATCAGGATTCGATCATTTCCTGCCCGCAAAGAGCTGCAGTCAACCGGAATAACTTGTCACTTCACGTTAACAACCCATCCTAGCCACTCCTGTCACTACAGTCCCCTGCTTCGTCGTACATCTCTTCCTCACCGCATCGCTACTGCTCGTCAGAGCTGCCTTTACTCCTCGGAACACAACCACCCTGGTAAAAATCCCCCCCTGGGCGACGCCATGTCAGCAGCGATCTGTTCATGGATTAACAAACCAGACGAGCTGCCTCGACGACAGACAGCGTCCCCAGGGTATTGGTCTCAGACAGGCCGTCGCTGTCCTGATGCTTTCCCAGGCTTTTGACGACCGGCTTGCTCTCAATCTCTATTTCCTCGTCAAGCAGTTCTGCCCGAACCACACGCATGTCGTCGGGTGCATCGATGCCGATTTTGATGGAACCTTTTCCCGTCCGAATCACTTTCACCAGGATGTCGTCACCAATTCGGATTCCTTCAGCCAACTTCCGTGTCAAAACCAGCATGATCATCACTCCTTACTTATTATTTAAACTGAATCTGGTTGTCATAGTTTGGTTTACCTGAGTCAAAGTCTACCTGTCCACAAGCGACTCATGTCTCATGCCATAAAGACAATTGCGATTCGCGTGCCAATCACAGAGATTCTTTTTCACATTTTCCGTAATACCCTTTCATATTGAGACTTAACACCTTTTCAATTCCTGCTGGCCACGAATGCGATGAGGACGAATTTCAAAAAAACTGTCCCCAATAGTACAATTTTCAATTCTCCAGAATCATTTTGGGGACACATTTTTCAATTTTTCCCTGTGCAGTAAACGATAAGTCAGCAGCATCGGTTGCATTCTCAGACCGGGCAAATATACTATTGGGTTCTTCAAATGGCCGAATCTATTCGTCTACGGTCGCTTTACGTCAATTGAAATCAGCTCGAGCTGAATAATTTCAGAACCCACTAGATAGACAAAGAGTGTACAAATGGGTCAAAAGTGTGATGCCTGTGGCAAAACTCCCGTAATCGGTAATCGCGTTCGCCAGCGTGGTAAATATAAGTACCTGGGCGGTAACGGTCGTCAGACAACCGGTGTCTCGAAGCGCGTATTCCGTCCGAACCTGCAGAAAATCCGGGTTCAGGTGGGTGGCAGCGTACAGACACAGCGGGTCTGCACTCAGTGCATCCGCTCTGGCAAAGTGACCAAAGCCGTCGCTCGTAAGCCATTCAGCCTGCCTAGCACCTAACAGGCCCTTCTGCTGAAAGCCACACACGATGAGCACGCAACTCACCCGTGAAGAAGTTGAAAAAGTGGCGAGCCTTTCCCGCCTGAAACTCTCCGAAACAGAGCTAGAGGCCTTGGGAACACAGATGGGGTCCGTCCTGAAATACATCGCCATGCTGGATGAGCTGGATACATCGTCTGTCGAGCCGATGGCGCATGCAATCGAGATCTCCAATGTCTTTCGGGAAGACGAGCTTCGCGAAAGCCTGCCCCGGGAACAGGCGCTGTCCAATGCTCCCCAGACCGATGGAAAATATTTCCTCGTACCCGCGATCCTGTAATCGGCCGGCGGCTTGAACATTGAGTACATCAAAGCAATCATCTCCAGGCCCGACTTGCTGACAAGTCGGGCCTTTCCAACTTACAGGGAGACCGAACATCCCATGTCAATCACGTCAGCCACTGCCAGCGATCTGCTGTCAAAAATGAACGCGGGAGAACTCACGAGCGAAGCGATCACCGCCGCCTGCCTGGAAGCGATTTCCCAGCGCGATGGTGACATCAATGCATTCCTTTCGATCCAGCAGGAAGCCGCTTTGAATGCAGCTCGTGAAGTGGACCGCAAACGCCAGGCAGGTGAACCGCTGGGTAAGCTGGCTGGGATCCCGGTCGCAGTTAAAGACAACATCTGCTCAAAGGGGAGCGCCACAACGTGTGCCAGTCGGATGCTGGAACAGTTTCAGCCTCCCTATGATGCTCACATCGTCGAGCAACTCAAAGCTGCTGACGCCATTCTGATTGGCAAAACCAACCTCGATGAATTCGCCATGGGTTCTTCGACCGAAAATTCCGCTTTTAAAACAACCGCCAACCCCTGGAATACAGCCCACGCTGCCGGGGGATCCAGCGGTGGTTCTGCTGCTGCAGTTGCTGCCGGGTTCAGTCCTCTATCGCTGGGCAGCGACACCGGTGGTTCAATTCGTCAACCAGCCAGCTTTTGTGGTGTTGTAGGATTGAAGCCAACATATGGCCGCGTCTCCCGTTATGGTCTGGTCGCATTCGCCAGCTCACTCGATCAGATCGGCCCCTTTTCACGAGACGTCACTGACGCCGCCCTGCTGCTGGAAGTCATTGCAGGAAAAGATCAGCGGGACACTACCAGCCTGGACTCCCCCGTCCCCGAGTATACGACAAACCTGGAACAGCCACTGGAAAACCTCAAAGTCGGCTACCTGGAAGATCAGCATGTCGAGGGCCTGAACGAAGAGGTTAAAGCAGCCACTCAGGCAGCCCTGGATGTTTACAAATCTCTGGGCGCGGAACTGATTCCGATTGAACTGCCACACGCGAAATACTGCGTTGCCACCTATTACATTATTGCCCCTTCAGAAGCCTCAAGTAACCTCGCCCGCTATGACGGGGTGCACTACGGGCGTCGCGCTGATCAGTTTGAAGACATGGTCGACATGTATGCCGCCAGTCGGGGAGAAGCATTTGGCGACGAAGTGAAACGCCGGATCATGCTGGGGACTTATGCCCTTTCATCAGGCTACTACGATGCCTATTACCTCAAGGCACTCAAAGTCAGACGCCTGATCCGCAATGACTTCGAACAGGCGTTCCAGAATGTTGACATTATTGCCACGCCGGTCACTCCCACTCCCGCCTTCAAGATTGGCGAACTGATCGATGACCCGCTGGCGATGTATCTGGCCGACATTTTCACCACCAGTGCCAACCTGTCAGGAGTTCCCGGCATTTCAATTCCCGCAGGCATGAGCCAGGATCAGCTACCGATTGGACTGCAACTGCTCGCACCGCCACTGGAAGAAGAACGCCTCCTGCGAGCTGCCCGTATGTTCGAACGGGAAACAGACTGGCACCAGCGACGACCAGCCTGATCCTCAACGAATCCTGGCAAACCAGACTATACGAATTTTGAATTTCTCAGACATTGATATAAAGGGTAGCGTGACATCATGGACTATACGGTGATTATCGGTCTTGAAGTCCACGTGCAGTTACAGACCAAAACCAAACTTTTCTGCGGTTGCTCCACGAAGTTTAACCCGGATCAGCCGAACACACAGACCTGCCCTGTCTGCCTGGGATTACCCGGCGCACTACCAGTGCTGAACCGTGAAGCATTTCGCTTAGGCATGAAAACCGGTCTGGCCATCAACTGTGAAATTCCGTCCTTCACCAAATGGGACCGTAAACAGTATTATTATCCAGACCTACCCAAAGCCTATCAGATCAGCCAGTACGACCTCCCCATGAGCCAGAATGGCTGGCTGGAAATCGAAATCGATCCGGAAACGCGTGAAACGAAAAAAGTGGGCATCATCCGTGCCCACCTCGAAGAAGATGCCGGAAAAAACAGTCACGACGAATCAGGACGGGGCCAGGACAGCAAAGTCGACCTCAACCGGTGTGGCACCCCCCTGGTGGAGATCGTTTCCGAGCCCGATCTGCGCTCGGCACAGGAAGCGCGTAAATACCTGGAAGAACTGAAACTGCTCCTGACTTACATTGACGTCTCCGACTGTAATATGCAGGAAGGGAGCCTGCGCTGTGATGCCAACGTGAACCTGCACATCCACCAGGAAAACGGCGATGCGATCGCCACAACGATTGTCGAAATCAAAAACCTCAACAGCTTCCGAGGGGTCGAACAGGCGATCGAGTACGAAGTCAAACGCCAGTGGGAAGAATGGCAGAAGACCGGTCTGACTCTAAAAGAGGTATTTAAAGAGACCCGAGGTTGGGATGCGGACCGAGGTATTACACTGGGCCAACGAAGCAAGGAAGACGTCGCTGACTATCGCTACTTCCCGGATCCGGACCTGGCCCCGGTTACGGTAACCGATGCGGAACGCGAAGAGGTCATGAACGAACTTTGTGAACGCCCCGCGAACCGCAGAAACCGGTTCCAAGCCGACTATGGGCTTTCTACCTACGACGCTGCAGTTATCATCGATCAGGGGATTGCTTTTGCAGACTATTTTGAGACGGTAGCCCAGGGATGTGACAATGGTAAACAGGCAGCGAACTGGGTCACCCAGGACGTTCAGCGGGAATTAAACGAGCGGAGCTGTCAGATCGCTGACTTTCCTATCCGTCCTGAAGTGCTGGCAGCCTTACTCCAGAAAGTTGAAGCCAGTGAGATCACAATCAAAAGTGCCCGCACCGTATTTCAGGTCCTGCTGGAAGAAGACGCCTCAAGCGTTGAGCGAATTCAAGCAGTAATTGACGAAAAAGGCCTGGGCCTGGTTTCAGACACCGGAGAACTGGAAGCGATCGTCGAGACTGTTGTCGCGAAAAACGAGAAAGCAGTCGCCGACTTCCAGAGCGGCAAACAGGCTGCGGTCGGAGCGTTGATTGGCCAGGTAATGCGGGAAATCAAAGGAGCTGATGCAAAAGTTGTCAGAGAACTCCTGATCAAGAAAATGAGCTGAACACGGATATTTCCAAACGAGCGACGGCTTCGTTCAGACATGCAACCGGAATGGCTGGCGAGCATTCAGCCATTCCTCGTCAAACATCGCGTCTAGAAAATCCCCAGTTCATCTCGTGCGTCGTCGGTCATCAAATCAGGCGACCAGGGGGGAGTCATTGTCAGCTGGATGGTTGCTTCATTCACATCATCCACTCTCTCCAGCGCCATCTTGGCCTGCGTGATAATCTGTGGACCGGCAGGACAAGCAGGACTGGTTAACGTCATGGAAACGGTGACCTTGGACGGATCTTCTTCCGACCGAAGAATTTCATAAACGAGTCCCAGATCCACGATATTGATGTTTAATTCGGGATCAATGACCTGCTTCAACGCTTCAACCAGCGCATCATCGCCGCCTACCCCTTTGAATGCAGAGAATACCGGTAGCTGATTCTCTTCTTTCTTTTCTCCAGTCTCGTCTCTGGATTCATCGGACATGGTTCTGCTTCTCCTCTTGGAAGTGATGACGCCCTGTTTCGATCACTTTTTAAATTTACCTGATACCAAACAGAACCTTGCAAGCTTGTAAAGAAAACTCAGTAATTCTGCTTAATAATATGATTATTAGAATACAGCCTCAAAGAGGCATTAGTTCTTGCTTTAATTGAATACGACCTGAAAAAGCCCGACAAAATACGCACAAGAAGTCTTTAGTTAGTTCTAGCAAAGATCTTACGATCTCTAACTTCTACCACAAATGTACGTACGGGCTTGGTGGCAGGCATACAGAGTGCTTTACCGGTCTGTAAATCAAACCGAGCACCATGGCGGGGACAAACGATCGCCCCCTCTTCAATACACCCATCAGTCAATGGCTGACCATCATGCGTACACACATCTTCAATCGCGAAGTACTGGTCCCCCGCACGAATCAGTAGCACGGGAGTATCTTCAACGAATACTTCCAGACGGTCAGCATCCTGAAAATCGTCAATGGATGCGATTTCTTCAAAGTCGAGCATTTGTCTATTACTCTATTGTCTGTATCCAGTGAAAATTTACCGACCAAAACCCAATTTTTTGATAATCGCCTGATTCAGCGTCTCACGGACGGCCTCGACAGGGATTCGATCGAATACGGTCTGGAAAAACCCTTCCACGATCATATGCATGGCCTCATACTCGGACATGCCTCGTGACATACAATAGAAGATCTGCTCTTCATCAACGCGCCCGGCCGTCGCACCATGTGTACATCGTACATCATCTGCCTCGATCTCCAGCCCTGGAATCGCATCGGCCCGACAGGTGGGCGAAAGCATGAGAGAATCGTTACGTTGATAGCCGTTTGTCTGCTGGCCTTCTTTTTCGACACGGATCATCCCACGCCAGATGGAACGGGCCTGATCCCGCAGAACCTGCTTATACAGCAGGTCAGAACGTGTTTCAGCTGCATTATGTGACTGTTGCGTGTAGAACGAATGGATCTGATTATCAGTCGAGAAGGTCACACCATTGACTTCAGCTTCAGAGCCACGGCCATCCAAAACGACATCCTGATGGATGTGAGCCAGCTTGGCACCAATTCCTCCGACGGTCCACTGCAGGAAGCCGTTGTTTTCGACTCGCCCCGCCTGATGGGCAACATGCCACACCTTATGATTCCAATTCTGCAACTGGACGTATCGCAGGCGTGCCTCTTTGGCGAGAAGCAGTTCAACGGCCCCCACATGCAGCCCGAGCAGATCATCGCTCACGGAAGTGGTTTCTTCCAACAGAGTTGCGGAGGCCCCCTCTTCCAAAATGACCAGCGTGTGACTCAGGTCAGCCGCCTTGTCAGCCTGAAGAGTGATCAGACTGTGAAGCGGAGCATCCACAACCACATTACGAGGCACATACAGAACGGTTCCACCAGTCCAGAATGCAGCGTGCCATGCGGAAAAGCGATCACGCTGACTGTCAACAGCCCGGGTCATAAAATAGGGCTGAATCAATTCGCCATGTTCGCGAACCACTGTCGCGAGGTCGCCAAAAATCACTCCTTTGGCTGCCAGTTCTTCCGACATTTCGCTGGAGATCAACTGCCCGTCTGTGTGCTTCACATGACCAGCAAAATCAGCCTGTCCGGTGAGCAGTGTTTCCGTTTCCGGTGCAGCTGACTGTTCAGCCTGTGCTGTACACAGTTGAAACCGGTCTGGACGCAGGGCACGTAAATCAACCCGTCGCCACTCTTCCGGATCGAGTTCCGTTTCCAGAAGCTCGCGGTAACGCTGAAATGCCTGACGCCGGGATTCGGTAACCCAGGCCGGCTCGTCACGCGTGGCCAGAAATGCTTCAAATGCTGCTTCACCAAAACCGGCGGGAATTTCAGCAGACGTATTCACGGACGGAGTGCTCATTGTACTCTCTGTATTACTTTCAATATCGGAATCAGTGCGAGTCAATTCGGCCACGGGCCATGCTCGCTGTAAACCAGTTGATGACTTGAATAATGGAACTGAACTCCTGAGTCTGACCTCGGGAATTAACCAATCGAACCTTCCATCTGTAATTCAATCAGTCGGTTCATTTCGACTGCATATTCCATGGGCAATTCTTTAACGAGGGGCTCAATGAATCCAGTGACGATCATGGATGATGCTTCCGCCTCGGTTAAGCCGCGGCTCATGAGGTAGAACAGCTGTTCTTCACCAATCTTGGAAACACTGGCCTCGTGCTCGATTGCCACATCATTGTCTTCGATCTCAATGTAGGGATATGTATCACTACGGCTTTCCGGATCGAGCAGCAGGGCATCGCAGACCACGTTGGATTTACAGTGATCCGCTTTAGGATCAACCTTCACCAGACCACGATAGCTGGATCGGCCGCCATCCTTGGAAATACTCTTGGAAATAATGCGGCTGGACGTATTCGGAGCACAGTGGACCATTTTCGCACCAGCGTCCTGATGCTGCCCCTTGCCGGCAAAGGCAATAGAGAGAGTCTCTCCACGGGCACCTTCCCCCATCAGATAGATGGCGGGATATTTCATAGTCAATTTAGAACCAAGGTTACCGTCGACCCACTCCATCAGCGAATCTTCATAGGCAAATGCCCGCTTGGTCACCAGGTTATAGACGTTGTTCGACCAGTTCTGAATCGTGGTATAGCGGAAGCGTCCGCCTTTTTTCACGATGATTTCCACAACAGCAGAGTGCAGACTTTCCGAGCTGTAAGTCGGAGCGGTACAACCTTCGACGTAGTGGCAGGAAGCCCCTTCATCGACGATTACCAGTGTCCGCTCAAACTGCCCCATGTTTTCCGAGTTAATCCGGAAGTAGGCCTGCAGAGGAAATTCGATGTGAACTCCGGGCGGCACATACACGAATGAACCACCTGACCAGACAGCCGAATTCAAAGCAGCATACTTATTGTCATTGGGTGGAATGATGGTTCCGAAATATTCTTTCAACAGCTCGGGATGATCACGCAGGGCCGAATCGGTATCGGTAAAGATCACGCCCTGCTTAGCCAGGTCTTCCTGGAGGCTTCCATATACCACCTCGGATTCATACTGTGCTTTGACTCCAGAGAGGAATTTCTTTTCCGCTTCGGGGATCCCCAGGCGGTCATAAGTTTTCCGAATGTCATCAGGCACTTCATCCCAGCTGCGTCCCTGCCCTTCCGAGGCGCGAACGAAATAATGAATGTCCTGGTAATTCAGTTCGGATAAATTCCCACCCCACTCGGGAGTCGGTTTCTGTTCGAAAATCTCAAATGACTTCAAACGAAATTCCCGCATCCAGGCCGGTTCGTTTTTCATCTCGGAAATCTGGGCGACGACTTCCGCATTCAAACCTTTTTTGCCGGTAAATACATATTTGTCGGTGGGATCATGAAACCCGTATTGGTATTCACCAATATCAACGCTTTCATTTTCCGAATTGGTATCCAACCTGGTTGCCATTTCAACTTCTCCCACTTTGTATTAACGGATACATCTCTCAATGTTGAGGATGTTTAGTTTTAAACTCGATCGCTTTTTTATCTGCCACTAAAACTCTGCCAGCCAACTAGACAGGCTCAACGGTTTCAGAAACTTCCTCTGCAGCTGCTTCGGGATGACGTTCGCGAATACTCGCATAGCCGTGTTCGTGAAGCTCAGCAGCCAGCCGGGCATCGCCGGTTTCCACAATCCGACCTGCCAGCATCACATGTGTAAACTGTGGTTCGTTGAATTCCAGAAGCCGCTCGTGGTGCGTAATGATCAAGACGCCCATCTCCGGACCGGAGAGACGACTCAGGCCTTCACTCACGACTTTTACCGCATCGCTGTCCAGACCACTGTCAGTTTCATCCAGTACAGCGAACTTGGGTTTGAGCAGGGCCAGCTGCAGAATTTCCATCCGCTTCTTTTCACCACCCGAAAAACCTTCATTCAGGTATCGGCGAGCCATCTCGAGATCCATGCCCAGATCGTTCATCTGCTCACGCAGTTCCTTACGGAACTCACGCATCGGAATCAGCTTTTCGCCTTCTTTCCGTTCCGGATCTCGAACGTTTGACATCGCATGCCGCAGGAAGTCGGCGACTTTGACTCCTGGAATCACAACAGGATACTGAAAGGCCAGAAACAGCCCGAGGCGAGCACGTTCATTCGGATCGAGCTCCGAAATATCCGTGCCATCGATTTCGATTTTACCCTGAGTAATTTCGTAACTCGGATGACCAGCCATTGCATAGGCCAGCGTACTTTTACCGGAACCGTTAGGCCCCATCAAAGCGTGAATCTCACCCTGTTTGATTTCCAGGTTGACCCCCTTGAGGATCGGTGTACCACTGACTGAGACATGCAGGTCGGTAATTTTCAACAAACTCATTTTTCGTAATTCATCCTGTCATTCAGAATTCGACTCGAATTCGGAAACCTCATAAAACGGAATTGTGTTCAATTAACTTGTCTGTGCTTCAAATTCACAGCAATGATGCCCGTCCAGACAGCATTCGGAGAGATGCATCTTGGTGCCGAGCACGCGTTCAAAGACTCTTTGTTCCAGTTCACAAATCGAAGCGTCTGCACTGGCAATATCGTGGTAGGGACAGTTATGTTCCCGGAGAATCGGTAATGGACCGGTATGATCCAGTTCCACAACAAACCCGCGTTCTTCCAGAGCCTGCTTCAACTGCTCCATCCGCCCATGCAGGGAAGGTGCATCCACGTGTTTTCCATACTGCTGCACCAGTGCTGTCTGAATACGTGAAGCCAGTCGGCAGCGTAATTCTTCGTTCTCGATCCCCTTGAGCTCATCCCAGAGGATGTTGGCCAGCTCAGCGTAGTTATCGCCCAACAGCCGCATGCCCAGACTGGTCACGGAATAGGTGTAATGGGGACGTCCTCGTCCCTCTTTCACCTGGGTGCGTGCAATCAGGTCTAATCCCTGTAAACGCACAAGCCGTTGACGGACTGCCGTTGCCGTCACGCCTTCCTGATCACAAATCTCTTGAATAGTGGCAGACTTGAGACGATTAAGCCCCAGCAGAAAGCTACGATCATTTTCATCAATTGAAACGCGCATTGGTCGTGCTCTCATAAAGTAATAAGGGGTAACAGTTTCGAGAAAACTTTCCAGGGCTCCCTGTTCCAGATTATGCCGGAGGGTCAGCACCCGTTTGATTCATTCTTTATACCAGCATCCTAGGCAGATTTATTATTTTTGACAACCAATATTGTCAAAATTGATCAATTGAGATTCAGTTTCAAAATCGCCCTGGAATTCGCTCGTTTTTCCAGAATCGTCTTGGAACGTAAATCTATATTTGATAGTATCATACAACAATCAGGGTCGCCTGATTCGGAGTAGCGCTTTTCAGGACCACTCAAACCTGGTCCTACACCAGACCCACTTTACTACCATCCTGAACTCATTTTCTCAAGAAATGCTGTAACACCACGCAGACTCTGTCGCTGGGAACTGTACCTGAAGACAGACAACGGATGAAATCGGAGTCAATCGCCGACCAATGTTACCTGCAAATGGGAACCGACTGAAAATGAAATACCAAAGGCTACCTGCCCCCGTGATCTTGCGCCCCCTGTTAATGACAGCTTTAATCCTGATCTTCTGTGGATGGTTAGCCTCCCCAGGCCAGGCACAGGATGACTCTCCCGCCAAGCAGCCAGCCAAAGCGGAGCAGCAAACTGAATCACTGGAAGCCGCTCTGGAACAAGCCGAAGCCGAAGCCGACAAACCTGCCACAGGTGGGTTTGCCCTGGTTGAACAAAAAGTGGATGAGCTATTCGGAAAGTTCAACGGTATTCTGGCGAAAATCATTTTTTATCCTGTCCCCATCACACCGACGCAAATCGAAAAGGGAACGGGAGTCCCGCTGGCAGTACTCTGGCTGGTGATCGGTGCCACATATTTCACATTACGAATGAACTTCATTAATATCCGCGCCTTCAAACATGCAATTCTGCTAGTCCTGGGGAAATATGATAACCCTGAAGACGAAGGCGAAGTCACTCACTTCCAGGCTTTAACCGCCGCCCTGTCTGCCACCGTGGGCCTGGGAAATATAGCCGGGGTGGCTGTGGCGATCAGCACGGGTGGCCCCGGTGCCATGTTCTGGATGATGCTCGCCGGCCTGCTGGGTATGACTTCGAAATTCGCAGAATGTACTCTCGCCCAGATCTATCGACGCATTAATCCTGACGGTCGCGTGATGGGGGGGCCGATGTGCTATCTGTCTACCGGATTAACTCAACAGTTCCCCGGAAATGCCTTTTTAAAAGGTCTCGGAGGTTTCCTGTCCATCCTGTTTGCCGTCATGTGCATCGGCGGCTCACTGGCAGGGGGAAATGCCTTTCAGGTTAAACTATCTCTGGGTGCTGTAGCAGAGACCTTTCCCTTACTGAAAGAAAACAGCTGGGTGTACGGCCTGTTAATGGCAGTCTTCGTCGGGATTGTAATTATCGGTGGCATTCGCAGCATTGCGCGAACCACGGAAAAGATCGTCCCCTTTATGTGCGGTATTTATGTGCTGGCCGGAATGGCGATCATTATCCTGAATATCCAGAAAGTCCCGGCCTCATTCATGGCCATCATTGAAGGTGCCTTTAACCCGGACGCGCTGTATGGCGGAATCATGGGCGTGCTGATCATCGGCTTTCAGCGTGCAGCCTTCTCCAACGAAGCTGGCGTCGGGTCGGCAGCCATTGCTCACTCAGCCGCCAAAACCGAATATCCCGTCCGTGAGGGAATCGTAGCCTCATTGGGCCCCTTCATCGACACCATCGTGATCTGCACAATGACCGCACTGGTTATTATCATCACCGGTGCTTATAACGATCCGCAATATGCAGACCTGATCGCGTCCAATGAAGGTGCTGCCCTGACAGCAGAAGCAATGGACTCACAGATCCCGTATTTTAAATATGTGCTCTCTGTCTCAGTGATTCTCTTTGCGTATTCAACAATGATCTCCTGGTCTTACTATGGAGAAAGATGCTGGGCCTTTCTGTTCGGCGACAGCCAGAAAGTATCCATGGCTTATCGAATTCTGTTCCTGGTCTTTGTAGTCCTGGGTTCCATCGTCTCGGCGACCAACGTACTTGACTTCGGTGACCTGATGATCCTGGGCATGGCTTTCCCCAACATCCTGGGTGTGCTGCTGCTCTCTAACAGGGTCAAACAGGAACTGGATAAATACTGGAGCCGTTACAAGACTGGGGAATTCGATGAGCAGGCCAGTAGTTGACCTGTCGTAAATCTCGAACAGTGCTGTTGCCTCTGACGTCGATTACATATAATTATTACAGTCGTTTGTTTTCACTCTCTCCCATTCAGGAAAGCATGACATCATGAGCTACTTTCATGGCAAAAAAATTCTGGTTCCCATCGATTTCTCAGAAACCTCTCTGGAAGCCATCAAGAAAGCCATTGAAATTGCAGAAGACCCGGCAATGGTGACCGTCGTGCATGTGATGATCCCGCTGGACCTGGTTTCCCCAGGTGTGCTGTTCGGCGGACTGACCGATGAAAAACGAACTGATCACGTCAACAAACTGGCAAAAGAAGAATTCGCGAAGCATCAGATTGAAGGTATCACCTTCGAAACCCTGATCGGAGACCCTGGCATTAAAATCGCTGACTACGCGAAAGAAAAGGGAATGGAACTGATTGTCATCCCCTCACATGGCTATACAGGGATTACCCGGCTGGCACTGGGATCTGTAGCTGAGCGGGTCCTGAGACATGCCCCCTGCCCGACGCTGGTACTGAGACAACCAAAACCCTGAATTTCGCTTTTCAGGATTCGCCGTTTTTCTTTGGCTTGGCGGGAGACTCCGGTGCCGGGGCAGGAGCCAGTTCTTCCACGACCAGATTGCGAAAGTGAATTTCGGAACCTTCACTCTGCAGTGCGATAGCCCCTTTGCTGGGGTCGCAACCTGTGACCTCTCCCAGCTTGATGCCGTTGATCATCACCGAAATACTTCCGGAGCGACAGGTCAGCACACACTTGTGCCATTTTCCGACAGGCAGATCCAGCGGAGTGGTCGGCGACAGCTTGTTGGCAGATTTCGCACCACTTCCGGGAGTAGGAAACACGAAACCAGCTTCCGGTCGATGCAACTGTACCTGAAATGCTTTGGGCCAGACCTTATCAGGCTCTGCCGTGAAAAGCAGGATGCCACTGTTAGCGTTTGGGTCACCCGGATACATCCACTCCATGCTGAACTGAAAATTTTCGTATGTCTTCTGGGTGCGAATATAACCGTAAGGCTTCCCGGTACACGTTAAAACGCTGGGTTGATCCTGCCCGCCACTCACCACTTTCCAGGTCACGTTCGGATCAGTTTCCTTCGATTCTTCACTGACGAATTTCCAGTGATCCCAGAAATCACCGCCATTGAGCAGTTTCTCAGGCCCAGGCAAAGTCTTGGGAGCGGGTGGAGCTTTTTTCGTTTCAGGTTCAGGAGTCTTTTTCTCGTTTTCAGTCGGTGCTTCAGCCGGTGTAGAAGACTGTGCCCATACTGCTTCAGGGCTGGAGAGAAAACAGAGTGCCATCATGGGCAACAAGAGTGAGGACCATCTTCTGATCAAGACACCTGGCCTGGCGCAGACAGTCTCCCGTCTCCACTTCTCCCGAGATCGATGATGGAAATACAACACGCTGATTTTGCCCGACTTGACTGTTAAAAGAACCTGATTATGGAAATGTAGATAAAGAATCAATTATTCTAAGCCCACATTCATCAACATTCAATTATGGCCGGCGCTCCATCTGCCAGTTTTCAAAAATGGCCTGCTTCCCATTCTCTGAACACAAAGCCACACCATCAGACTAACAATGGCCCGGGGGGGATACCAGCACCAATTCCATGCATTTCGCCACATTCGGGAACTTCTATAACGATTATAACGGGTCTGTCAGGCAGCCCACCAAAGCCTGCACCGAACTTCCAATCCCCAGCGATCTGTGAATTTTATTTGACGGTCAAGTTCCGGGATTGATAAACTGTCCCTAGAACCGGAACAATCTACCCTCTCCCCTTTACAAAAGATTGGTGCTCTTATGCAATTTAATCCTGGCTCCTCCGCTGATAATAAATCTCCCGAATTTCTGCAGATCTCTCGACGGCACTTCGTCAGAACCATGGGAGCCGCTCTGGCAGGCTCTCCACTGCTGGGTGCAGAGCATCTACTGGCAGGCCAGGCGGATACTCCAGCAAAAACGACTGCCCCAGAACCACTGGTCAAAAAATTGTACGAAAGCCTCACACCGGCGCAGAAATCCAAAGTCTGTTTCGACTGGGATCATAAGAGCAAATCAGGACTGCTCCGCCAGAAAATCCAAGCCAACTGGAACATCACCAAACCTTATGTCACGAGTGATTTCTATAACAAAGACCAGCAGGAGCTGATTGAAGCCATCTTCTTCGGTCACTTTGATCCCAGCTGGCACAAAAATATCCGTCAGCAGCTACTGGATGATCAAGGAGGCTACGGTGAAGAACAGTCGATTGCCATTTTTGGAACCCCTGGTACAGATCAGTTCCAGTTTGTCATGACCGGCCGACACTCAACGGTTCGCTGTGATGGTGACAGCGCCGAGCACTTGGCATTTGGTGGCCCGATTTTCTATGGACATGCTGCCGAGGACTTCAACGAAAAACCGGATCATCCCGGAAATGTTTTCTGGCAACAGGCTCTCAAAGCCAATCAGGTTTACAAGATCCTGGATGGAAAACAACGTAAACAGGCACTGATTCCTCAAGCTCCCCAGGAATCACGAGTGCAGTTCAAAAAGTCAGCCGACCAGATCACCGGTCTGCAGATCGCCGACATGACTAAGGACCAGAAACAGGAAATGCAGAGTGTTCTCAGCCTGTTATTGGAACCGTTTCGAACCTCAGACCAGCAGGAAGTGCGCAAGTGCATTGATACCCAGGGTGGGCTGGACCAGTGCCGAGTCTCCTTCTATCAGTCCGGAGATATCGGCAATGATGAAACCTGGGACATCTGGCGACTGGAAGGCCCTTCCTTCGTCTGGCATTATCGCGGTGCCCCCCACGTTCATGTGTGGGTCAACGTATCAGATGATCCCAAAACCAAAATCACCACTACTTAATGCAATGAATGTGCATCGCAGGGGACTGAATTCCAGCCCCTGCTTCTGTCGTTCACTGACACTGAATTGACAACGCTAAGTGGCTTTTCATCTTTAAAGAATAACCGGGATCACAGTGCGCCCACAATTGCCCACTGCTGGGCAAAGTATAAGCCATCAGTAGAAAATAATTGAGCGGTTGAGCATGCGGCGCCTCGGTCTACATAACTCACCGCTACAGGTGCACGTCATCATTTTCACTGCGTAAAACTGATGATCAATCCACATCACAACTAATCACTCAGTGTGCTGTATCCCTGCCGCGATTGCTGTTTCGGAAAGTCATGAATCACTTGCAAAAATATTAATGCAATCGGAAACTCATGAATATTTCAATCGCTGAAAAAATATTTCCCAGGCAAACAGAAGAGAAACAGAAAGTTCTTTCAACTCATTAAATCCTTGTTTGATGTCGGTTGACTTTCTGTCGCGATAGACAATATTGGTTGATAGCAATTCTTGTTTTCTATTTTTTAGTATGGAAAAATAATTGCGATTACTTATGATACGCTCTGCCGTATCAGTTTCGATGTCAGCAGAATAAAAAAATCTGACAGCGTAACAGCCAGGCAGCCTTGGCAGATACTTTTGTTATTCACAATCGGAATCTTTTTTCTGATTGTAAATATAGACCTGATCTACTCTCCAGACAGCAGGTGACCGAGTGACTAAAGAGCTTCTCTCACAGCAAAAAGTCAGTTCGTTCTCAACTCCAGCTTCCTCAATAAAACCAGATCATGCCAGCCCAACACTCTCGCTGTCAGAGCGTATTTCGATCAACCAGATAACTACCTACCACTGGTCGTTCAAAGAAAGTTTGAACGGTCTACTTTCGGCAGGCATCCCTGCGATTGGATTGTGGAATCGAAAAGTTCTGGACCTCGAACCTGCAGAGGCAGCTGAACTGGTCATCGATTCCGGAATGAAAGTCTCCACAGTTTCCCTTGCTGGAGGATTTACAGGCTGCAATGAATATGCGTTTGAAGACGCCATTGCTGATGCGATCCAACTGATCTGCTTCGGTGGTCAGGTTAATGCCTCCGCCATCCAGATCGCCAGTGGACCTCGAGCGGGACACACACTCAATCACGCCCGTGACTTGACCACGGAAGCTCTCAAACGACTGGGGGATGTTGCTTCACTCACCGGGACCCGGCTGGCACTCAAAACAATGCGATCCCCGCAGTCCCGCCACTGGACATTTCTGAATTCTCTGCACGCGAACCTGGAACTGATTGATGCTTGTGGGCATCCTGCAGTTGGCCTGGCACTGGAACCGGCATTGCTGCTCAACGAAGAAAATCCTGAGCAGTTACTCTCCGAAATCATGCCACTCATTGCCTCAGTTCAAGTTTCTGACTGGGACATCTCTGAAGAACTGACGGACGAGTTCCCGCAGTACCAGTTGCTCGAGATGATCCATGATTCAGGCTACAAAGGTTTCTACGACCTGGAAATCTGGTCCGAAGAAATCTGGCAATCCGACTACGAATCTCTGTTGAGTCGAGTGCGACAACTCACACAGGCAGAGTCTTCCCGCTACGAATAGTCACACACTGACTCGGCCTCCATTCCCCGGAACTGCTGCGAATCATCGCGTCTGTAGATTGATTCCGGACTCCCTGTTGGTTTACCATGGTTGACAGAGACGATCTGCACATGCAGCACACCAACTTCTAAAATCCAGCCAGTATATTCCTCCCCGCATACTCCCTGCTTAAGTTGGTAAGCAGAATGTCTCATGAGTTGACGCAATTCCCCGCTCTCCGGTACGCGGTGAAGAAATACGCCGAATCAGTCCGTCTCGGAACTCCTCACAGACATGGTAACCAGCGATGGAGCATGAATCTTACAGCCTGGATGATCTAGCAAGACAGCTAGGTCGTGACAAACGCGAGTTGGAAAAACTGGTAAGCCGGGGCAGAATTCCCGGCCGTAAGGTTAACGGAGAATGGCTGTTCAACTCGACCGAAATCACACACTGGCTGGAACAGGAGATGCGGAGCTACTCCACCACCGAGCTGGAACGTGTAGAACAGACCCACCCCACGACTCAATTGGATTCAGAGCACTTGATCAGCAGCCTGATGCCTGAAGAGTTGATGGAAGTCCCCCTGGATGCCCGCACCAAACGCTCCGTTCTGGAAAGTCTGATTGAAATTGCCGGCCGAACCTGGCAGATCTGGGAACCGTCAGCGGTCCTGACCGCTGTCCAGGAACGTGAAGAAGCGTACCCGACCGCCTTTGATAACGGTGTTGCAATCCCCCACCCCCGTAATCCACTCTCCGATGCCGTCGGAGAACCGGTCATCGCTTATGGCAGAACACTCACGGGAATCCCTTTTGGCTCAGACAGAGGCGGACTGACAGACATCTTTTTCCTGGTGATCTGCTCCGACACAGCAACACACCTCTCTGTTCTGGCGCGACTGGGACGAATGCTGCAACTTCCCGATTTTGTCGATCTGCTGCGCGAGGCAAGCACTCCTCAGGAGACCAGACAGGTGATCATCGAAGCGGAAAAACGGGTCGCAGAACAGTAACATTCGTCACCAGTGAGCTCAGCCGGTTCTCTGCATCCTGATGATTCAGCTGAAATTCATCTTGCAGTCACATCGAAATCTGTCCGGAACTCGATTGATCCGTTTCCTGAGATAATCCGACAGACATCATTGACGAATCTGTCTCCAGCACAAAGAATAGTTTTCACTGCTCGAACTTTCGCCCCTGTCTGAAACCATTCTCACAATCAAGTTCTGTACAGGGCGCCCCTTCCAGAAAAATAGCGGGCAAAGAAATAAACGGTCAACATCAATCATATTTGAACGTGATAAAGAATAACCGCCATGAACGTAGAACTGCCTGAACCTCTGGACGTGATTGCCGTAGGTGCCCACCCCGATGATGTCGAAATAGCCTGTGGCGGTACTCTGGCCAAACTGGTCCAGCAGGGATACCGGGTCGGCATTATCGACCTGACTGATGGTGAACCCACTCCTCTCAGTCCCGGGCCGGAACACCGTCTCGAGGAAGCCCGAAAGGCTGCAGAGATTCTGGGAATTCATGTCCGGGAAACCCTGGAACTGACCAACCGGCGGTTGTTTGACAGTTTTGAAAATCGTGTCGCGCTGGCAACGCTGTTTCGCAAATACCGTCCCAAAGTCGTTCTGGGCCTGGCAGGTAAAACCCCCATGGCCTCCCCTGATCACTGGCAGGCGATGCAAATCACGGACGCTGCAGTGTTCTATTCGCGTCTGACAAAATGGAATGAGCACTTCAGCCACACGGAGCCGCATACCATTCAGAAGCAGGTCTGGTACCCCCTTGGTTTCGGCTCACTGAATTACCCGGAAGGCAGCGGGCAGTTCGTGGTCGATATTTCCGAGACCATGGACCAGAAGCTGGAATCGATTCGCGCCTATCAGTCGCAGTTTCCCCCAGAAAAGAAACGTGTCTACCGCCTGGTCGAGAGCCAGAACAGGCTGGTCGGCACCAGTGCCGGTTTTGAAGCAGGTGAACTCTTCATCTGTGCCACGACCCTGGGAGTCCGGGATCTGGTGCAAACGGTCTGCCCCTGAAATGCTTCATAAGACACTAAAAAACCAGCAGATACGGCATTATTAAAATTTCCATCGTCATAAAAAGATGTTATGATACTATCAGAAATCGCACATGTGTCCCCTACGGACATCGGAATTGAGTAGCCACTTTTTGATTTTTCATCGACGCACATACAGGCCCATTAATGGTTGAAATTCGTTACGGCAAAGTCAGTATCACGGGAAATTTCCGGGAGAACAATGAAGATAATTTCTTCATTGATGAATCGCGGAATTATTTTCTGGTTGCCGACGGTATGGGCGGACAGTGTGCCGGAGAGAAAGCCAGCCAGTTAGCAGTCGAGTTGATTCCCAAACGACTGGACGAACTCATCGACTTTAATTCCACTCCCACCGGAGAGGTTGTGCAGTCGATCGATAAAGCTGTCGCGCATGCCAATGGTGAGATCATGGCTTTGGGCGAGTTGGATCCCAATTGTCGCAGCATGGGGACAACGATTGTCTTCGTGGTTCAGGTTGGCGGAGAACTCTTTATCGGCGGAGTTGGTGACAGTCGAGTTTATCTGCTCCGAGAAGGAAAGCTACATCAGCTTACTACCGACCATTCGCTGACCCAGGCACTGGTCGATGCAGGCACAATCACCCCGGAAGAAGCATTAACGCACCGTTATAAAAATGTGCTCTATCGGTACCTGGGAACCAAAGATGGCAGTGCAGGAACCCAGGCCCAGCAACTGGCACCGCAGCCACAGGATCGCATCATTCTCTGTTCGGATGGTGTTACCGACGGAATTCCCGACGAGAAACTGCAGGAACTGCTCAGTCAGTATGACGACCCGCAACAGGCGGCTGAAGAAATTGTCAAGTCGGCCCAGGAAGGTGGCTCGAAAGATAACATCACCTGTATTGTGCTGCACGTCAGCTGACATCCCCTTTCAGAAATGCCGGTTTGAATCCGGCAGCGGCAACGGAGCCCTTTTCGTCGACGCCCTGTTTTCAATCTGGCTGATCAATGCGAGTTCGATCCTTCATCCCGTTTCTGATCGCCATTCTGCTTACACTGGGTCTGTTTTATTCTGATTCCATCTCACTGGGTATCCCCGGAGAATGGAGCTGGCAACGAATCCCTTTCACAGGACCAAGCGTCCTGTTCGGTGCCATAGTCGCCGGCCTGATTCTCGCCGCATATCTCTTGCTGGTTGTCTGGGGCCATACGCGTATCAGTAACTGCCGTCGTGGCGAGTTGATTGCCTGGCTCACAGGGTTGGTCATCGCCAGCCTGACCTGGTCATTCTACCTGCAGGACAGCCCCCCGGCGGAATACTCTCTCTCCAAGGCTCCTTTCGTGTTGTACTACAAAGGATCTTCCGGATACTTCACAGAAGCAAATACCAATATCAAAGACGTTGCCACCTACCTCTCTGAATACGAAACCAAAATGGAGGGAGGAGACGTACTGCACGAAGGGACGCACCCTCCCGGGCTGCCCCTGTTCTACCGATCGTTGATCTGGCTCTGTGACACCTGGCCAGGGCTACAGTCCCTTTTAATCGAATCGCAACCTGCGTCCTTTCAGATCGCCTGTGAAATTATTGCTGAGACGACCGCGGTCACTCCTGATCCACTGACCAGCCGGGATCGGGCCGTGCTCTGGCTGGCAACCCTGATTACCCTGCTCGCTTCTGCACTGACCGTAATTCCCCTGTTTCTACTTGCCCACGAATTCTGTTCGCGCAGAATCAGCTGGCAGGTTGTTGCATTCTGGCCACTGATACCTGCAGCACTGATCTTTCAACCTAAGTCAGATGCACTTTATTCCGTTCTGGCAATATCGTTTCTTTACTGCTGGGTTGCCGCCTGGCGTCGGAAGTCTGTAGCCTGCTTTATCCTGGCGGGACTATTGATCTGGAGTGGTTTGTTTCTCACGCTCGCCTTTCTACCTGTTGCGCTGTGTGCCGTTCTTTATTCACTACTCTCCGCATGGAAACAGAGAGCAGAAACAACTCCACATCAATTCCCCTGGAAACGATTGTTTGCAGCGGCAGGCTGGAGCCTATTGGGATTTGCTGTCCCGCTGATCCTGTGTGCGGTTCTGTTTCAGCTCAATCTACCTCGGGTCTGGATTCTGAATCTCCAAAACCATGCCGGCTTCTATGATGAATATCCCCGCACATACTGGAAGTGGCTGTTGCTAAATCCCCTGGAGATCAGTCTGTCAATCGGGCTACCTGTTATCTGGCTGGTACTCAAGTCACTGTGTCGGCGTCCTGATCCAGATCTCAACACAGGATCACACCACGCGACCTCCGTGTATCCCCTGTTATACTCCTGCCTGCTTGTGCTCGGACTACTCTGGCTCTCTGGCAAAAACATGGGAGAAGCCGCTCGCCTCTGGCTCATCTTTCTGCCCTGGTTCCTCTTGATGACCATTCCAGCCTGGCAGCTTCGCCAGCAGCAGTTTGAGGTTTCTCAAGAACAGCTTCCATCCCCTCTCAAACAGCAGACTTTCTGGATTGGTGCTCTGGTCGCTCAGGCAATTGTCTGCGTAGCGACGGTCTTCCGTATCACCGGTTTTCATTTCCCCCCCGGTTAGATATATCCTGAGCGATTTAACTCCAGCGTCGCAATCCGCTATATTCCCTACAACCCGATAAGTCGGAATTCCCGGCAAAACAGTCTTCCCAGTTCTCAGATTCCGACGATAAGCATTGTGTGCGCCCTGCCTGATCAATCGCTGCGGCCCAGTTCTAGAACTGTGGTTTGCCGCTGCCTGAACTGATAGAGGTGCCTCCCTTGACCGTTTAGTTTCATCCTCGAATACTTCCAGAGCCAGACTGCAGGTTGCCTCTCATGGCGAAGTTTAAACTCGGTTTCCTTTCAACACTAAACAGCCTGTGCATAGTTCTGTTTTTGAGTGCGGGATGTGCGGACGACTCTCTGGAATTCACCGAACTCAAGCAGGTCAATGAGAAGGTGACTGAGGCAGAACTCAAGCGTTATCTCAAAGTCATTGAGCTTCTGCCACAACAGAAGCTGCCTGCCTTCCCCTCGGTTTATGCTCCAGCGCCATCCTGGAGCCACATCCGGTCGCTGCCGATCGAGGATCTGGTTCACAGCGAGCAGAATAACCTGTCACTGCTCTGGGATGTGGATCGCATTGGGGATCAGTTCGGACTTCGCAATCGCAGTCTGAAGAAAGCACTCCGCAGACGGGACATGTCGAAAGAACAGTTCATCTGCTACACGCTTGCGCTGGGACTGGCGGCCAGCCGGAATCAGCTGCGCGAGGATCAGGACCTTGAGGAAGTCATTGAAAAGGGTAATAAAACGATTCATCAGTTGAAACTGGATAAACGCCCTTTCTCTTCGCTCTCCCTGGAAGAGCGTCACCGCACGTTGCATGAAGCCATGTGGATTTCCCGGGTGAACCGGGCCGAACACCTGATACAGGTTCCCCCGGAAAACATGAATCTCGTCAGAGCCCATTGGGATGAATTACAGAAAGTTCTGCCTCCGGAGTTCCTGAAAAATCCGCTGGATGAACTCACGGACATCTTGGAAGAAAGAGGGATTCCCTTCACCTTTCCAGATGACGATGCGGACGAGCTGCTACACTGGACTTCGACCAATGCTATTATTGGCAACGATGAGCCAGACCCCGAACCGGAGCAAACCCGGATTCAGTAAGCCGGCTTATTGAGCCGCGGCGACGTCCGGTCGAAGCTTTTGAGCTTCATTCAGATAAACGTGCACCACTTCGGACTGTTTCTGGTCAGTATTTACGTGAATCATCACACGAATACAGCGAGGCATCGCTCCTTTTACGGCGATTTCAGAGGCACAAATCAGTGGGACTGATTTCATTCCCAACTCACGGGCTGCCTCGGCCGGAAAGGCGGATGTCAGGTCAGGGGTGGTGGTAAAAAATACGGAGACAATGTCTTCGTAGTTTTCAATCCGATTCGCTTTGAGCAGTTGCTCCAGCAGTTCGCGTGTCGCAGACAATACCTCTGCTGAAACGTCCTGAGTCACTGTTGTTGCACCACGAATTCCACGTACCGACATCGTTATTACCAAGCATTCCTGAAAAAATCTTCTGCCGCACAACTGAACATACGAACCAGTCAATGCAACCTGATCAACGTAAAATTAGCCTATTCCATGAAAAGAATATCCTAACTAATTCTTCGGCTGTTGGCTACCAGTGGCATTCCTGAATTCTGAGGAGACTCAGGTCACAAGACAAAGAAGCAGCGCTCACTGCCCTGCTTAACATCTCAAGATGTGGAAACAATTTGCGTCTGAGTTAAAAAATGCTCTTGCGTTACTTTTGTAAAATCAGGTAAAAATCATTCGATTCCGGGAAATCAGGATTCAAAGAGTGCCAGGATGGTATCTCATTTTCCCGTATTCAATCAGACAATTGATATCGCATACGTACATCTCTCGGAAAGGACTCCTTGATGTCGACGACGGTAGAGTGGATCGCTCAAGAACTGAATTGCCCGGCCCGTGGCAATCAGAGGCTGGAAATACATGGAGCGGAATCCGTTCTCAAAGCGGGTCCCCATGATATCACTTTTGTGGGCGATGAACTCAACCTGAAACGCCTCAAGTCGAGTCAGGCTGGCGCCGTGATTATCGAGCAACGCCTGGAAGAGTCGTTCCAGAAAGCTTTTGAATCCACCCCGATGACCTCCCTGACCGTGGTGGATGCCCAGGCTGCCTTCATCAAAGTCATTCAGAAACTCCGCCCTGCTCGGGAGCTTCCCGAAATCGGCATTTCTCCTGCAGCTGATATCAGTGACCAGGCCACCATCGGTGAGAACTGTCACATTTATCCGCGGGTCACGATTCGCCCTGGTGTCAAAATTGGAAACAACTGCCGGATTTACCCTGGCGTCTACATCGGTGATGATTGCGTCCTCGGTGACGATGTGACCATTCATGCCAATACAGTTCTCTACCCGGATGTCAAAATCGCTGACCGGGTTTTAATTCACGCCGCAGCTGTGCTGGGATGTGACGGTTTTGGCTATCGCTTCGAAAATGGTCGGTACGTCAAGATTCCTCATCTCGGCAGTGTGCGTATCGAAGACGATGTCGAAATTGGCGCCGGAACAACCATCGACCGGGGTATGATCGGACCGACAGTCATCGGTCTGGGAACCAAGATCGATAACCAGGTGATGATCGCCCATAACTGCGAAATCGGCAAACATAACGCGTTTGCTTCACAAGTCGGTTTTGCCGGTTCGATTACCACAGGAGATTACGTTCGCTGTGCAGGACAGGTCGGTATCGCAGACCACGTGCACATCGGAGATCAGGCTACTCTGGGTGCCCGGGCCGGTGTTCACCGCGATATTCCGCCCGGCGAAGTCCATATCGGAACACCTGCAGCGCCTGAAAAAGAACAACGGAAAATTGTGATGTCTATTCGCAAGGTTCCTGAAATGCGGAAGCAGATCCGTGACCTCGAACAGCAACTCAAAACACTCACACAGCAGTTCGAAGCTCTGAACGATTCGAGTCAGATCAACGACAAATCCGCGCTTACCTGAGTCTTCATTTCAAAACCCGTTTCAACGTGAAACTGACTGATTAATGATGAATACATTACAAACTTCTCCTCCCGACACCCGACGACAGATCGGATTGCTGGCTGGTGCAGGCCGCTTCCCAATCGTCTTTGCGGAACAGGCACAGCAACAGGGTTATTCCGTCTGCTGCCTGGGCATCTTCGGCATGGCCAGTGACGAGCTGATGGACATCTGCGATACGTTTCACTGGATTCCCCTGGCACGCATCGGCCGGGCAATCAAATTGTTCAAACGGGAAGAAGTTAAACGCATCGTGATGGCGGGCAAGATTGAAAAAACGGTCCTGTTCAGCCCGTTTCGAATATTCAAACTGTTACCCGATTTCCGCACGCTGCATATGTGGTATCGTTACGCCAGGGAAGATCGTAAAGACGATACTCTGCTTCTGGCGGTGATTAAAGAATTTGAGCGTGACGATCTATTTTTCGAATCAGCACTGGATTATTGCCCGGAGTTACTTGTGAAACACGGATTTCTGACGAAACGACGTCCCAGCCATTCACAGTGGGAAGACATTAAAATGGGTTGGGATATTGCCAAGCAGATGGGGCAGTTGGACATTGGACAAAGTATCGTCGTGAACGATAAAGCTGTCATCGCAGTTGAAGCGATTGAAGGTACCGATCGTGCGATTCAACGGGCCGGCCAGCTTTGTAAACGAGGTGGTTTTACCGTGGTTAAAGTTGCCAAACCCCAGCAGGATCGTCGATTTGATGTTCCCACGGTGGGTATCAAAACATTGCAGACCATGCACGAAGCAGGCGGACGGGTACTGGCAATTGAAAGCAACCAGACGATCATGATCGACCAACAGGAAGTCGCCGACCTGGCAGACAAGCTGGGGATCGCGATCGTTTCACTCAACGAAGAAGAGCTGTCACTGCAACTGGCCGGCTGAGTTATCAGTTTATTCTGAGGCCAGTTTCAGCTCACTGTCACCATCGGATTCTGGTTTCTCATCCAGGCTCTCGACCTCCAGGTTGAAGGCAGTCAGCATCTCGGTATGGCGATGACTTTCTTCAACCGGTTCCTGCTGCTTTTTATGCTTCCCGGTTAGTTCTACCTCGAAGCGGGTCGAAGCAATTGAGAGTTCATCTCCGGGCAGCAGAGCACCGCGGGTGATTTTCTGACCGTTCACCCGGGTCCCGTTCGTGCTGCACAGGTCTCGCACGAACAGAAGACCGTCCGTTTTGATAATCACACAATGGATCTTAGAGATGCTGTTTTTATCAATCTGCACGTCACACAGGTCCGATTTCCGACCGACCACTGTAACGTCTTTATCAATCAGAATCGGCTGACCACCATTTAATGGAATCAGTTTCGCTATCATGGTACAGCCCGCATCGAGAACTCAAGATATGTAAGTGAAGAAATGGAAGTGAGTTAACATGATCCCGAGATTGGCCCCCTGACCGGAATCACTAGCGCTCAATTTAATGTTATCACAGCTGAAGCAAATTTCCACGCTAATTCTGCTTACTTCAGGGGAATCAACTGGCTATGAGCTCTGATTACGTCGGCTTTGGTGAAGATTCAGAGGATTTCCGGGAGCGTTTAACCCGAATCTATCCAGTCGCTTGACGGCCAGACGGAGCAATGGTAGTGTCCCTAGTAAATATGCTGCAATCCGATGGCTTAACGTACAGTAGCCACATCCGCTGCAAACAGCAGATTGCCCGGACGGAACGACTTCGAACGAAGTCCCATCGGAATCACTGGATAGCAACCGCCAGAGACGAGTCTGTCTTCCAACAAAATAATCAGCAGCTGGCAAATTCTTGCCGACTGTCACGTGTTAGGAATTGAGCAGGAGAGGGGTTGAATCTTCAGTCCCGCATCTTACTGGGAAGCTGCGAGCTTCTGAACAATAGATATGTACTGGTCAGCGTCCGGTTTCTTTGCGTGAAGGGACCGACGGGCTGATTGATTAACATTTAGAGGAATTAAGTATGTCAGGTCAAAAGTATGTGTACTTCTTCGGCGATGGAAAAGCAGATGGCGACGCCACATTGCGCAATACCCTGGGGGGGAAAGGGGCCAACCTGGCAGAAATGATTAACATCGGGCTCCCCGTCCCAGCTGGTTTCACCCTGAATACAGACGTCTGTATTCACTACAGCAAAACCGGTGGAGAATACCCCGAAGGTGTAGACGCACAGGTTGAAGAAGCTCTGGCCAAAGTCGAAGAAGCCATGGGTGCTAAATTCGGCTGTGACACCAACCCCCTGCTCGTCTCCTGTCGTTCCGGTGCCCGGGAATCCATGCCCGGTATGATGGACACCGTTTTGAACATCGGTCTGAACGATACCACCGTCGAAGCACTGGCGAAACAGTCCGGCAATGAAGCGTTCGCCTGGGACAGCTACCGCCGCTTCGTGCAGATGTATGGCGATGTGGTTATGGGTATGAAAGGTGAGCATGAAGATCCGTTCGAACATGCTCTCGAAGCCAAGCGTGAAAAAGCCGGCGTCCAATACGACTCTGAACTGAGTGCCGAACACCTCAAAGAACTGGTGGCTGAATTCAAGACCCTGATCAAAGAAAGCACTGGTCAGGAATTCCCGACCGATCCCAAACAGCAGATCTGGGGTGCTATCGGAGCCGTCTTCAGCAGCTGGGATAACGACCGTGCTGTCGTTTACCGCCGCGATTATGGCATTCCTCACAACTGGGGAACCGCCTGTAACGTTCAGGCTATGGTTTACGGAAACCTGGGCGACGACTGTGCGACTGGTGTCGGCCTGACCCGTAACTGTTCTACCGGTGAACCTGGTTTCTGTGGCGACTACCTGATCAACGCTCAGGGTGAAGACGTGGTGGCTGGTATTCGTACTCCGAAACAGATCGAAGCTACTTTGAGCAGCGACATGCCGGAAGGTTACAAGCAGCTCGAAGAAATCGGTCAGATCCTGGAAAAACACTACAAAGACGTGCAGGACATCGAGTTCACTATTCAACGTGGCAAGGTCTGGATGCTGCAGACTCGTAACGCAAAACGAACCGGTTTTGCCGCCGTCCGTATCGCCGTCGATCTGGTAAACGAAGGCCTGGTCAGCAAGGAAGAAGCGATCACCAAACGCCGGATTCCTGCTGACGACCTGAACCAGCTCCTGCAGCCGATTTTTGACCCGGCTGAAAAACAGAAATCCGCCCAGGAAGGAAACCTGCTGACCAAGGGTATCAACGCCGGTCCGGGTGCTGCCAGTGGTCACATCTGCTTCAGTGCTGAAGAAGCCGAAGCCATTTTCAACCGTGACAACTCCGCTCAGCTGGTACTCGTTCGTCGCGAAACCAGCCCCGAAGACCTTCGCGGAATGCGAGTTTCAAAGGGGATTCTGACCGCCCTGGGTGGTGCCAGCTCACACGCTGCCCTGGTGAGCCGCCAGATGGGTAAAGCTTGTGTTGTTGGTGCTTCTGAACTGAAGATTGATTCTGCTGCTGGAACTATCACCGCCGGTGACAAGGTTCTCAAGAGCGGCGACTGGATCAGCATCGACGGTTTCACAGGCGAAATCTTCGCCGGTAAAGTGGAAACCAAACCGAGTGAAATCGTGGAAGTGCTGATCTCCAAAACCATGAAACCTGAAGACTCAGAAGCATTTCAGCGATACCAGCAACTGATGGGCTGGGTTGATGAAATCCGCAAGCTGCGTGTTCGTACTAACGCTGACCAGCCCGATCAGGCAGCTGAAGCCATTGCTTTCGGTGCTGAAGGGATTGGTCTGTGTCGAACCGAGCACATGTTCTTCCACCACCTCGCAGAAATCCGCGAAATGATCGCTGCCGGCGATGTGGAATCACGCACCAAAGCTGTTAACAAGCTGCTGCCCTTCCAGCGCGAAGACTTTACCGGCATCTTCAAGGCCATGAACGGTCTGCCGGTAACCATTCGTCTGTTGGATCCGCCGCTGCACGAGTTCCTCTCTGACCGTCACCTGGAAGAAAACCCGACCCTGGCTGAAGAACTGGCCAACGAACTGGGTGTGACTGTTGAATTCATCCGTCGCCGTGTAGAAGAACTGCACGAGCTGAACCCGATGCTGGGTCATCGTGGCTGTCGTCTGGGTATTGTTTATCCAGAAATCACCGCGATGCAGGCCCGGGCCATCATGGAAGCCGCCTGCGACGTGCAGAAGGAAGGCATCAAAGTGCATCCTGAAATCATGGTGCCTCTGGCTGGATTCCAGACTGAATTCGATAACCAGGCCAAGATCATCCGTGAAGTTGCCGAGCAGGTTCTGGAAGAAAAAGGCGTCAAGGTTGAGTACATGGTCGGAACCATGGTTGAGCTGCCGCGTGCTGCCATCTGTGCAGATCAGATCGCAGAAACCGCCCAGTTCTTCAGCTTCGGTACCAACGACCTGACCCAGACCACTCTGGGTATGAGCCGTGACGACTACGGTACCTTCATCGGTCACTACCGTGAAAATGACATCATTCCTGCAGACCCGTTCCAGACCATCGATCAGGATGGTGTTGGACGTCTGATGCAGACCGGTGTCGAACGCGGTCGTGGTACTCGTTCCGACCTCAAGATCGGGATTTGTGGTGAACACGGTGGTGATCCTGCCAGTGTGATCTTCTGCCACGGACTGGGTCTGGATTACGTCAGCTGCTCACCTTTCCGGGTTCCAATCGCCCGTCTGGCAGCAGCTCAGGCTGTGCTGGATGAAAAAGCATAAGCTTAGTTAAAGTTTGAACTTACCTGCAGGGAGAATTTCATCTGAAATTCTCCCTGTTTTTTTCCCTTTCACATTCGGCTTCTGACGTATACAATATTGAAGCAATAAATCAGGGAGTTTTCGGAATTTAACCAAAAATCCTCTTCCCCCGAAGTCGATACAACGATAAGATTCTACGCTCACACCTTACGCTCAGATTATCTACTTGCGAATGTATCGGATGTCAGTGATCCCTTGTTGTGAAAACCTGCCGGGTCAGCCATCACACCAGTAGAGTGATGCGATTTGCGGGGCCTGCCTCCCCGTAAAACTTGAGAGCTTCTTCTCAAAAGTTCCGAATAATATTGAGCTCTTGATCAAGGTCGGTACGTTGCCGATCATTTTGTATCCATAACACGTTCCCTAAAGTAAACCTGCACTAAAGCCATGAAAAATCTGGACAAGTATCGAAACATTGGTATTTCGGCTCACATCGACTCTGGTAAAACCACACTTACCGAACGGATTCTGTACTACTCAGGCCGAATCCACAAAGTGCGTGAAGTGCGAGGTGGTGACGGTGGAGCAACCATGGACAGTATGGACCTGGAGCGTGAGCGTGGGATTACCATCGCTTCTGCCGCCACACAGGTGCAGTGGAGAGACTATACTGTCAACATCATCGATACCCCGGGCCACGTTGACTTTACCGTGGAAGTGGAACGTAGTCTTCGCGTGCTGGACGGTGCCGTTCTCGTACTCTGCTCGGTAGGCGGTGTACAGAGCCAGTCTCTGACCGTTGACCGTCAGATGAAACGTTACGGCGTTCCCCGTATTGCCTTCATCAATAAGATGGACCGTACCGGTGCCGATTCTGCCAGCGTGATCAAGCAGATCGAAGAAAAGTTGCACGTTGTGCCTCTGCCGCTGCAGATTCCCATGGGTGAAGGTGCTCAGTTCGAAGGTGTAGTTGACCTGGTAACCATGCAGGCCGTCACCTACGAAGGCGAACAGGGTGAAAAAGAAGTCCTCGGCGAAATTCCTGAGCAGTTCAAAGCTGCTGCTGAAGAAGCTCGTGCTGCGATGCTGGAAACCCTCTCCATGTTCAGCGACGACCTGATGGTCGCCCTGCTGGAAGAGGCAGAAATTCCCGTTGACGACATTTACAAAGTCATTCGTGAAGCGACTCTGTCTCACGAAATCACCCCCGTCATGATGGGAACAGCTTTCAAGAACAAAGGTGTGCAGACTCTGCTTGACGCCGTGGTTCGCTTCCTGCCCAGCCCGCTCGATCGTGAAATTTCTGCGATTGACCTGGACGCTCAGCAGAAAGCCATCAAAGAAGGTGCAGAAGATACGCACAGCGATTCGTTCCGTACGAAGCTGTCACACTCTTCTGACAAACCTCTGGTTGCCATGGCCTTCAAGATTGTCGACGAAACCTTCGGTCAGCTGACCTACATGCGAATCTATCAGGGTAAAATCGAAAAAGGTCAGAGCTACGTCAACACCCGAACCGGGAACTCAACCCGCTTTGGCCGGCTGGTACGTATGCACGCTGACAGCCGTGAAGACGTTGATGTAGGTGAAGCAGGTGACATTATCGCCGCTGTAGGTATGGAGTGTGCCTCCGGGGATACATTCTGTAGCGATGGTGAAAACTACGCTCTGGAAAGTATCTTTGTACCTGAGCCTGTGATTCGTCTTTCGATCGAACCACTCGACCGGGACGGTGCCGATCGTCTGGCTAAAGCCATTCAGCGTTTCAACCGCGAAGACCCTACCTTCCACGTGATGACTGATGAAGAAACCAATCAGACCATCATCGCTGGTATGGGTCAGCTGCACCTCGATGTTTACATCGAACGTATCAAACGTGAATACAAAGTCGAATGTATCGTGGGTGAACCCCGCGTGGCTTACCGCGAAACACCGACCATCCCTGTGGAATACAATCACAAGCACAAAAAGCAGACTGGTGGTTCTGGTCAGTACGCTCACGTCGTTGGTAAAATTGAACCAATGCCCGTGGAAAATGACGGTGAAACCTACGAATTCAAAAATGCGATCACCCAGGGACGTATTCCCAAAGAATACATCCCGGCTGTGGACAAAGGGTTCCAACGAGCTCTTGTTAAAGGCCCCTTGTGCGAATGTGAAGTTGTGGGCGTTTCCGCCACTCTGTCGGACGGTAGCTACCACGATGTTGACTCTTCAGAAATGGCGTTCAACGTCGCCGCATTCAACTGTATGCGTGACTCTCTGAAGAAAGCAAACATGGCACTGCTTGAGCCGATCATGAAACTTGAAGTGGAAGTTCCTGAAGAATTCCAGGGTGCTGTCACTGGTCATATCGCTCAGAAACGCGGTGTGATCAATACATCGGAAACCAAAATGGGAACGAGTGTCTTCATCGCTGAAGTCCCGCTGGCAAGCATGTTTGACTATGCCAACGAACTGCGTTCCATGACCCAGGGTAAAGGTGGATTCAGCATGGAATTCTCGCGTTATGCCCAGGTTCCACGTAACATTCAGGAAGAAGTCGTTGCCCGTCGTCTGAAAGAAAAAGAAGAACGGATGGCAACTGCCTGATTCTGAGAATCAAACGAAAAGCCCCGTTTTACGAAACGGGGCTTTTTTGTTGCGCCAACTCAGCTTCCGCAGCCAGAACCGGCTCCATCAGCTGACGAATCTCTGCCTCCTGTTCGCTGGTCAGTGTCCGCTGAGGTGGCCGCGGAGGTCCGAAGTCTGCTCCGGTCAGAGTAATGGCATACTTCAACATACTGATGTTGAAGCTGTCCCCGCAGCGTGCCCGATAATCTTCGATCGGCAGGATCTGTTGCTGAATTCGCATTCCCTCGGCATAGTCGCCCGAGAGAAACGCCGCGTGCATCGCCAGCGACAGATGCGGACAGACATTCCCGGCCCCGCTGGTAAATCCACCTGAACCAGCCAGCATGTAATAAGGGGCAAACCGCTCTGCAGAACCGCAGACCCATTCCATGCCTTCCGTATCGGCGCTGACCGTGGTCCGGAACTGATGCATCTGATTCACCGAATACTTGACCCCCACGGCCCGCTCGTCCGAGGCCAGCTCCAGCAGCAGCTCGTCACTGGGAATCGCCGCTTTCTTATAGAACAAGGTAGGACAGTCGGCAGCGTCCATCACTGCACGGTAATATTCTTCCGCCCCGCGATCACTCATGTAAGGATGCGCAAACGGCATGAACATGATGCCGGTGGCCCCTGCCTCCAGACAGTCAACCGCCAGTTGCTTCGCTGCATTTACCTGGTAACCGATGGGTGCAAAAATCAGGGTTTCCGGACCGGTAACTTCGCGAGTGATCTTCACCAGCTGCACGATTTCCTCTGGCAGCAGACTGTGAAATTCACTGGTCCCTGCCCCGGGAAGATAAACACGCATGCCTGCCTCATACAGTTTCGTCGTGTGTGCTGACTGCATCTCGACGTTGATCCGATCCTGCTGATCGAAGGCGGTCAGTGGGACAATATGCACGGTTTGCAGCTGTTGACGCTCAATCGATGGGCTCATAAAACAATTCCTGTTACCTGTTCGGTTCAAGTTGTCAGAGACTTCAATTCTCAGGATAGATCCTGCAGAATTGACCTCGGAGTGAATTCCCCCGCAATATTCTTAACAGTCTTTACTTACTGTTGTACGCAGATTTTCACCGACCATCAATCAAACCAGCGTATATGAGTCAAAATAAAGCACAACTCGAAAACTGGTGCTATCTGGCCTGCCTGCTCGAAGCGACCGCACGCAAACCGGGAAATGTTCATCCTGGCGTCTCGTTTCCTGATCTGATGTACGTTGATTTCCTCCGTTCTGCACGGGCGATTGCCCCCCTGCTCCCACAGTCAGAGCCAGGCAGGATAGGTGAAACCATCTTGAATTGCATCACAGCAACCCGAGATGTCTCTGCCAGCAACTCCAACCTGGGCATGGTCCTGTTACTGGCCCCGTTGCTGGCCATACCGAATGAGCTGACCATCTCTGCGGGAATTGAATCGGTCCTGGAGGGATTGAGTGTCGCTGACGCGCGACTGGTTTACGAGGCAATCAGAGTGGCCTGTCCGGGTGGCCTGGGAGAGACAGAAACGCAGGATATCTTAGACGAACCAACGGGCACACTGCGCGAAGTCATGGCCCTGGCAGCTGAGCGGGATGCCGTCGCGCGAGAATATGCCAGCGGATTTGAGATCACCCTCCAGACAGCGGTCCCCGCACTACAGGATTTCTGGAATCAATCCTCAGACTGGGAAACTGCCGTCATTCGTCTGCAGCTCATGCTGATGGCTGCCTGTCCGGACACATTGATCGCCCGTAAATGTGGCAGGGCTGAAGCAGAAGAAGCAGCCCGGCGAGCTCGCGAGACCTTACAGGCAGAAGACTTTGAGAGCAGTTTGCAGGGACTTGACCGCTGGTTGCGCGAAACGGGAAATCGCAGGAATCCGGGAACGACAGCCGATTTAATCGTCGCGGCCCTGTTTGTTGCCCTGCGGGACGGTTTCATCAAGCCCCCTGCTCCGGCTACAATCAGAAAAAAAGTCCCTCCACCTTTTCAAGCAGAATTGAGCTCGTTAATTTATGAAGGATAGCGTCCCCCGATACAAAGTTCGCGTCACCAAAGACCACCTCGTCTTCAGTGCGGCACACTTTATCACATTCAACGGCAATATCTGTGAGCGTCTGCACGGTCACAACTGGCGTGTCGCTGCTGAGCTGACCGGGCCTCTAGACGAAAACGGTTACGTCTTCGATTTCATTGCACTTCGTGATCAGTTGCAGAAAACGGTCGATGCGCTCGATCACCGTGTTCTGCTTCCCACGCAGCACGATAAAATTAAAGTCAGGGAAGATCAGAATGAAGTCGAAGCCACGTTCGAAGAACGGCGCTGGGTTTTCCCGCGTGAGGACTGTATCCTGCTGCCGGTTGCCAATACAACGGCTGAATTAATCGCGCACTGGATTGGCCAGCAGCTGATGACTGTGATAGGATCAGACGCTGCAAGCCAGATTGAATCGGTCCAGATTGAAGTAGAAGAAAATTTCGGGCAGTGGGCAATCTGCGAACTCCCTGTCACCCGGAACTGATTGTCAAACCAACAGAGTTTCCCCTCCTGGGAGTCTCAGATAAGGAAACATATCATGTCAGCCAATGCACCCTGGATCATTGATGTCACCGAAGAGAACTTCGAAACCGAAGTCCTGCAGAAGTCACAACAGATGCCGATCATCATCGATTTCTGGGCTCCCTGGTGCGGTCCGTGTCAGCAGCTGGCTCCTATGCTGGAAAACGTGATCAACGAATTCCAGGGCAAAGTCCAGTTGGCGAAAATCAATATCGACGAACAACAGGGACTGGCGGCCGCATTCCGCGTGCAATCGATTCCGACTGTGGTCGCCTTCCTGAACGGGCAGCCCGTCGATCATTTCCAGGGGATCCTGCCCGAAGAGTCGCTGAGGGAATGGGTAACGCAACTGGTGCCTTCTCCCATTGATATGTTGCTGCAGGAAGGTCAGATCCTCGAAGAGACCGATCCAGCGGCCGCGGAAGGCAAGTACCGTGAAGCAGCAGAACTCGATCCGAAAAACGATACCATCAAACTGCGACTGGCAGCTGTGCTGGTAAAGTTGTCCCGCTTCGATGAATGCGGCCAGATCATTGAAGAACTGGAAGCTCGTGGGTTTCTAGAGCCCGAAGCAGAGCAGATTAAATCGCAGCTCGAACTTCAGGCAGCCGCGGATGAAGCGGGTGGGGTGGAAGAGGCTCGTAAAGCATTGGAGGCAGATCCCGATAATGCTGACCTCAAAATCGCCTTAGCAGACGCCCTGGCGATTTCCAACAAACATGAAGAAGCCCTGGAAATCTGTCTGGCGATCATCGCGGAAGATAAAGCGGGAGCAGGCGTAGAAGCCAAAGCCACAATGTTGCGAATCTTCGATCTGCTGGGGCCACAGTCAGCCCTGACCAGCGCGTACCGTCGCAAGCTGGCGACTCTGCTCTATTAAATGTGGCTTACTGTCCTGCAGAGCGAGTTCCGGCAGGTGACCCCGCAATGGGTACCCCAAAAGGCAGCGGCCTGCCCGCTACCTGGTATCCGAGTGAATGGGCATATTTCTGCAGCTCTCGATAGAGTTCGAAGCTGTCCGGGTAAACCCAGAAGGTAACCGTCGAACCGGTCCCGATTTCAGTCAACGCCCGGGAGAACTGTGATTGAGGCCGTAATGCAGTCTCTTGAACTTCGCCGGATACATCATCGCTGCGACCGATCTCCCACTTGGTGACCCCGACTCGAAATCCGCCCGTGCCACCGGTCCGTAACTGGTCCAGCGCAGAAAGGGGTTGTCGCTCGACAACATAATTCATGGTGTATCCCTGGACGGGCCCGACTTTGCCATGATGCTCACGGTACTTGGCCAGCCAGCTGCCTCGCTTCATGACCTCGTGTTTCAACTCCAGCAGCAGTTCATTGATGGGCACATAAGAAACGCGGTTTTCTGAAAGCAGGAAGTGCCATTCCTTATCCGTCACCAGCTGACTGACGGGAGTGAGGCGGTGCTTCAGCTCTTTCACCTGCTCACGTGGTTCAGAGACTTCGCGTGCTTTGGCGACCACGTGCTCCAGTTGCTGACGTGCCGCCTTCGTTTCATCGACGAGACTAAGCAACTGTCGATACTCCTGTTCCAGTCGACTGCTCTTGTGATTGATCTCGGACAACATCGACTGGACCTGACCTCGAACGGCCTGCTTACGTGACTGCAGATCCTGAGCTCCCGATGACCGTTCCTGCATAACACGATCCAGGCGAGAGAGTTCGGCTTCCGCTGCTTCAAGTTGTGCCAGCAATTCTGCGGAGGGGTGTTGATAGATGATCTTCGGTTCTTTCGGCACCAGCTTTTCCGGTTCCGGATCCGGCAATATCACCACGGGGGCAGGCAGAGGAGGTGCTTCCAACTCTGGAGGAAAGGCATCGAGATCGGCATCAATCACAGTAGGCGCTGCAGGTGGTTTGACTTCGGTATTCGCGATGGTTACCGGTGCCTGGCTCATCCGGACGCCAGCGATCACGATCAGAATAATCAGAATCCCGACAATGTTCGCGACGATATCCAGAAAGGAATCTGAACCAAATCCGGCTTCTCCCTGAGGTGTGCGGCGGCTCATATTACTGCTCCTTTCCCGTTGAGGCAGCAGGACCAGCCGGTAAAGGCTCGAGCGTATACTGTGCCTCGGTCTCAAGTCCCATTTTCTGGGCGGATGATTTTATCCGTTCGTAGTACTGGTTCCCACCAGGACTGATTGTAAACTGCAGTGAAGGCACCCAGTAGAAACCTTTAGGAGCAGGTCCCCAGGATTGCACGTACTGATCCATGACTGCGAACAGCGACGCCTGTAGGCGTTGCGGTGACATGCCCGGATCGAGTTGCAGCTGTTTTTCATCTCCGACAATGATGCGATCTGAACCGATCTGAATACTGATTTCCCTTTCAAATCCAATACCTGAACGGGACTGAGGCGGGCCCCATTGACGGTTTATTGAGGATTCGCTCTCAGCCTGTGCTGAGCGACTGCGGCTCAGCGAAACTGAATTCGCGTTCCCCGCTCCTGCTGCCGAGGAACCGGATGCAGAACTCTGGAATGGATTGCTGGATTGGGAAGATGCGTTCGACGAGGAGGGATTTGCAGAGGATCCCGGAGTCGATTCCGAAGACCGCATGCCCTGCTGTCCGGCGACTGTCTGGCCAGACTCTGCGGTTCCCTCCCGACTCCCCTGTTTTTTCAGGTACGGATTTTCGATTACTCTCTGGCCAGAACTCGTCGAACCACTGGCCGCGCTGCCTGCCAGTTGCTGGTCACCCGGTGTTCGTTGATCTCCGGATTGACCTGGTTTTCCCGATGCTCCCTGGCCCTGTAATTTTTTCAGTTCAACCAGATGCTGCTCGGCCATTTCCCGCAGTTGATCACGGCCCATAACCTTGGCCCGCTTCAAACCACCATCTTCGCCAAAACCACTGCCAGGTCCGCGTTTAAGTTCATCCAGATCGTAGACTTCGGCTCCTTCCAGACTTCCGGGCAGTCCTCTTTTCCCGGTGGAGGTGCCTCTCCCGGTGACACGTTCCAGCTTAGAGCCTGTGCCACGCTCACCCTGTGCACTGTCTCCATCATCAAAGCCTTCTTTGTAGACGATGTTTGGCTGGTTGGCGACTTTACGGAGATACTCGGCGCGCGCCATTTGCTGTCGCGGTGTCAGAACATCACTGAAATGTGATTTACCATCTCCCGACCCCGCCCCCCCCACGGCTGATTTTTCGGTTCCCTGACCGGTTCCCAGTCCTTCTTCCGGTTCGATTACACGGACCATTCCGGTACGAGCATCAAACTGCAGTCGACGCTCCTGGGGACTGGCAGTCTGTTTTTGATTCAACTGGGAGACCAGTTGCCTGCGTCCACTCAACACACGATCGATCGCATCCTGGCAGACCTCTTTCGCAACTGGGTCCTGTTTGGGCAATGCCAGTTCCCAGTCAGCATCAATCAATTCGTATCCAGAGTCCAGATCCAGGTTACCCAGCAGCTTACGGGCCACATAGTAACCGACGCTACCACTGGGACGAACCAGAATCAGAACATAAGGTTCCTGACCTGAATTCCGATCTTTACCACTCCAGTAGCGAAACAGTGCCTGAGTTCCCGAGAGTAGTGGATTGTGCCCCGGCGTGAAGTCCTGCAGATCGTCCGGAGTCAAAGTGATGCCTTCGGGCTGGAAGGTCAGCCCTTCATCCGTACATTCAATCAGAATGGGGCGTTTGGCTGTACCGGTTCTTCCGTCATATGGAACGATTGAATATTTACTGCGAGCCGATTTTTGTGACTGTTTTTTCTTTGCCAGTGAATTCAGCTCTTCCTGCAGCATTTCTGCCACACGCGCCTTCTGCTCTTTCAGCTTAGCCAGGTTCTGGTCGAGTTCTTTGTCTTTTGACTGCAGTGACTGAAACTGTTTTTGCGTTTCATTGAGCTGACTTTCGGACTGACTCAATTCGTTCTTCAGGCGAACCAGCATCAGATTCTGATCTTTTAGTGCAGCCAGTTTTTTCGCCTTCTGTAACTGCAGCGCTCTCAAGCGAGCCTCTTTATCGGCTGCCAGATTGATGATTTTTGGCTCAGGTTCTGGTTCCGGCTCTTTGACCTCGGGCTCAGGTATCATCACCACGGGAGGAGCCTGCACCGGTTCTGCTTCTTCTGCTCCAAACAGAATCGGTGGAAAGAGATCATCTTCCACGGTTTCTTCAATCACCACCTGCTGTACCTGCAGGACCGCCTGGTGTCGAATTCGGCGCGTGGTGACAACCAGCAGGAAGATCAATGCTCCCATCGCACAGATGAGTACCGCCAGAAAGGGAAACAGCGATACCGAACGTGCTTCGTTGCCTTTTCTACTCATGAATGAAACCGGAACTTATCTGCTCAGAGGAAAAACGAAAGACTCAAGTGAGACGCAGTGACAATCAGGCGGCGTTACGACCGGAACGGGCCGTCAGCAGATGGACAGCAGCGCTCAGGCTGTGCAGAGTTTCTTCAAACGTTTCGGCGGCACGAATTGCATCCAGATTCTCGGTGAGACGTTTCTGTAATCCGATCAAATGCTCTTCCTGATCGACGATTTTCAGCAGGTGCTCACTCTGGTTATTCAGTGCCTGGATCTGCAGGGTCGAGACTTCGGCCGAGTCCTTCATCTGCTGATTCCAGATACGGATTTCATCAGCGATATCCCGCGTCGCTTCCTCGATTTGTGTGGTCTGCCGCGTCTGGGCTGAAATGACGTCTTCATGAACTTCGTTCCAGATCTGAGCCAGATGAGTTGAGAACTGACTGTTCGACTCTTCCTGCTTGTTTTGCCAGCGATTGAGCATGAGTTCGATCTGCTCAGTCGTAGACTGATACGCGTTCAGAAATTCGCTCCGAAATTCTTCCAGTTGGACCGCATGGTTACCCAGCGTGCTGGACATGCCGTCCTGCAATGTCTGGTCAAAGGACGACTGCTGCCGATCCATCATTTCGGCCCAGCGTCCGCGGAGCCCCTCCAGGTTCTGTTGCCAGAGATCGGTCTGACGCTGAATCATTTCTTCGGTCCGCGAAACGAGTTGCTGTGCCGCTTCAATTTCGGCAGATTCCAGCGGACTGACGACACGTTCCGATTCACTCAGACAGGATGCAATATGTTCGATTCCAAATAATTCGATCTGCTCGAGCTGTTTTTGTTCCATACGTTCCACGATGAAGGTGGAGAACACGAGAACCAGCGACAGCCCCAAAGCCAGAGCTGTGGTATCAAAGGCGACAGCCAGACCACCGGTCACTTCAGAGAGTGAAGTATCCAGCTGATCGGGGGTCACGTTGGCAATCGCGATGGTAATCCCGATTACGGTACCCAAAAAGCCGATGATAGGTACGGCCCAGGTAATTGTACGAATGAGTGAGTAGCTGGCATGGAGTTGCTCGGCAGCCAGCTCGGCCAGATACTTGAGATGCTCATCCAGGTCCTGCACTGACCGGCGGCTTTTCACAAACGAAACCGTATCCAGCAGTCGTTTGCCCAAATAGGTCTCACTGAGCCACGAGGGCTGTGACTGCACCTGTTCTTCAAAGACATCAATCCGCTCGTGCAGGTTCTCAATCTCGCCTATAGTGTCCCAGTCGATCTGAGTTTCGGTGAGGGATTTCTTCTGGACGAACATGCCCATGCCCTTCACACCAATGATGGCCATCCCGATAAAGAACAGCGCGGCAGTGGCGTACTCGAGCGGGTGGCTACAGAAGTAGCGATCTACCAGGTCGCGATACAGGGGTAGATGGGGAATCAGGGCATAAAACCCGAATGTAGCAGCGGCTCCCCAGAAGAGAGGAGACTTCAAGACCGCCTTGGACCAGTTCAAAAAGTGATCTTCTGTTTGAGCTTCTGGCAGTGTCGGCTGACCATCGGGCATCGAATCCAAGTGTTCCATCTGACTTTTCACTTCCTTGAAGACACAGTTCACACCGGTGACTCCAGACTTCAGGTTAGATTGCAGGAAACTCAAGAAATGAAAGACTTTTTGAGAATCCGTTCTCCTGATCTGCCTGGATAAATTCCCGTGTTTTGTGCCCTGTTTCTGGTAAGAAAACCCCTCAACGCCGGCTGCCGACTCCTGTCAGCCTTGATACCAGCGCCTGAAAGGCACACAATTAAGGCTCGTTTGAGAAATACGCACATTCGTTATAATCGTCATATTCTGACATACGAGTTGAAGAAAAGTTGCTCTCCAGCGGGAGAAGCAGGCAGGAATCTTAAATGATCAGGTGAGCAGTGCCCTGATTCAGAGATACCAGCTGGCGATTTCAATGGGGAGTCGGTACATTAAACTGCTGCCAGAAAAGCAGTTAATCAAGACAGAGAGATCGAACTTTTGACTGCCAGATCGGAAAATGCATAATTGATTCGGGGATTCATTCCGTTTGGACTGTTCATTCAGGAAATAGACTGTTTTACTGCTGTTGAGCGAAATCCAACACCAGCAAATTTAAGAATCTGATTTCTATATTAACGTTTACCAATATGACAGTACCGCGCCATCCAAAGCAGGGTCTGGAGACTCTGCCCGCCGTCGATAAACATATTATTCGAGAGATTCTGGGCTATTTGAATTTCTCTAACGGAAAGCCAGATCCCAAGTTTCGCTTCAACTGGAATCAGCTCTTTGCTGAACTGGACCTTCAGCGTGATTCTGCATTGCTGGAGTCGTTGCTGCGCACTCACTTACATGAACTCAAAGGGACGACCCCGGCATTTCAGTCCATCGATCAGGCAGAGAAAGTCCTCAAAATTGCATTTGAGGAATGCCTGCCGCAATACACCACCCATCACCGGGACCTGCTGTTCCATATCTGCCGAAAAGAGTTCCTGCAGCCTTACTTCCTCGCCGTCATGTTTGAAGCTCTGCTCGAACAGACCGGTCGCTGGGATACCGACCAGGAACTAGTCACCGCTGCCATCGATAAGCTGAATGACTTCGTCGGTTTTCGGCCGGTCGCCGTTCTGGAAAATGGTCGACAGATGCAGGTCTATTCACACGAAAAATTTCGCCCGATGCCGGTCTTTTTTCGTGGCAGTGGAGTCGCCTGTGGAAATTACCAGCGTCTCATCGAACAGACGATCAAGACCCTGGAAACGACTCCCGAAGATCTGCTGCATCAGGCACATTTCAATCTGGAAAAAATGGACGAGATCGCCATCGATCTCCGGGCACACGATCACCTGCACCCGGTCAACAAACGCACCAACTACATGTTCGGGGAATGGGATCCGCACATCATTGACAACCAGGGCTATTACCGACGGTTTGTCATCCGCAGACTGATCCTCGATTCCCTGCTGGCCTGGATTGATGAACACAAAGAGATCCCGCTGCAGGAACGACTGCAGGATGCAGCAGCTGTCTTGAGTGGCACCATGCTGATGGCGTCTTCGATCAGTGGTTCCGGACCTGATACCCACGCCAGTGATATCAGCCTGACCTCCTTGCTCCCTAAAGTCGCTCGCCAGCGGGATGATTATTACAACCGTCTGCTGGCCTCTGCGACAGGTTCCCGGGCGGAACGCTTATTGAAAGAAGCACAGCAGTCTCAGCAGCCTTTCGGACACATCCGGCACTATCTCAATCTGCATCTGGCACGCTACGGCGCCCAGCAGGTTCAGCATCGCCAGTTATCCCGCATCTATGCGCGGATGGGTTTTTCGCGTGCTGCCCGCTGTGAAGCCGGCGTCATCCCCTGCACCTCGGTCCGCTTCGAATGTGAAATCCAATGGCGGATTACCATGGTCCAGTTGCACCTGGAACGAAACGAACTGGAAGCAGCCTGGAAGCTGATCCCCGAGATCGAAGATCATCTCACTAGAGGGATCGAATGTGGTGCCCTGATCGATCCCTGGAACATTCTGGGATTCCAGGGGCTGTTCCCCCTGTTCATTTCCCGAGAGGACAGTATTCCCGATCAGCGGAGCGAAGTTCTGCTGGAACTGATGGAAGAAACATTCTCCGCTTACTCGGCCACACTGAGTGAAGCTGCTGCACAGGGGAACGACCGGCTCAAACTGGAAATTTCTGAGCGTTTCCAGAAGCTGGCTGAAAAATGGGATCGTTACGCAACGACCACCGTGGAGGATCTTCCCCACGTGAATGGTCAGGACTCGTTTGAATCAGCGGCGCATGTCTCACAGATTCTTACTGAGTGGAAGAACGGCGGCGAGGCGGTCGGTGATATTTCTTTCTGGCGACAGCATGTCGACCGATTTGAATCGGCAAAAGCCTATGCCCTGACTGTCGATGCCTTGCTGCAGAAACAGGATCATGTGGCGGCCATCGGTCTGATCATGCAGTGGCTAAGCCAGGTCGACCAGACAGGTCTGGAATCGGGTCCTTACTCGATTCACTCCGTCCTACTGCAGTGGATGCGACAGTTAACTGCGAATATTCAATCCGGATCCGGCAATGGACAGTCTATCCGCAAAATGTTCGATTACCTCGAAGCCAATGCCGCTGACTACTGGTCGGTCCCTCATTTCGATTCCGTGCTGCCTGTTCCAGAAAAAGCAATCGAGGATCCGTTTGACATGGATCCCGAAGAGCCGGCTGAAGAAGACGAGTTGTTCGGTGCGGCTTATGAAGACGTCACCTTTCGCGACAGCGCCGACGATGGGGTGCAGGGTGAGATGATGGATTCCGGGTACTCACCCAACAACTCCGAAATCGAATCGATCAACCGCCTGCTCGAACCTCGTCTTAAGTTCCTGAATACACTCTCACAACTCTGGCAGTTGTCGGCAGCATATTTCGCAGAGACTGAACTCTCACACGTCACTCACCCGGAGGCCGACACGGAATTTGACGCCGAAACGCGCGAGTCGATAGAAGGCTGGATCCAGCATACCGAAAATCTGCAGCAGGAACTGGTAGTGCTCCTCAATTCCATCTGGAGCTACCAGCTACCTAAGCCGAGTGGCGACCACGATTCCAATATCGAATACGATCTGCAGTTGCAGACCAAATTCTACCTGATGCATGCCATCATCATCACGACTGTCAATTGTCGTTCTGCTCGATTGATGCTGCTGGCGACCCTGCCGGAATCGGAAGCAGAAAAAGAACTTTCCGAAAACGAACGCCTGCTGGTACCCGTCTATCGTGGTGTGCTGACCCGCGACATCGAACTGGTGCGGAAAGAGTTCCCCGCTTTCTTAAGCAATATCGCGGAAACACCTCTGCTCTATACGCCCATCGATCAGGGAGGCAGGCCCAACACCGTACTCAAAGTTCGCTCGTTACAGATGATTTTGCGATTCCTGTTAACACAGCTTCCCGGCTTGGGACTGCTCCGCGAAACCTGGCAGTTGCTGAAGACCGCGTACCGGATGGAACGCAGTGCGCGTCCTGAAGGCATTGCTGTCAGTGAGTTCGACCGCCTGTTCCGCACCGCTCTCAAAAGCTCTCTGGTGGCCATCATTGCTTCCTCGCGTGACTGGGAATCCGAGCAACTTGATGACGAGAAGCTGATTGATATCGCTGAAAAACTGGTGAATAAATATCGGGAACAATGGCTCAAGCACAGTCGTACCATGCGGTTATCCAGCGCGGAAGCACTGAACCAGGAGTATATCTGGCAGGAAGTCAAAAGCTTTATCAAGCAGTATGGAGCGGACCTGTTTCACGCCCAGTACCTGACCCTGGGTAATCTGCGTACGATCCTGCATAATGGAATCGAACAATACCTGAATTATCTGGCCGAGTACCAGGATCCAGCCCATCCTATGACGCTGCTCACCGATCTCGAAGAAGGCAGCATCGAGATGGATGAAGCGGTCACCAACCTCAAAGTCATCTTTGAATCGGTGGTCGATAAATTTGATCGGTTTGTGGAGTACAACAGTACCACCACCCAATCAGACTACGGCGAAATGTTCTACTGCCTGCTCGACTTCCTGCGGATCGAAGCAGCCTACGAACGGGACGACTGGAAGATGGTCCCACTGCTGATTGCCCACAAGGTTCTGGCTCAGCAGGATCGCAATGAATCAGCCCTGATCTGGGAAGCAGTCTTCGAAGCCACCTCCGAAGAGATGGCTAAAAAGCATTTGAAAAAACTCAAGCAGACCGAAGCGGAATACAAAATCAATCTGCCGCTGATTTCGGATCATCTGAATGAACGATTCGTCAAACCGTTGTCAGTCAACCGGATGATGGCCCTCGTTCCCCGGGCGATGAAAGATGCCCGCAACGGCAATGAAGATTCCGCTACCTTCTCGATTCTACAGGAAGAGATCGAACGCTATCTGGCATCAACCATCGGCTCTGGTATTGATGTGCCGGACTGGATGCGTAACCTCGAAGATGAAATTGATCGTCTGGATGAAAAAATCACCAGCGAGCATTACGACCTGGAAACACAGATCAAACTCTCTCCCGTCCCGATGTCCCTTGACGACATCAAGAAGCAGTTAAAGCTCTGGAACCAGCCCCTGGGACGGGAACGAAAGCGTAAAAAATAAGCACCAGCAAAAGGGAGTACACGCTTTCGCTGGTGCTTTTCCACCATCGTGACTCGTTGACAGATCAGATCATTCTCTGGCCTGGTTAAGAATCTCAATCACCTTGGATTGCTCGTTGGGCGGAATCATTTCGTAGTGACTCAGTTCAATGTCATAGGTTCCCCGGCCTCCGGAGAGACTGGAAAGCGTACGGGCATAGGTCATAATTTCAGCCAGAGGGACACGCGCCTGAATGATTTCGTAGCCTCCTGGAGAGACCTGCATGCCTTCCATACGTCCCCGTCGACTGGAAAGATCACTGCTGATATCGCCGACGCATTCTTCGGGAACCAGAATTTCAATCTTAACGATCGGTTCCATCAGTGCCGGACGTGCTTTTCCAAAGAGTTCCGAGAAGCACTTGCTCCCCGCAATTTTAAATGCGGTTTCGTTACTGTCGACTGGATGATCTTTTCCAAAGTATACCTCGCAGATCAGATCCTGAATCTGACAGCCTGCGATCACCCCCTGCTTCATCCGCTCGCGAACTCCTTTCTCGACCGCCGGGATGAACTGATTGGGAATCGAGCCACCTGAAATCCGATCGACAAAAGCAAAGTTCAAATCCGGATCGTATTGATAACTGCGCAGATGGTCGAAGTTTTCTTTCGTGAAATAGGTTTCAGGATCAACGCCGGCAGGCATAGGTGAGACCCGCAGGTGTACTTCGGCAAACTGCCCTGCACCTCCCGACTGTTTCTTGTGTCGGTAACTACCCTCAGCGCTCGCCATGATCGTTTCGCGATAAGGGACCTTGGGCTGGTGTGTCAGCACTTCCACTTTATCACGATGCAGCAGTTTCTCCTGCATGATTTTCAGATGCAGTTCGCTCATTCCCTGCATTACCATTTCATGTGTCTCTTCATCGTGGATCACATGGAAGGTCTGGTCTTCTTCTTCCAGTTTGTGCAGTGCACCGGAAATCTTCTGCTGGTCATTCTGGCTTTTAGGCTCCACAGCTAACCCGACTACCGGATGGGGGTACTTGATTTCCGGCAGTGAAAGACCGTCTCCATTCGCATCAGCGGTAAGGGTATCTCCCGGCTGCAGGTCATCAACTTTGGCTACCGCAAAAATATCGCCCACGGAAACAGAATCGACGGGTTCCTGTTTGCCACCCTGGACGTCAAGCAGTTGATTGATTCGAACCGGCTTCCCCGTGCGGACATTGACCACAGCCGTGTCTTTATCCAGTTCTCCAGAGAAGACTCGCAGATAGCTCATCTTGGAAATGAAGGGGTCGATGCGTGTCTTGATCACCTGAGCAACAAACGGCTGCTCCGGCGAAGGGTCAATCACCACCGAACGACCATCTTTGGTCTGTTCCATTCGCTGAATATCCTGCGGACACAATGTGTAGTTGGACATGGCGTCCATAAATTCACTGACACCCACGCCGGTTTTTGCGCTCATGAAGAGTACGGGAATCAGTGTGCCCGCCGCCATCGCCTTGGGAATGTTTGCAGACAGTTCCCGGGCACTGAGTTCTTCTCCATCAAAGAACCGTTCCAGTAACCCTTCATTCGATTCCACAATCGCTTCGATCAGCGCCTGGCGGGTTGACTCCGGATCTCCCAGCGTTCCCTCTGCAGGTGGCTCGGAAAAATTAACCAGATCACACACCGCTTGAAAATCGGCCCCGAGTCCCACAGGCAGGTTAATGGGAACACAGTTGGAACCGAATGTTTCGCGGATGGAATCGAGCAGTGAATCGTAGTCGATATTTTCTGTATCACATTTATTGAGGACGATCATGCGGGCGATGCCTGCTTCCTGGGCCATCCGGGAAACTCGCAGGGCATTGATTTCCACGCCATGACCGGCGTTGAGCAGAATCAGAGCGGTCTCGACGGCACGCAGAGCACCGGAAACCTGCCCAATGAAATCAGGATAGCCGGGGGTATCGATCAGATTGATATGATGACCGGCATGATCAAAGTGAACCAGGGTAGAGGCGATGGAAATCCGATGATCGATTTCTTCCTCGTCTGTATCCAGCAAACTGGTACCTTCATCCACAGACCCAAGTCGGGGGGTCATTCCCGATTGAAAAAGCAAAAGATCGGCTACAGTTGTTTTGCCAACAGCCCCGTGGCCGACCAGTGCCACATTCCTAACGTCGTCTACCTTATAATCGTTCATCGCTCGTCCTGCCTTTTCGAAAAATGGCCAGGCGCAATTGTCTTCCGTTCCAAATAAAAGGCAACACGCTTAGCCAGGAAATGATGCGAACGTGTGCCGGGAAAACAGAACGTTTCCCCTGCATATCCTTTAACCGGATTCCCCGCTGGAAAGCCGGATCAATTCGACGATTGATGACAGCGAAAAGGAAGTTGATCGAGCGGATCAAGCGCGATTCCGCTACTGAAATCATATCCGCCCCGAATTCAAAAGGCGAAGAGATTTTCAGAAAATTCAACTGCGCAGAACGAAATCGGAAAAACGTGTTGACTTAAACGAGAAGCGTGTCTCAGAAACGAATTCCGTCTGCCCCCCTGAAAGCAGCTTCCAGCACTGAGTTTAATTTGTCACCCGAATTCCGTCAGAATGGAACCGGTAACAAAAAGACGTGGTGCTCCATCAACACTCGATTGCCATGCATGCCGATAAACTGGGTAAAGAACAACAGAAAGACATACAGTGACAGCAGTGGCAGAATCAGAGTCCTGCTCAACCAGCGCCAACCAAACCAGGCATTTCGAGTTTTGGAGGAGGCGCGGTAATAGACCCAGCCCAGCAGAATTTTTGTGGGATAGATGGTGGCAACAAAGATCAGGGTAATGCCCCACATCGCATCCCGGGGGAGTGCAGCCACCTTAAACAGGTAGAGAGGAAGCGAGAGCACATAGACAACGACCAACGCCACCAGCCAGGCGATCGGCGTCCGTTTGAATTTCCTGCGGATGGTCCGCAGTTCAAACATGGCCCGCAATCGATTCTCGGCAGCAAAGTGAGCCTGTAAGAGCGGCAGCCAACCCAGAACGATCACCAGCATCAAGCCCCCCAGGAGGGTGACCAGAACCGGACCTCCCTTGCCTCCCTCAGGGGAACTGGCGGAAGCAAACATGAGTGAAGGGATCAAGAGCCAGGCTAAGGCTCCCAGAAAACCACGCAACCCCAGTGAGAAGTTCTGCCCCAGTTTGAGCGAGGAGACAAACTCACTAACGTTCTGCGCCGCCCGTTCCCAGTACCCGCCAGCGCGAAGCTGTTTGAACAACCAGATCGCATTCTTGAGTGGGCGGAGATAGCAGGAAAAGGTTCCCCCGCGGGCCAGTGCCAGACAGAGATGCAGGGCAACAAAAATCGAAACCAGACGATTGATGAAATGAAGCGTCTGATCGCTGGTGCCCCCTGGATCAACGAGTCGAGCATCCGCGGCAGCCCCGGAGAGTAGAAACAAGGGGATCAGCCAGAGACCGGTGCCAAGCACTATGGTTCCCAGTCGAGGTGCGATATCCAGCAGCGGAAAAGCGAGACGAATTTTTCCCGTACGGGCAACTCTACCTTCCACATCAAGCAGGTAACCCAGGGCAATAAAGTTAACAAGAGGGATGGCAGCAATCACGGCCAGAAACAAAACCAGACAGACGATGCCAAACAGCATACGAATTGTCCAGAATGTTGCCTTGAGCGGGTGTTTAAACAGATGAGGGAATGGCGGGATATTCCCCACCACTTCATCGGGATAGAACTGATCAATCTCGGTGGTCGGACTGACTGCAGCGGGTTGAACAACTTCGTCACTGGTCGGGGTTGTCAGTGCGGAAGTCCCCTGTCCGTTTTTGTTCAAATCGCCGGCATGTGTCGCATGTTCACTCACGGTCTGCTCTGCTTCGCCTCCTGAGAAATGAGCCGTTGCAGGAACGTTCAAGGTATTCCCGGTTTCTGCATGCGTTTTCAAGGTACCACCTGCCCTCTGGTAAGTCCAATATATAACAGCTTTATTTAAATTGCTTAGAAATTCATCTCCTGGTTGATGCCAGAACGCAGAGAGTGATACCCGGAAAAAAGCGGGAAGTTTCAAGAAATGAGTGAAACTTTCGAATGACTCAACTGGTATGATAAGGTATTCCCGGGAGCTGATTCCCGGATGTCCATTCCCCTTGAACCTTCTTCATTCAGGACAATCAAATGCCCGCTTCCGCTCGCAACTGGATCCTGGCCTGCCTCCCCGCGGGAGTCGTGGCGCTGGTGATCTCCCTGGTTGCCTGGGCTTCGAGCAGTCCTCTGAAGAAGACGGAACCGATTCCCGTTCTGCAGAATGAGGATTCACTGACCCGCACGATCGATCAGGTAGATCAATTCTTCACACAAGAATGGCAGGAGCGAGAGCTCGACCCCGCGGCGGTGGCAGACGAACTGACACAGATGCGTCGGCTTTCTCTCGCTTTGCATGGCACAATCCCGTCCCTGGAAGAGATACGTGAATTCCAGGCGATGTCAGGGGATGATCGACTGGAGCGCTGGACCTTAAAACTTCTCGATGACCGCCGCTTCGCCGATTATTTTTCCGAGCGATTCACACGCGCTTTTGTTGGAGTCGCCCAGGGACAATTCATTGTCTTTCGTCGCGATCGCTTCAAAGCCTGGCTGAGCGAACAGATTCAGGCCAATACGCCTTATGATGAACTGGTCAGAAAATTGATTGCCGGCGAAGGGCTCTGGACCGGCGACCCGGAAACCAATTTCATCACAGCGGCAGTCGCAGATGGCAACCTGGATCGGAACAAACTGACGGGCAGCACCGTGCGTGCATTTCTGGGACAGCGGATTGATTGTGCCCAGTGTCACGATCATCCTTTCGATCACTGGAAGCAGACCGATTTCGAAGGTCTGACCGCTTTTTACGGTCAGGTGGAAGTACAGGTTCTCGGCGTGCGTCAGAACAATAAACTGAAGTACGAAGTTGAGGATCGTAATACGCTGGAAACTCGAACGGTTGCTCCGCAGGTTCCTTTCCTGAATGAGTGCCTGCCTGAGGAAGGGACACTGCGTGAGCGACTGGCGACCTGGGTGACACACCCCGACAACCGTCGATTCGAACGTGCGTCTGCCAATCGAATTTGGGGTCTGTTGTTTGGCGTACCTTATATCGATCCCGTCGATGACCTTCCCGCTCCGACCGATCTGACACAGGAAGCCCCGGACCTGCTCGACATTCTGGGCCAGGACTTTCGTGAAAACGGATACGATATCAAACGCCTGATTCAAATTATTGTGGCATCGAAACCATTTCAACGTTCATCATCCACAGACATGGTTGACTCTGAAGAGATACAACGGGCGACCCGTGCATGGGCGCTGTTCCCCCTGGTCCGACTGCGTCCCGAGCAGATCATCGGTTCCATGCTGCAATCGTCCTCGCTGAAAACTATCGACCAGAACTCGAATCTGTTCATGCGGGCCCGTCGCTTTTTCTCGGAAATCGATTTTGTACGTGAATATGGGGACCTGGGTAGTGACGAACTGAATGACTTTCCGGGAACGATTCCCCAGGCACTGTTGCGGATGAATGGTCAGTTTGCCAGAGACAACGGAAGTGCATCCCCGTTCAATTCCGTCGGTCGGATCACGTCGTTGGACATTTCGAATGACAAGCGGATTGAAACCTGTTTCCTCGTCTGCCTGTCCCGACCACCGACAGCAGAAGAGCTGACGCACTTTTTGAAACAGTATGAGTCTGCCTCGAATCAGGAACAGCGCGAAAAAGTCACCGAGGACCTGTTCTGGGCGCTGTATAATTCACCTGAATTTTCATGGAATCATTGAGCCATGTTCGACTTTCCTCTATTTTCACAATCGCTGAGTCGCCGGGACCTCTGTAAAGTTGCACTGGGAGGTACGCTCTCCTTCATGCTGCCCGGCTTTGATCTTCAGGCTGCGCAAAAGCGAGGGCCGGAACGGCGGAAATCTGTGATTACACTCTGGATGGGAGGCGGCCCCAGTCAGCTTGAGACATGGGACCCACACCCGGGGACTCAAATCGGCGGTCCGGGGAAAGCGATCTCTACCGTTGTCCCGGGTTTACAGATTTCCGATATGTATCCACTGCTCGCAGAACAGTTGGGGGGAATGTCTGTGATTCGGTCGATGGTTTCCAAAGAGGGAGACCACGAACGGGGTACGAAATATCTCAAAACCGGTTACCGCCCTGAACCGACGACCGTCTACCCCGCACTAGGTGCGATCATCACGCACGAAGCCCCCGACAAAGGACTTGAAATCCCACAACATATTTCCATGGGTAACACCCAGTTTCCGGCTCGAGGCGGTTATCTGGGGGCACACCTCGATGCGTTTCGCGTTCCCGATCCCGGTAAGAATATTGGCAATATGCGATCAGGGGTGGGAGATCCACGCCAGGAACGGCGGCTGGATAACCTGAATGTCGTCTCACAGGCATTTCGCAGAGGACGCACCATCCAGACCCAAAAAACGTTGCATCAGTCGACCATCGATCGTGCCCTGACCATGATGAGTTCCGAACAACTGCAGGCATTCGAAATTGAAAAAGAACCTGCAGCCGTCCGCGCTGCATATGGCGACTCTCCCTTCGGACGTGGTTGCCTGGTCGCCCGAAGGCTCGTCGAACAGGGTGTGCATTCAATCGAAGTCAATCTGAATGGCTGGGACAGCCATGCAAACAACTACACCGGACATCAGACTCAATCAAAAATTCTCGACCCCGCTTTCGCTACGTTGCTCAAGGAACTCAAAGAACGGGATCTGCTCGATTCTACAATTGTGCTTTGTATCGGCGAATTCGGACGGACTCCCAAGATCAATCCGCTGGACGGACGCGACCACTGGCCTTCTGGATTCTCCTGTATTGTGGGCGGAGGTGGCCTGAAAGGGGATACAATTATCGGAGAAACAGATCCCACCGGAAAAGAAAAAGATCCGACCGAACCGGTTCGCATTCAGGATCTGTACGCCACGATTCTGCAGAAGCTTCAAATCGACTTTACCAAAGAATTGATTTCCCCCATCGGCCGACCGCTGGCACTCAGCGATGGAACTCCGATTACCAAGCTGGTCTGAGCCTGCGTTTGTATACTCTACCGCCTGAGAAGAAAATTCCGGGAAACAGGGAAAATGCTTGCGAGTGCGCAGGAAAGATTCTAACTTGTTAAGGAGAACAGTTCCCCTAGGGATGCCTGTTTCCCGTATCAAGCCGCTTTCCTTCATTCCTGTTTCTTATGGAATCCGATCATGCAGCGTATCCTTCCCCGGCTCATTCTTTTTGTTGGATTTGGTCTTTCAGTCAGTCATGTCAGCCAGGCTGCTGACTGGTCTCAATTTCGAGGTCCTTCCGGGAATGGAGTTTCAGAGTCAACGGGATTACCTACGGAATGGAGTGCAGAGAAAAATATCCTCTGGAAAACGAAACTTCCCGGGCATGGCTCTTCCAGCCCGGTTCTCTACGGGGACCAGATTTTTCTGACCGCTTATACCGATTACGGTTTGACTGCAGAAGATGACGGAAACCCAGCTGACCTGCGGCTGCACGTAATTTCATTCAATCGGGAAGATGGCAAAATCATGTGGGACCAGTCAGTGGCCCCCTTGAACCAGGTGCAGAAAATCACCAAACGGATTGTGGACCATGGATACGCCAGTGGGACGCCCGCCTGTGATGAAACCGGCGTCTACGCCTTCTTTGGTACCTCGGGAGTGGTCGCTTACGATTTGAAGGGAAACCTCAAATGGCAAGCGGATGTCGGCAATAAGACTGCGGGATTCGGTTCCGCCTCCTCGCCGATCCTCTACAAAGACTTCGTGATCATCAATGCCAGTATCGAAAGCGAGACAGTCTATGCTCTGGAGAAAGCGACCGGGAAAGTCGCCTGGAAAGCCGAGAACATCGTTCGGGCCTGGACGACGCCCTCTATCGTCGATGTACCGGGAGGCAAGCAGGAGCTGGTAGTAAATCAGAAAAACCAGATCCTGGGCTTCGATCCTGATACCGGAAAAGAGCTCTGGACCTGTGAAGGAATTCAGGACTATGTCGTTCCGGTCGTCGTTCAAAACGAAGGCATCCTCTACTGCCTGGGAGGCCGCAGCAATCGCAGTATTGCCGTTCGTCCCGGTGGTCGGGGAGACGTCACAAAAACCCACAAGCTCTGGGAAGTGAACGTCGGTGCCAACGTAACTTCACCCGTCTTCCACGAAGGGCATCTTTACTGGGCCAGCGATCGAGGGATTGCATTCTGTCTGAACGCGAAAAATGGTGAAGTCGTCTATAAAAACCGGCTGCCGACCAAATCCCGGCTGTATGCCTCAATTGTTCTGGCGGATGACAAACTGTATGTCACGACCCGCGACAATGGGGTCGTCGTGCTCAAAGCGGTGCCGGAGTACGTTGAACTGGCACGGAATGAAATCAAGTCTGATGAAGACCTGTTTAATGCTTCGCCGGCAGTCAGTGAGGGGAGTATTTTCCTGCGGACTAACGGTTATCTGTACCGAATTGCGGAGCAGAAATAGAAATAGACCGAAGCGATTCTGGTGAAATCACTTACCGTAGCTCACGACTTTGACGTAGCTCCCCGATACCACCTTCGAACCGCTGGAAATCCCGATTCAGGAGCTCTACAATACGGAGCATGACTGAATCATCGACTCAAAATTCGCACCTCTTCAAAACGATCGGCGTCATTGGCGTCGGTCTGCTGGGAGGTTCTATTGCCGCTGCAGCGCGACAGCGACATCTGGCGGAAACGATTCTCGGAGCAGGACGAAATCCTTCCAGGATGCGGGCTGCCCAGCAGTCGGGACTGCTGGATCGGGGATCAACCAACATCGCAGAGACGGCAGCCCAGTCCGACCTTGTGATCGTCTGCACACCCGTCAACAATATCGTCCAGTTCATTCGCATCGTGGCTCAAAACAGCCGCCCGGGAACGGTAATTACCGATGTTGGCAGTACGAAGCAGAAAATCTGCTCCGAATTGTATGGGAGCCTGCCTGAGGGAGTCACATTTGTGGCATCACATCCCCTGGCTGGATCTGAAAAAGCCGGATTTGAATTTGCCGACCCCGAACTGTTTGCGGGTCGTCCCTGTGTGGTGACGCCCGATGATCAAACACCGGATGAGGCCATCGAGCGGGTTAAAGGTTTCTGGGAAGCCCTGGGGATGCACGTTCTGCAAACCACGCCTGAAAATCATGATCGGATCCTGGCAGAAACCAGTCATCTACCGCATGTAATTTCCTCAGCCTTGGCGATGACTCTGTCAGAAGAGAATCGTCCGTTTACGTCTACCGGGTTTCGCGATACGACCCGGATCGCCGGCGGTGACCCATCGATCTGGATTGATATCCTGCTCAGCAACAGCGATGCCATCATTGAAAGCATCGACAAATATACCCAGTCCCTCGCCCGATTGAGGGAGGCCATCGTCAACCAGGACGAAAAACAGCTGCGTCAGCTGCTGGAAGATGGCAAAAAGAATCACGATGCATTAAATTCAGCACCGTAAGTGGAAACCAGTCTGATCCCAAAAATCCACAATCTCAGCCTGTCCCTGACTCAAATCAACTGTAACGGAACACACTATGCTTTGCGAAGTCGAAATTAAACCAGCCGAGAACCAGATTGACCGTGAAGGTGCACGGATTCTCAAGGAATGTCAGGTTCTGGGTGCGAATTCCATTCGTTCCGTGCAGACGGCTCATTCCTTTCTGCTGGAAGGAAACCTGGATCAGGCGGGCCTCGAACAGATTGCTCGTAATCTGCTGGCTGACCCGGTGGTGGAAACTTTCGAGATTCGCACACTTTCCAGTGAATCGACTGAGTCCGGATCGAGCGAACCGCTGCTGAATGTAATGTTCAAGCCTGGCGTGACTGACAATGTGGCCAACAGTGCCCGCGATGCGATTGCTGACCTCGGGCTTGCCATCGAGAATGTCGCCACCTGTCGTAAGTACTGGGTCAACTCCGACGCAGACAGCGACGAGATTGATCGCATGGCTTCCAAAGTTCTCTCAAATGACGCCATCGAGTATGTCGTCCGCGGTCCCCTGTTGATGGACAGTATTCGCCTGGGAAGCGAGTACACGTTCGAACTGGTCACAGTACCCATTCGGGATATGAACGACAGCCAGCTGGAAACCCTGAGTCGCGAAGGCCAGCTGTATCTGAATCTGGCTGAGATGCGGACGATTAAGGACTATTACGTCAAACAGGAGAAAGATCCGACCGATGTTGAGCTGGAAAGTGTCGCCCAGACCTGGAGCGAACACTGCTCGCACAAAACCCTCGCTGGCCGCATCCATTTCCGGGATGGTGAACGGGATATCCATTTCGAAAACATGCTCAAAGAAACCATCTTTGCTGCCACAACCGAAATTCGGAAATCACTGGGCGAGAAAGACTGGTGCGTCAGTGTCTTCGCCGATAACGCAGGCGTGATCACCTTCGACGACAAGCAGGACGTCTGCTTCAAGGTAGAAACCCACAATCACCCCTCAGCCCTGGAACCATACGGTGGCGCCAATACGGGCCTGGGAGGTGTCATTCGGGATCCGCTGGGTACCGGTCTGGGTGGTAAGCCGGTCTGTAATACCGATGTCTTCTGTTTCGCGCCTCCGGATATCTCTTACGATGAACTGCCCGCAGGCGTATTACACCCCAAGGCGGTCGCTACCGGCGTGGTATCGGGTGTCCGCGATTATGGTAACCGAATGGGAATTCCTACGGTCAACGGTGCGGTCTACTTTGATGAACGCTACCTGGGTAATCCTCTGGTTTACTGTGGTAACGTCGCGATGCTGCCCGTCGGCAAGTCGGCCAAACAACAGGCACAGCCCGGACATTATATTGTCGCAGTGGGCGGCCGGACCGGGCGAGACGGGATTCATGGAGCCACGTTCTCCTCAGCAGAACTGACCTCCGAAAGCGAATCCCTCTCAGGAGGTGCAGTACAGATCGGGAACGCGATCACAGAAAAAATGACGATGGACGTGATCCTCGAAGCCCGCGATCAAGAGCTGTTTTCCGCAATCACCGACTGTGGTGCCGGCGGTTTCAGCAGTGCTGTCGGTGAGATGGGTGAAAAGACGGGTGCAGAAGTCTGGCTGGACAAGTGCCCGCTCAAATACGCCGGGCTGTCCTATACGGAAATCTGGATCTCCGAAGCCCAGGAGCGAATGGTACTGGCTGTGCCCCCGGAAAACTGGGAAGCCTTCGAGAAACTGTGCGCTGGTGAAGGAGTCGAAGCTTCTGTCATCGGTCAGTTCACAGACACACAACATCTTGTTTTAAAATACCAGGACCAGATTGTTGGAGATCTGGAGATGGAGTTTCTCCACGATGGACGACCGCCGATCGTGCGTGATGCGGTCTACAAGACACCGGAATTCACCCCGTTGATTCCAACACAGAAAGATGACTACAACAAAGACCTGACTTCCATTCTGAGTTCACTGAATGTCTGCAGCAAGGAGTGGATCATTCGCCAGTACGACCAGGAAGTCCAGGCAGGTAGCGTGGTCAAGCCTCTGGTTGGCGTGCAGAACGACGGTCCTTCAGATGCCGCAGTGGTACGTCCGGACCTGACTTCAACACGTGGGCTGGTCATCTCCTGCGGTATGAATCCGCGTTATGGCGATCTGAGCACACATTGGATGGCGGCTTCGGCCATCGATGAAGCCATCCGTAACTGTGTCGCTGTGGGTGCAAATCCCAACAAGATCGCGATCCTCGACAACTTCTGCTGGGGTAATACCGACCGACCGGAAACCCTGGGCAGTCTCGTTGCCGCGGCCCTGGCCTGCCAGGAATTCTCAATCGCCTATGGTTCACCGTTTATCAGTGGTAAAGACAGTCTGTATAACGAATTCTCCTACGAGAATGAAAAGGGAGAAAAGGAGACCGTCGCGATTCCGCCTTCTCTGTTGATCAGTGCTATCGGCCAGATTCCAGACGTGAGCAGAGCGATCACAATGGACCTCAAGTCACCCGGCAACCGGATCTTCCTGGTAGGTGCCACCCGAGATGAACTGGGCGGAAGCCATTATGCCCTGGTCAATAACCTGGAGGGGGGAGAAGTTCCGCAGGTCGATAAAGAGGACGCCCCGCTGATCTTCAACGCCCTGCACTCCGCGATTCAGCAGCAGCTGGTACGCAGTTGTCACGACCTGAGCGAAGGGGGACTGGCTGTTGCAGCGGCAGAAATGGCATTTGCCGGCGGCTACGGAATGAAACTGGATCCAACCCGGTTACCGGAAGCATTGGAACTGTCCACCGCCAGCCTGCTCTTCTCTGAGAGTAACACTCGTTTTCTGATCGAGGTCGCTCCGGATAAAATTGCCGCCCTGCAACTCTGCTTTGGCGAGTTGCCCCTGGTGGAAATCGGGGAAGTCATCGGAAATCGACAACTCACGATCAAGGGTACTTCCGGAAGCAATGTAATCAATCTCGGCCTGGACGAACTAAAGTCCGCCTGGAAAAATCCACTGGCCTGGGATTAAGCGGTCTCAAAGTGGACATTTTTCTGATCTGATTTACAAACAAAATTTGCTTTTCCCTGCGCGCCTCTTCCCTGAGAACTCCCGGTTCCCCCCAGAATAATCCTTCCCCGGGGGGCCGGTTCGAGTAGAATAACGACAGACGTCTGAAAATGGATTTTATGCCAATCATGGGGATCTGTACGGAATATTCCCGGTAGTCCAGATTGACGGGAAACCCCTGTAATTTCTCGGTTTATGGTCGCAAAGTCTATTCTCAGGCATTACGATAGAGTCTTGTCAGACTTGGAATGGCACGTTGTCTGAAATGGTTCGCATGCTCGTTGGCGTGCTCGCCCGGCGTCGATTACCTGTGAAGACAGGAGAGATGAACCAGCAGTTCTTACGGAACATTCTGCTGCAGGCAGTGTTTACCTTTGTAGAAAGGTGTTTAAACGGATGTCGGACGTACAAAATGAATCCACAGGATCTCCCGATCTGGAAATCACGCGGGAGTCGATTGATAAACTGAGTTCTGCCTACCAGCAGATTCATGGTGAAATGTCAAAAGTGATTGTCGGTCAGGATGACGTGATCGAACAGTTGCTGATTGCCCTGTTCAGCCGGGGGCACTGTCTGCTGGAAGGGGTACCCGGACTGGCGAAAACCCTGATGATCAGCTCGCTGGCACAAACGCTGTCGATGTCGTTCAGCCGCATCCAGTTTACCCCCGACCTGATGCCCGCCGACATTACGGGAACCGACGTACTCCAGGAAAATCGCGAGTCAGGCGAACGCGAATTTCGTTTCATTCCTGGTCCACTGTTTCACAATATGGTCCTCGCGGATGAAATCAACCGAACGCCTCCTAAAACACAGGCAGCGCTGCTGGAAGCGATGCAGGAGCACCAGGTGACTGTCGGACAGACGCGGCACCTGCTCAGTGACCCCTTCTTCGTTCTGGCGACGCAGAACCCGATCGAACAGGAAGGAACCTACTCACTGCCTGAAGCACAGCAGGACCGCTTCATGTTCAAAGTGTATGTGAAGTACCCGTCGTTCCAGGAAGAACGACAGATCGCCCGCCGGACAACATCTGATTCTAACGACAAAATCGAACACGTCCTGACGGCCGTGGATGTCCTGGAGATTCAAAAGATCGTACGACAAGTCCCCGTCTCGGACCACGTCATCGATTATGCACTGGCACTGGTCAGACAGACCCGGATCAATGAACCGGGAACCCCTGATTTCATCAATGAGTGGCTGAGCTGGGGAGCTGGTCCGCGTGCGGTACAGAACCTGTTGCTCGGTGGAAAAACACGTGCTCTGTTGAACGGAAACGCTCACGTCTCAACAGAAGATATCAGCGCTCTGGCCGCTCCCGTGTTGCGGCATCGTATCGTGACGAACTTCGCTGCGGAATCGGAAGGGATTACCTCCGACCTGGTGATTGAGCGTTTGATAAAAGAGACACCGTCTAAGGAAGGCGAACTGACCAGTGACCCAAGATTACAGAAAATTTTTGCTGCCTGAAGCCATCTCCCGCATCTCGCGGCTGGAAATTCGGGCACGCTCGATCGTCGAAGGCTTTCTGTCCGGGTTGCACCGTAGTCCTTTTTTCGGCCAGTCGGTGGAATTCGCTCAGCACCGCGAGTATGCCCCGGGTGATGACGTCCGGAATATCGACTGGAAGGTCTGGTCGAAAACCGACAAGTATTACATTAAGCAGTACGAAGAAGATACCAACCTCCGCACCACCCTGCTCGTCGATGTCAGCGAATCGATGCAGTTTGGTACGGGACCGTTGAATAAATATGAATACGGGTGTACGGCAGCAGCCGCCCTGGCTTACCTGCTGCTCAAACAGCAGGACTCAGTGGGACTCGTTACTTTCGATGACGCCATTCGCTCCAAAGTTCCTGCACTAAGTAAGCGAACTCACCTGAATTCACTACTGAGTGCCCTGGCAGCAGAAAAACCTGCTCAAAAAACGGACATTTATGACGTACTAAAAGAGGTCGCCGAAACGCGATCACAAAAAGGGACGATCATCCTCATATCCGATTTATTCGTCAACCGTGAAAGTCTGTTCAAAGGGCTGCGACTGCTGCAGTATCGCGGACACGATCTGATGCTCCTGCACATTCTGGATGATCAGGAGCTCGACTTTGATTATGCAGGTACGACTCGGTTCGAAGGAATGGAAGAAACAGGCGAACTGGTCTGCGATCCCCGCTCCTTGCGCGAGGGCTATCTCAAGGCTATGCATGAATTTCTGCATGACGTAAAACGCCGTTGTGCCCGCAATAAATTTGACTATCAGACCATTCGCACCAGCGAGTATCTTGATGCCGCACTGGCGCATTACCTGAACCACCGGATCGGCATGCAACAGTCGATCCGACAATAAGCAACGAATTGACCACCCCCTGACACATTCAACTGATAAATAGTTTATGGAAGCCTGGTTAACACAACATTTTGTGAATTCAGCACTGGTCTATACCGGTGTTGCGATGGTCGCTGCGCCGATCATTATCCATCTGATTAACCGCTTCCAGTATAAACGCGTCCGATTTGCCGCCATGGAATTCCTGCTGCAAAGCCAGCAGACCAACCAGCGGCGGGTGCTTCTGGAACAACTGCTGCTTCTGCTGCTGCGGATTCTGTTAATCGTCTGTCTGCTGCTGCTGATTGCGCGGCTGATTCTCGATCCGGATCAGCTCTCGATGTTTCAAGGAGCCAAGTCGCATCACGTGATCGTACTCGACGACAGTGGCTCCATGCGCAACGTCTGGGGTGAGCAGTCAGCGTTTCAGGAAGGACTGCAGGTAGTCCGCAAAATTGCCGCGGAGGGGACAAGTCGTCCCAACACCGAAAAATTTTCTCTGATCCTGCTCTCCCGCGCGGACGCTCCACTGTTCCTGCAACGTGATATCAACGAAGAACTGATCAACGAACTCGATGCCAAGCTCGGTAATCTTACCTGTTCCCATCAGAGCCTGGACCTGAACCAGGGTCTGGAAGCGGCTGCGGATCTACTGAATGAAGACCGGGCGGTGATTAAAACTCTGCACCTGATTTCCGACTTCCGCAAAGCAGACTGGCAGGAGAAAAAATCGGTCGCAGCGACAATCGAAAAACTGAGCAACAACGAGACTACGATCAATCTGGTCAAAACAGTTCCGGACTCACAGCCCAACCTGGCGATTACGGAACTCTCGGGCGCTACGGAGGTCGCAGCGGTCGATGTCCCACTCCGGTTGCGTGTCAGCGTTAAAAACTTTGGTGACAAGGTGGCTCAAGATGTCCGCGTCTCGGCGTTTGTCGATCAGAACAAACTGCCGATGAGCATTGTATTTGACAAGATTGAAGCCGGCAGCGAAGTCTCCCAGGATTTTGATGTCGTGTTCAATAAACCGAACCTGCATCAGATTAATGTCAGTCTGAGTAACGATGCGCTCGACAGCGACAACGAACGTTTTCTGTCCATCAACGTCAAGCAGTCAAATCCGGTCCTGATTGTGGACGGGAATCCTTCCGGCAACGAATGGATGTACGTCCAGACCGCGATTGCTCCCGACGCCGCGATCACAGGATTTGCGCCCTCGGTCGAAAATGTCGACTACCTGCGCAGACACCCATTGAATCAGTTTAAGAATATCTACCTGCTCAATGTGGCCGAGTTGCCTCTCGATGCAATTGATGCCCTGGAGACTTTCGTCAAAAACGGGGGCGGCCTGATCTGGTTCGCAGGCCCCTCGGTCCAGCCTGCGTTTTATAACGACAAACTTTACAAGGAAGGGAACGGACTGTTTCCGGCGCCCCTGGAAATTGCGCCTCGTGACCTGCCTGCACGCGACTCGAATACCCTGGTCGACCTGGAGGTCGGTGACCATCCACTGTTTTCAGTTTTCGCAGGTCAGGACAATCCCCTGATCGAAGCGGTCTCGATCATGCGTTACTTCCCGATTTCTGCCGAGTGGCTGCAAAATAAGGCTGCTGCTGCCTCGGGAGTCAGCATCATCGCCAAGCTGAGAAATCAGGATCCGCTGATCCTGGAACACCGACTGGGGAAAGGACGCATTATTACCTGTCTGACTTCTGCCGGTCCTGTCCAGACCAGCGAAGGAGAGCCCTGGAATTCCTGGGCGCTGAATCCGAGTTATATCGTCTTCCAGTTGGAGCTGCAGAAATACCTGGTGCAGTCTCGCTCCCACGAGCAGGCTGAGACATCCGGGGATCCGATCGCCTTCTCACTGGATGCAGCGACCTATACCGATGAAGTAGAAATCCTGACTCCCGTGACCGCCGGGGGGCGGACCGTACGACTCAAGGCCACTCCCCAACAGGACAGCGACGCGAGTAACTCAGGTGACCTGAAACTGATCACGACTTTTCGCGAGACCGACCAGCCAGGTGTCTACACAGTACAGCTGAAGCGTCAGGACCAGACTGTTGAATCCCAGATGTATGCTTTCAATTTCCCCGTCACCGAAAGTAACCTGGAACTGGCGACGACAGATGAACTCACTGCCGAGTTAGGAAATTCTCCCTCAATTCAGATTCAGGAACCTGGTGAATTCCAGTGGATTCAGGGTCAGGAAGCGGGGCGGGAAATCACCAACACAATTCTGATCATCCTGTTTATACTATTGCTCTGTGAACAGCTGCTGGCCTACCGCCTGAGCTACCATCCCCAGACTGCGAGCGTTGCCGCATGAACCTACTGAGCTCTGTCTCCCAATTCATGATGCTGGCTGCCGACGAAACTACAGCGTTTCGTTCGATCGAATACGATACGCCCGATACCGGCTGGGGCTGGCTGCTGCTGTTGGGGGGCCTGGCACTGGTACTGATCCTGTCGATCCGCACCATCTGGAAAGATTCGTTTCAGCTGCCCGTCTTCTGGCGGTGCTGGTTGACCGGGTTGCGTCTGGCGGTGCTGATTGCATTGATTGTCATCGTATTCAACCCGCATGAACGAACACAGAAAATGTCGTTCCGCCCATCCCGGGTCGCGGTTCTGGTCGACACCTCACTCTCCATGAGGCATCCGAATGAACTGGTCTCTGCGAATGCAAGTTCCCCCGCCAGTCGAAACGTCCCCAGTCGGATGGAAGCCATAGAAAAACTGCTCGCGGACTCACCTCTAATTGCAGACCTGCAGAAGAGTCACCAGGTCAGTGTCTACACGTTCGACCAGGCCCTGAAAGGGCCACACCATGTCTTCCAGCGTGCGTCACAAGACAAAACTTCCAATACGGAAGCATCAGCTGATACTACATCCACAGAGACAGATACTAAAGTTGACTGGAACACTCTGCTGCAACCTCAAGGACTCGAAACGAGACTGGGGGAACAGCTGGGGCAGCTGATCCGCGAAATCAATGGTTCAACGTTGTCGGGAATTATCGTAGCCACCGATGGTGCTTCTAATGCAGGCACTGATTTACTCTCTGCCAACGAAGCAGCGAAGGAAGCCAAAGTTCGTCTGATTACTCTCGGTGTCGGCAGCCCGACACGGCCGGCAAACCTGCAGGTTTCAAAAATCATCGCTCCCACCGATGTACAGTTCGGCGATGCCTTTGAAATCACCGCTCTGCTGCAGGCGGTCGGAATGCCTGGGAAAAATATCACACTGGAGTTGTTGAAAAAACTACCGGGAGAAGCAGAGCCAACGGTGATTGAGTCTCGCGACATTCTATTACCGACAGAAGACGGCCTGCCGCTGGATGTCAAATTTGAACGGACACCAGCCGAAGAGGGAGAAATCAACTACGTGATCCGGGTGCGAGGCAATCAGCTGGCTCAGGATGCGAACGCGATGGACAACGAACTGGAACACACGGTAAATGTCTTCAGCCGTCCGACTCGGGTACTGGTGATTGCAGGTGGTCCGATGCGTGATTACCGCTTTGCCCGTACGATGCTTTACCGACATCCCTCTATCAAGTCAGATGTCTGGTTGCAATCTGCTCCCCCGGGTGTCTCACAGGATGCAGATCAGTTGCTGTACGAATTCCCCGAACGATCCGACCTGTTTGAGTATGATGTCGTACTGGCCTTCGATGTGAACTGGAGTCTGTTGTCTGAAGAACAGATGCTGAATCTGAATGAGTGGGTCTCCTCCGGGGGCGGGGGCATCGTGCTGGTTGCCGGTGATGTCTATACCCCTAAATTGTCACTGGAAAGTGACAAGTATAAGTCGATTCTCGATCTGTATCCGGTCTTCATCAATTCCTTTGTGAGGGATTACCTCGATCAGGAAGCAACGCAGATTCGCCGCATCGAATGGACACAAGCGGGACTGGACGCCGGTTTCCTCATGCTGACCGACGATCCGGCGACCTCGAAAGAGCTCTGGGAAACCTTCCCGGGGCTGTATCGTTGTTATCCCTCGAACGGAGCGAAAGCTGCAGCGACGGTCTATGCTCATTTCCCCGATCCCAAAACGCAAACCGAACACGGTTTTTCGATTCTGATGGCTTCACAGTATTTCGGCGAAGGCCGCTGCTTCTACCTCGGTAGCCCCGAAATGTGGCGTCTTCGTTCCGTCGATGAAGATTACTACGACCGCTTCTGGACCAAACTGATCCGTAATATCGGACAGGGACGTACTCGACGTGGTACGAAGCGGGGGACCCTGATTCTCGAACGGGATGAGTATGTTCTGGGACAGACGGTCTCGGTACGGGTTCGACTGCTGAATCCCGAATTCCAGCCACTGGTTCAGGAATCGGTGCCGATGGAAGTCATTGACCCGCGCGGACGCCCCCTGGTTCCTAATCTGCTCTTAATGCAGGATCGAAACCGTTCGGGAGAATACACGGCCAGCTTCCGAGCCAGCCTGCCCGGGAAGTATCGTTTCAATGTGACCGTTCCGAATTCCAAGGGACAGGTCGTGGATGGCAGTTTGAGTGTGTTGCTGCCGCGACTGGAAGATGAATCACTGAGCCAGAATGTCAAAGGCCTCAAGGAACTGGCCCGCGATACAGGCGGTGCGTATCTTGCACTGGAAGAAGCGGAAACAATTCCTGCACTGCTGCCCGACCAGGGTGAAGAATTTTTGATCGACGAACGCTTGAAAACCCTCTGGGACCAGGCCTGGGTCTTCTTCCTGTTAGCAGGCCTGCTGGCGACGGAGTGGCTGACACGAAAACTGTTTAAATTGTCATGACAATCAGCAATGGAAAGAATTTCAGGGAACTCCGGCACTTCAATCGACGTCCCAAGTCATTGTAAAGCAGACCTATGAATGAACCATCAAAAATCACGCTCCCCCAGGAAATCACCGATCTCCTTAATCGGTTGCGTGGGAAAATCCGCAGATACATTCTGCTGGAAGGCGTTGCCCGTCTGCTGGCAGTGATCGGTCTGATCTTCTGGGCCAGTTTCCTGGTTGACTGGGGTTACTTTCAGCTGAGCCATTTTGAACTGCCGGTCTGGTTTCGAGCCTCGCTGGTCCTGATTTCCGTTTCGGCAATTCTCGTGCTGGCGGTCAGTCTGCTGCTCTTTCGCCTGATGAAAAAAATGCGCCGCAAAGCACTCGCACTGGTGTTGGAGCGACGCTTCCCCGAACTGAATGACCGGCTGGCGACCGCGATTGAACTGCACGAGACCCAAGAACCACAGAATGCCCTGACCCGTGCGATGCTGGAACGGACCGTGCATGAGGTCGCCGAGGGCAGCAGACAGCTCCCGCTGGAAGATGTGTTTGACAAACGTCCGCTGCGGCGTGCCTTTCTTTGTGCGCTGGCCCTGTGTATTTCCATCCTGACGCTGGCGGTGTTCAATCAACCGGCGATGGCCCGCTGGGCCAAGGGTTACCTCGAGCTAAAAACCGATTACTGGAATCGAGAGACGGGGCTGGTGGTTAAAGTCATCGCACAGCCTGGTGACCGGGTCAAAGAATTTCAGGATCAGATCTACAAACACGGGCTGGGTAACGATCTGACCCTGCTGGTGGAAACTGCAGATGGAAAGCAGGCCCCGGAACGCGTCCAACTGACATACCGGATGCAAAGTGGACGTGGAGGCGGCAGGACGGTAATGTCCCGCATGGGAGAAGGCCGTTTTAAACACACGATTACCGATCTGCTGGAAGATATTCAGGTCTGGGTGTCGGGAAATGATTACACCAATCCCGAGCCTTACACTATTGAGATTGTGGAAAACCCCGTGCTGGACCAGATTCAACTCTCTTGTGTGTACCCGCCCTACATGGGCCTGAATCAGGTTGAGCCGGCTTCAGGAAAACCAGTCCCCGATCTTCTGGCCGTACAGGGAACCCAGATTTCGATCCCCGTTAATACTCAGTTTGATCTGATCTCAAGCGCCAACAAACCGATCACTCGGTATCTCTTCGAAACCGATCGTCTCAAACTGCAACTCGAACCACCACGCGAGAACAGTCAGACCGAGAGCTATCTGGCGTGGAAAAACCCTCAGGGAGAAATCGTTTCGCAGGTTGAGATCACGGGCCCCCAACTGTCACAGATGTGTGGTTCAAACCAGTTGCAGTTCCAGATCCCCTTTACGCTGATCAGTGAAAGTAAACCTCAGTCCGAGGCCCAGAGTGGCTCTCTGCCTGCCCGCATTCCACTCATGGCGGACGAACCGATCCGGATTTATCTAGAGGATGCAGACGGGCTGCTGGTAACCGAACCGATCCGTTTGAGTATCAACGGGATCGTCGATCAACCACCCAAAATTGATACACAGCTCAAAGGAATTGGCAAATCAATTACCCGTAAGGCGATGATTCCAGTACAGGGAACGATTACCGATGATTACGGTATCCAGGCAGCACGATTTGATTTCCTGGTCGATGAAGATAAAAACTTCCGTCCCCGGCCATTCCGCAAGAAACCAAGTGAACGCCCCCGGGAGTTCACTCTACAACGGAATGATCAGGAGGAGTGGGAACGTTTTGAGGTCCTCCCATTGGATCTGAAAGTCGGACAGAAAATCAGCCTGACCGTCCATGCAGAAGATGCAGACAATCTGAGTGGCCCGCATCAGGTACATGGGGAAACCTATCACTTTGAAATTGTTACCGACGAAGAGCTGCTCTCCCAGCTCTATTCCAAGGAACTCAATCTGCGGAAACGCTTCGAACAAATCTTTAAAGAAGTCACACAGACGCGCGATGAACTGAGCGAGCGTATCGAACAACTCAAGCAGGCAGAATCGATCAAGGCGAAACAAAAGCAGGGCCAAAGCGATCCCAAATGGAATGACACTCTGCTGGAAATCCAGACGGCGGTCGCGGTTTCAGCCGATCGCAGTTTGTACGGCAGCCGCAAGAATGCGACAGAAACCGCGTCGATCGTTGAATCCTTTCATGACATCCGCGAAGAGCTGGTGAACAACGGAGTCGCCACGGCACAGATTCTGGGCCGGATTGACGACAAAATTCTCAAACCTCTGACCATGATCCACGAGCAGGACTTTCCCGAGGTCGATCAACACCTGGGCCTGCTCCGACTGGCTATCGAGAAACAAAATGACCCCTTGCCGGAAATGCAGACCAGCATTGAACTTCTGAATGCCATGCTGAACCGGATGCAGAGTGTCCTCGATGAAATGCAGGACCTGCTGGAGTTTCACGAAGCCATTGAAATGCTGAAGAATCTGATTGAACGCGAAAAAGAATTAACCGAAGAGACAAAAAAATATCGCAAAAACAAGCTGCTCGATCGTCTCAAAGGGTTGGGGCTGGAATAATCTGTCGCCAATCTGCGTTTCAGTCAGAATGCGATTTTCCACCCGCTTTTGACTGAACACAAAAACATGCTTCGAACATGGTCCCCGACATGATATAATAAATCGCTGTGCTTTCTTCTCAGCGCGCTCATTATGTTGAGAAAGACACAGCCCTTACGTATTCCCTCCCTATCGGTTCTGAGTTCATTATGAATTTTCTGTCAGGAGCACTTCTTATGTTGAATCGCCCCCGCATCGCCTGCCTGCTGTTCGCGATCACTGGCGTTCTATTGTGTGCCCCTGTGACCTTCGCTCAGGACAATGCCACAGACTCTGGGGCCGCTAACGGGAAACGAGATCTCTCTGATAAACAGGAAGCGATCTCCCAGCAGTTCAAGCGATTTGAATCGACGTTGCACGATCTGGGCGAGTACATGAAAAAGACCGACCCAGCCCGGGCCGACCTGCTGTTTCGTGCCTTTGGTCAGAGTAAGCAGAACCAGATGACGGTCGAAATGCAGAGGGTCCTGCAGATGCTGCAGGACGGACAGTTGGGTGAAGCGGTCGAACGGCAGGAAAACCTGCTCCAGAACATGCAGGCCCTGCTCGCACTGCTTCAGAGCGAAGACCGCATGAGTGAAGTGGAGAAAGAAAAAGAACGACTGCAGAATCTGCTTAAAGATGTAAACCGGTTGATCGGCCAGGAACGGGATGTCAGAGCGGCAACGGAACGCGGGGGGAACCCGGCAGATCTCCAGGATAAACAGCAGAAGACCGCTGATAACGCCAAAAAGCTGGAGGCGAAGATCGACCAGCAGGATGCGGAGAAGAATAAGGACTCACAGCAGTCTGAAAATAAAAATAATCAGGTACAGAAAGATTCGGATCAGAAGCCATCAGGAGAGCAGAAAGAATCTGCCCCGAAAGAAGGCAAGCCCGAATCAAAGTCTGATCAAAAATCGGATCAGTCTCAGGATTCCAAATCTCAGAATAAATCTCCCCAACAGGGGAAATCCGACCAGAGTCAGAAAGGCTCTCCCCAGGAAAAGTCTCCTCAGCAGGGACAGCAGTCTCAACAACAGCAGCAGCAGCAGTCTCAACAGCAACAATCGCAGGAACAGCAGCAATCCCAGCAGGGGCAACAGAAACAGTCTCCGCAGTCAGAGAGTCAGCAGCAACAGCAGAAAACTCCCGGACGCGAAGAACTGGAAAAAGCCCGTCAGGAGATGGAAAAAGCGATTGAAGAACTGAAGAAGCAGCAGAAGGAAAACGCTTCGAAACATCAGGACGAAGCAATCCGTAAACTGACAGAGGCCAAAGAAAAGCTGGAAGAGATGCTGCGTCAGTTACGCGAAGAAGAACGCGAATTAAAGCTGGCTGCGATGGAGGCCCGCTTGCAGAAGATTCTTGCACAGCAGAAACGAGTCTATGCCGGCACCCTGTCGATCGATCAGGTACCAGAAAAAGAACGCAACAGCCGTCATACCGCACGAGCAGTACAATTATCACGTGAAGAGACCATGATCGGGACTGAAGTCGATAAAGCGATTCTGATGATTAAAGACGAAGGTTCCTCTGTCGCCTTTGGTGAAGCCCTGACTGAGGTGCGAGAGGATGTGCAGTCGGTCTCGTATCGGCTCAACCAGACCAAGGTTGGCACCCTGACACAGGAAATCGAGCAGGACATTATCAGCACGCTGGAAGAAATGATCGAAGCGCTGCAGAAAGAGATGGAGAAATCGGAAGACGAGAAGAAACAGCAACAACAGCAACAACAGGGCGCTCCCAAAGATAAATCCCTGGTCGACATGCTGGCTGAGGTCAAGATGCTCCGTTCCATGCAGTTACGAGTGAATAACCGAACCCGCCGCATCGAAAAACTGGCCCAGGAAAAAGATGCCAATCGTGCAGACCTGCTGGAACAGTTGCAGAGTCTGGCGGATCGACAGACACGCATCCAGAATGCCACCTACATTCTGGCCACCGGAAAAAACAAATAGCAGCGTACCTGTTTTACACAAAGGTAACAGACCAAGATGAAACAGCAGTTACTCAACTGTCAGAATCAAAGCGGCATCAGAAACCTGCTCAAAGTGTGCGTTCTGCTGCTCCTGTGGAATGGTCCCGGTCTGACGGTGTATGGGCAGATTTCAGAGACAGATGCCCTTCCGTTAAAAACGAAAACGCAGAAACCAGCTGAAGAAGAAAAGACGGTACTCTACGCGGCTCCTTCAGCCGTCGATCTGAATGTTCAGCTGGAGACCTGGACCGCCGGACAGAAAGCCAAAGATCCGGCACTGTTAAAGCGGGTCGCCTCCCTGCTGGCCAAACTGAATCCCAGCCTGAATGCAGAAGACAAACTGAATCTGACCATGCAGGTCTTTGCCGAAGTGAAACCGGAAGCCCGTGAAGTGGCCCGCGCTTATCAACTGTCGGATCAGTACCCGGTCTTTTCCAATCAACCACACCTGGTTGAGGGCAAAGCCGATCAATTCTATCTGGCCAATCTGCGATACTACGTCGCCCGTAACCTGACGCAGTATCGCATGGTCGATCAGGCACTGGTAATTTTCAATACCATCCAACCCGATCAACTGGTCGATCCAGCCGGATACCTGTTTTACAAAGCGGTCTGCGAGCATCATCTCCTGCAGAAAGAAGCTTGTGAAAAGACACTGACACAACTGCTTGATCGGACTCAGGAAATCCCTGAACGCTATCGACAGCTGGCCACACTGATGCAGGCAGATCTCGCATCGCTTAAAGAAGACAGTCTTGATGAAATCTCCCGCAAGATGAGCGATGTTGAGCGACGTCTTGACCTGGGTAAGTCGGGGAAAGACACTCAGAAAGTGGAAGATGAAATCATCGCGGCTCTCGACAAGATGATCAAGAAAATGGAAGACCAGTCTAAAAACAGCCCCTCTTCCGGTGCGGGTCCCAGCAGTTCCGGTTCTCCTGAGCAGGGCGCAGATGAAAGCCGCGTCAAAGGGTCTACGGCTCCTGGCGAGGTTGATAAGAAGAAACTGTCGAACAATGGAGGCTGGGGAACACTGCCACCCAAGAAACAGGCATCGGCCAAAAATATCATTAACCGTAATTTCCCTTCCCACTATCGGAAGGCCATCGAAAAGTACTTTAAAAAGCTGGCGACCGAGAAAGCGAGTTCTGGCAAATAAGCGACATGCCAGGCCGTATTTCGCCGCGATTTTAATAGAATACTGGAGACGTTTATGCATTCCCTGTTTTGTGCCACCATGACCATGCTGCTGGCAGCCTCCCCCGGAGTCGAAGTGACCTCTCTGACGGGAACGAGTGTTTCTGGTCAGTTGCAGTCATTGAACCAGGGTACAATCCAGTTGAAGCAGGGACAGGATGATCGACAGTATCCTCTCTCAGGTGTGTTGAATGTCCGGTTCCCGCAGAATCGCTTTCAACGCACACTCGAATCTCCTCTAATGGTGCGGCTGACAGATGGTTCCCGCTTTCCGATTCAGGATTTGAAGAGCAATGATCGGGAGACTGTTCTGCAGGGGGAGCAGACGGGAAGCCTGAGTGTTCCTACCAAAGCGGTCACATCCGTTCGCTTCGGAGCCCTGAATTCCGATCTTCAGAAATCATGGGACAAACTGCTTAACGGAAAACATAGTAAGGATCTGCTGGTCGTCCAGAAAGAAAATGTGCTCGACTACATTGATGGTGTTGTCGGCAATATCACCGCTGACCGGATTCAGTTCTTTGCCGGTGAAGATGAAGTCCCCGTCAATCGCCAGCGGGTCTTCGGCATTATTTACGCTCGTCCAGCGTCGACAGAGACGACCCCCTTCTGTTCAATCAAGCTGACAGATGAAGGCACCCTGCAGGCTTCAGCGATTTCTTATAACGGAAAAGATTTCGAAGCCACTCTGCAGACAGGCGCCCGCACCAGGCTTTCTCCTTCGGTAATCGCGAATCTCGATTTCAGCCAGGGAAAGGTACGTTACCTGTCCGATCTGGAACCACGTAATATTGAGTACACGCCCTTCTTCGACACCGTCTGGAAGTATCGCCGTGACAAACATCGCGATGGGGGACCGCTGCGCGTGGGTGGCAAAGAATACTCACGGGGGCTCTATATTCATTCCAAAACACTGCTGCAGTATCGACTCAAAGACGATTACCGCCGTTTCCGGGCTGTCATGGGAATTGATGACTCGGTCCCCGGTATCGGTTTTGTATATGTGGAAATTAAAGGCAATGGCCGTACGCTCTTCGCCGGCAACATGAAAAGTTCTGACTCACCTGTCGATTTAGATCTGGATGTCAGTGGCGTCCGTGACCTGGAGATCCTGGTTGATTTTGGAGATAACCTGGAAATCTGCGATCACCTGGATCTGTGTAATGCCCGCCTGATTAAATAAGCCGGATTCGTTGATGACTCTCCCGAAAACGGGTTGTCTACTGCGGTCCTGAATGATAAGGGAAATCAATGCAGAACGTTTTTGTCTGTGCGCTGTTGATCCTCAGCCTGCTCTGCCAGGCTCCCGCGTCAGCTGACACTTCGAATGTAGATCCAGCCGTACTGGCTGCCCAGAAGCAGCGAATTGATGTCATCAAAGCCGTCTCACCTTCAGTGGTTGCCATCTTCGGTGGTGCTGGTGATGGGGGTGGCTCGGGTGTCCTCGTCACTCCTGATGGCTACGCGCTGACCAATTTCCACGTCGTTTCCGGAGCGGGCAACTTCATGAAATGTGGGCTGAATGACGGCAAGCTGTATGACGCTGTCATTGTCTCCATTGACCCGACCGGGGATGTGGCTTTGATCAAACTGCTGGGCCGTAATGATTTTCCCGTCGCGAAACTGGGAAACAGCGACACAGTGCAGGTGGGTGACTGGGCCTACGCGATGGGTAACCCGTTCCTGCTGGCAACCGATTTCCAGCCGACGATCACCTACGGGATTGTCAGCGGCGTACATCGCTACCAGTACCCGGCTGGAACATTCCTGGAATACACCGACTGTATCCAGGTAGACTCATCCATCAACCCCGGAAACTCGGGCGGTCCCCTGTTCAATGACCAGGGTGAGTTGATCGGCATCAATGGTCGTGGCTCGTTTGAAAAGCGGGGACGCGTCAATTCGGGAGCAGGCTACGCGATTTCGATCAATCAGATCAAACACTTCTGGGATCATCTCAAGAGCGGCCGAATTGTCGACCATGCGTCGCTGGGAGCCACCGTGGCGACCGGCTTTGATGCCAAAGTGGATGTAGCTGAGATCCTGGAAGACTCAGACGCCTATCGCAAAGGGCTGAGGCTGGGAGATGAGATCGTCTCCTTCGCCGGTCGCCCCATTCGCAGTGTGAATCAGTTCAAGAACATCCTGGGGATTTACCCTGCAGGCTGGACATTGCCTCTGGTCTATCGTCGAGATGAGCAGAAAACGAAAATTTATGTGCGTCTGCAGCCACTGCACACGGCTGCGGAACTCCAGGAACATGTCAGTTCTCCCAAGATGCTCCCTGAGGAAAAACCGGACGACGAGGATCCCAAACAGCCGAAGATGCCGATCCCTATGCCTCATGGGCATCCCGCTCCCCCTGCACCGCCGGAACAGTACAAACATCTGTATGTTCCCAAAACCGGGTTTACTAATTATTACTTTAATCAACAGCAACAGGAGCGTCTGTTACAGGCGCTGCACGCTCACAGTAACTTCGCTGATCGCAAAGGCAACTGGACTCTGATCGGCAAACTGGATAACGGAGCAGACTTCACACTCACGCTGGCTGATAAAGGGATCGGCCTGGAATCGGGTAATGACGTCTTCCTGCAATCACTGGAAACAGGGATGCCTGTCGACGAGCCTCCAGGAACAGGCGGACTGCTGGCAGCCCTGCATCACTTCCGCCTCTTGCTCTCCGGACAGTCAGATCGTTTTACGGATTTCTATTATCTGGGCAGCGAACCTCTGGATGGGAAAAACGAGATGGTCGACGTCATGGTGGCCACACAAACCGGCACCATCTCCCGCTGGTATTTCAACAAGTCGGACCTTTCGCTGCGTGGATGTGATTTCTACCTGACGGAAAATTCAGAACCCTGTTCAATCCGCTTTGAACAGTTTCGCACGCTCAACGGACAGAAATTTCCGGGTGAGCTTGATGTCCAGTATGAAAACCGTCCTGTGATGAAATTGAAAATTGATCGGCTGAAACTGGAAACCACGGACGCCAGCGGGAAATAGCATCCTTTCGTGATGAAAGTAAATACTCTGTGAATCAAGCTAAATTAATTAAACCGATCCTGATCTGTATCTGTCTGTTGGGAGCACTGTTGGTTCCCATGCACAGGTTGGATGCCTCTTCGCGCGAGACGATTCAGTATGCCCTGCCACGCCTGGTCAAAATTTTTGGGGCGGGGGGAGTTAAAAACCTATACGGCTACAGTTCCGGTTTTCTGGTTTCTCCAGAAGGTCATATTGCCACGATCTGGAGTCCGGTGCTGGATACGGACCAGTTGTCTGTCGTACTGCACGACGGAAGACGTTTTGAAGGGGAAGTTCTCGGAGCCGAACCTCACCTGGATCTGGCGATTATTAAACTCAAATCCGAACGTGACCTGAATCTGCCTTACTTCAATTATGAAGAAAAAGCGACCGCAGGTGCAGGCACACGGATCCTGGGTTTCAGTAATATGTTTCGTGTCGCCACGGGAGACGAACCGGTCTCCGTGCTGCATGGTGTCATTGAAGCCCGCACCGATCTGCCCCGACGAAGAGGTGCCTTCGAGCTTTCTTACACAGGTGACGTATACGTGGTAGACGCGATTACGAATAACCCCGGAGCGGCTGGCGGGGTGATCATGACCTATGATGGCAAACTACTGGGAATGATTGGCAAACAGGTACGTAACGCCAAGACGAATACCTGGGTGAATTATTCCCTGCCCATCGATGTGCTGAGTAAAAGCATCAGGCAGATCGTGACCGGCAAATTCGAATCCAGCGAAGACCAGAATGAACCGGAACCTACCATCGTTGAACGTTACAAACCGATTGATTTTGGTCTGGTGATGGTCCCCGATGTCTTATTTCGTACCCCCGCTTTTATCGACACTGTGCTCCCCGGTTCCCAGGTCGCGAAGGCAGGTCTTAAACCCGACGACCTGGTGGTCTTTGTAAATGATGAATTGATCAAGTCCTGTAAAACCCTCAAATCAGAGCTGGGGAAACTGGAAGCCGGTGATACCGTCAGGCTGGTCGTCCGCAGAGAAAACCAGCTGGTTGCCGTTGAACTCCAGGTCCCGCCCGAAAAATAATAAAAGAGTGATACCCCTGTTATGAGAAGACATTTAATTCTGTCACTGCTGCTGTTCTGGACCGTGTGCGGTCTAGGGAATTCTCCCCTGCCGGCCCAGGCCCCTGCCTCTGATCTGGAGAGCCTGGAGGAACGTGCCTTTAAACAGGCTGCAGCGCTGATGAACCCTTCCATCGTACGTATCGAAACGGTAGGCGGACAGGACCGGGTAGGAAAACTGATTACCGGTACCGGCCCAACATCAGGAGTCGTCGTCAGCCGGGACGGCCTGATTATCTCCAGCGCCTTCAATTTCATCGGCAAGCCGTCCTCAATCCTGGTGACATTGCCCGATGGGCGTCGCTTCCCTGCCGTCGTTGTGGCTACCGATCATCTGCGAATGCTGACCCTACTTAAAATTGAAGCGGATAATCTGCCGATTCCGACCGCTGTCCCGGAAAAAGATCTGCAGGTCGGGATGTGGTCGATCGCGCTGGGACGCACCTTTGAACTGGATCAGCCCAGTATCTCGGTTGGTATTGTCAGCGCCCTGGAACGTATCTGGGGGAAGGCGATCCAGACCGATGCCAAGATTTCTCCCATCAATTATGGTGGTCCCCTCGTTGATATCCAGGGACGGCTGATGGGCATCCTCGTTCCGCTTTCTCCCGGTGCAACAGGAGAGACTGCAGGAGTCGAATGGTATGACTCAGGGATCGGTTTTGCGATCCCCATGTCCGACGTGTTGAAAGTCATCCCCCGTCTGAATACCGGTAAGGATCTCCATCCCGGGCTGCTGGGAATCACCCTGAGTGGCAAAGGGGATCTCTCGACCGAAATGAATCTGGATCGTGTCCGTTATGGTAGCCCTGCACAGGAAGCGGGTCTCAAAGCAGGGGACACGCTTATCAAGTTGAACGACAAACCTGTGGGATTGCACTCCGAGGTGAAATCGGTCCTGATGAGCCTGTACGCAGGCGACACAGTCAGCCTGACCGTGACCCGTGAAGGAGCCAAAGAACCGTTAACCTTCAAAGCCACTCTGACAGAAAAACTGGTACCCTTCGAATCCGGCTTCCTGGGGATTCTCCCTGTCAGAGAGGCTCAGAATCAGACAACGACCGGCGTCGGGGTACGCTATGTAATTCCCGATTCCGCTGCTGAAAAAGCCGGTGTGAAGGCCAAAGATCGGATCCTGGAATTTAATCAGCAGAAAGTCACCAGTGCGGAAATGCTGGCATTTCTGGTGAACCATCTGCGTCCTGAAGACCAGGCATCCCTGCTGATTTCACGCGATGAGAAACCAGTGAAGCTGGACGTCAAACTGCAGAAGACTCCTGATGCTGTTCCCGCAGAAATCCCCACACAGGCGATCCCCTCCCGGACCGCCCAGGAAAATAAAACGCAGAATATCAAAGTAGGCCACTACAAAGAGAAGCTGCCTGGCAGTGATTCGAGTTACTGGGCCTATGTGCCGGAGAATTATCATCCTGACTACGAGTACGGTTTGATGGTCTGGATTCATCCTCCCGGAAACACAATGGAATCAACCATTTTCAATGAATGGAAGAGTATCTGTGAGCAGCGGGGGATCATCATCGTCGGGCCTACAGCGGAGGATGTGATTCGCTGGAACCGGAATGAAACAGAATTTGTAGAGGCGGTTGTGAAGTCGATGCAGCAGCGGTATGACATCGATCCCACGCGGATCTTCCTGCTGAGTCATGCTGACGGAGCTGATTTCGCTTTTGATCTCGCATTTAAATATCGAGAACTGTTTCGGGGTGTTGCGGTCACCGAAGGGTCTCTCAAAAGCCTTCCTCCGGAAACCGACCCGGATTATCCATTGAGCCTGTACTTCGCTCTGAATGCCCACAATCCTTTGAACCAGCTACTTCAACCCCGGCTGGACCTGATCCGTGAGATGAATTACCCCACGGTGTTTCAGCTCATCAAAAATGATCAGCAACCGGGCGAGTATCCTGAGAAACCATTTCTCGAAGAAATTGGTCGCTGGGCCGACAGCCTGGACCGGATTTAAGGACACTTATTCTTGAGCGCTGGGAATTCCCGTAGAACTGGCTACGGAATGATTTGATTCCTGGATCTCCGGTTCCCGGTCGCGATAAGCCATCAGAACCGCCGTGGCTAAAATAAACAGACCCAGGTAAACAGGTGAGAGGAAGAATAGCCAGATGGCTCCCAGCACCAGCAAGGCAACTGCGGGGTGCAGATTCAACCAGTCAGCCGAACGAGACTGCACGCATCGCCCCAGAATCGGCAACAGGATCAGCAAGCCCAGTCCTCCCAGAATGAGGTTGAGATACAGGTTTGGAATCACCCAGGCAGAGAGAGGAACTGTATCGGAATCGCTGTTCAATGGTCCGGCATAATAACGGATCTTACTGGCTGAGACTGGTTCCAGTTTCTGGTGAAACTGACTGACGAAGGAATCGGGGGCCGATTTGGCTTTCTGGTCAGAGTCCACGTATTGCCTGAGGAAAAAGACCCGTTCCCGTAAATCGGCAAAGCGGTTTAACTCGTCGCTGACAGCATCCCGCTGCTGTCGAGAGTCGGTCGCGATTGATTCCAGCTCATTGTATTCGCGTGAAATGGAATCCCAGGTTTCGGGAGAGATAAAGCCATCCTCTGAGAGTTCCAGTTCGATTCCGGCAATTTTGATTTGAGCTTCGAGCTTGTCTGCATAATAGGTAAACGGGTTCACATAGTCGGTCAGAAACGTGCGGTGATTTTCTGAGGTTACGATTTTGACCAGATTCTGATCCACCGGGAAGTTAACCGGCCGTGGTGTCTCCAGCCAGACATGATCCACAAAATACTCATGCTCAATCTGATACGATTCCCAGAACAATGTAATGTTATAAAATTGCGGTCCCCCATTGAGGGGAATTTCCAGCGTTCCGGTATCCTGTTTAAGCGTTGTATCATTTTCGCCGTTAATCAGTACCGCCATCAGTTTGGTTTTACCCGGCCAGGTGAGAGTGAGTGCACGGCTGGTCTGGTTAAACAGTCTGATATGCGTCAGTCCGTGCACGAAATCCTGATTGCTCAGGATGATTTCCGTTTCCATAAAAGGAATGGACTCTGCATTCGCGACTCCTTCTTTCTGGTTTTCAGGAGTCAGACGCCAGGGAAGCTGGGTGGTAGAGAATACGCGATTACAGTCGAAGTGCGGTGCTGAATCACAACGGGCCTGAACCCAACGTGGTATCTGGTCAGCTGCCAATGGTTTCCGCAATTTTTTGTCTGCCAGCTTAAACTCCTGATTGTCAGACAGCAGCAGATAGTGATTTTGTCCCTGGGCATTCTCCAGGATTACAGGAGGAATTGTCAGTTCTCCCAGAGGTTTAATAATAGTCCCCCGGACGGTGACGGTCTTTTCACGTGTCGGAGAACCAGTCGGATCCAGTTCAACACGCTGGAGTCCATCAGCCATTTTGTCGAGCAGTTCGAAAGGCATACCGTCCAGCGAAAATTCATCACCATACTCAGCAGGAATCAGGATCTGCGGTTTCTGAACTTCACCCACGGGTTGAGTAAACCTGAGTGTCTGCGTCAATTCCATCCGATGATCTTCCAGAGCATCTACAATGGTCAGGGTATCAACGGTTGTCACCGAATTACGCGGCTTGAGCGAGAGTTGAATCGGGCCCGAGTCAGAATTCAGCATCTGATAGCGGCCTACCAGAGTCGAGTGTTCTGCGGATGCTGGCTGTGGGGCTTCGTCCTGCAGAGTTCGATAATTGGATGAAACCAGTTTCACATCAACTTGAGGCTTTTTGAACAGTGTCAGAATTGAGTCATCAACGGTTACATCTACAATCTGAATATTGGGAATAGACATGCTTCCCATCTTCCGAACCGGCAGCCAGCCTTTGAGTGTCAGATCCTGCAAACCGGATGTTTTATTTTTGAGGAACAGCGTGATGCGGTTGCCGATCCGATGCCAGTGTGCCAGACGTTCCACATCTTCTTCTTTGACTGAGAGGGATTCGATCCGCAGGGCCTCGGGCACGATCAGGGTATGCCGAAATGCCGGTGCCTGACTGATGCGCAATTCTGCAGCAAAGGTCCAGTCGATGTTTTTCTGATTTACGACCAGCGACTGATTAACCCGTGCCGATCGCTGTGGATTTTTGGGAATCAGCTTCAATGCGATCTGGGCAGGCTGGTTGAGTTGAAACAGCAGAGCGGAAGACTTGAGAATACTGCTTTCAATCTGTTTACTGGGCGTCTTGGACGAAATCGAAAGCACTCCTTCGGGCAATGCCCCTGCCTGTTCAATATCGAACTCGGGGCCAGTTCGGACGCCTACCTGCCAGGAATTGATTTTGATGGTGGCAGATTGCGAGTCCAGTTTGCCAGAGCTGAAATCGAGTGGAGGCAGAATGACGGAGTCTAACCCATAATTGACGGGCAATTCGAGTACCGCATCGACGATGAACTCTCCTTCTTTCGATTCCGACAATTCGAGCAGCAGTTCTTCCTGCTTACCATCTTCAGATCTGGTGATGGCAGGCGTGACTGTCATGCCCGCCACTTTGATGCTGCGGACAATTGTACCTACGGGTAGTTTCCAGAACAGGTAATCGACTTTTCCGTTCAGCACATTGTATTTCACCTGCACATCCATGCGAATCAGTGACGGAGAAATATCGGCGTTGGTCAAAACCGATGCTGACAGGTTCAAGGGGCTGACCTCTGAGTCCCGGTTATTAAACCACTTCAGTTTGAGTTGCCTGTTCTCTTTGAAGAAGGTGGAAAACTCTTTTTTACCCCCCAGCTGATAACGTGAAATCCCCGTTGATTCAAACAGTTCGACGAGTTGAACCGGTTCGTGAAACGCACACACAAAATCATTTGTGGCTACAGGCGGAATCGCCAGTTCAAACTGTCCGCCGTTTGCACTGAACCTGACTGCGGGATGCAGCTTCAGTTCGATTTCATGTTTCTGATAGGAATAAGGCAGGACAGGTCGGACTGCTTCTACAGGGCCATCTGATGCTGACCTGGAAATCGTTGCAGGCAGGACTTCATTATCAACCGTAACCAGAATACTCTGGCCATCAGACGCCAGTAATACCGGAACGACCTTACCGTCAACGCGGCAGGATTCCGGTCCACTCAGATTCCCCCCTTGAATGGGGAGTTGAATCTTCACTTCCGTACGTTCGGAGGGAATTTCGACACTGAAGCGGGCCTGGAGTGTTAACAGCTGGTTATCCTGGATCTCCCCCTGGTAATGAGCCGCTGAGAGAAGATACTCCGGTTGAGCAGCTTCATTGACGAAGTTTTCCAATGCCTGCAGCAGTTGCGGACTCAGGTAGGCATAAGACTCGCGCGAGGTATCTGTGGATTCCGGTAGCAGAACCATTTCATTCAGTGTGACTGTGCGGCGACTGTCTGATGCCTGGCCAGGACCTGCCCCATTCTGAGCATGAGCGGTCGCTACGGAATAGCCCAATACGACAAACAGCAGCAGCCGGGCAGCCGAATACATTGATGACAGAGGTTGCTCGTAGGCTTTCGTACTCTGATCTTCAATCGGTTTGACGATTTCCTGTCTAAGGAACCGGCGGGGAATCAACATCACGATCAACAGACCGGTAAAGCAACTACCCGATATCTGGGCCAGTGGGTAAGACAGGTTCCAGGAAAGTAACAGAGCACTCAATGCCACCACGATACAGATTTTATCCCGTAAACCAACGCGGAATATTCGCAGCAACAATCCACAGAACAGAGTTAAAAGCAGCATCATCCAGGAGAGAATCCCAGATTCCGTGATATTCGTTGTCTCCAAAGTACCGAAGCTCACCGGAAATAAGACCAGCGCATTCCACTCAGTCCCTTCAGTCGGGTTTGCGGTAGACTCTCTACCCAGCACTCCCAGAAAACGACGTGTCAATGATTCAGCCGGCAGAGGTTCCTGCAGCACCATATTTGCTGGTCCGCTGAGCAGGCGGATTCCTTTGGGAACGATGAAATTCCAGTCTGTCTCCAAGACACGCTGATTAATCTGGGGGAATGGAATCTGTCTGGAGGCGGTCAACCGGTTTTCCGGTGCCTGGGTCTGGTAGTGAATCGTAATTCGATATGTATCCAACTGGTCGAACAGCGGAACCAGAAACTGGCCTTCTGCCTCGATCGGTGTGATGCGGCGATCGTTAACAGAGGTAGAGATCAGTTTTACCGCAGCTGGAAACCGAAACAGAAATTTATCTTCAAATGTCTTGGACAGATCCAGTGTAATCGTAGCCTCATGCACGTCCGGTTCGCCATTTCCGTGACCCAGCCGGGAGTCAATCACGAGTGTAGCGGTTCCCTGCTCGAGTGCGTTCTCTGGCAAATCGGAAGCCCGGGTAATCGTCAGAGATCCGAGAGGCTGCTCGTAATTCCATTCATAGTTTCGCTGATTGCGCTGGTTACTGGTTCGTTCCTGTGAATCCGGAGGGAGCAGAAGCCCTTCCGTTTTCATACGCAGATTGAGTTCATTCGAATTGAGAACCCGCACGACTCCCTGGAACGGCTGAGCCTGCGGTGCGAAGACCAGAGAAGCACGCACGTTTTTACCAAACGGTCGCTGACGCTCTCCCCGTATTTCGATCTCTTTGAATACGGGAGCCGTAAAAGAGAGCTCCCAGAGCTCTCCCAGGTTGGGGAGATACCATTTCTGATGTGCAGAGACTGGCAGTTTTTTGATGGAGAGCCTGGATTGTAATCCACTGCTGGCGGGTAAAGTCCATTCCACAGGCGGACCAGGTTCAGACAGATAGACCAGCACCCGCTGAATGCCGCCAACCGGAGGCAGACAGTTCAGAATGAAGTTTTCCTGGATCGACTTGTCATTCAACGCGATATAGGAACTGGCAACGACTTCAAACTTCTGTTCCAGATCGGAACGCCTCAGGCTTCCCCAGTGAGTTCCAGAATATGGAGAGAGATGGAAATAACGGGAATCATCCTGATTCACGGCCGGAAATTTCCAACTGGCAGGCAACTCAGCGGTAGTCAGTTCCTGCACTTCCTTATCGGGCTGAAATAGCAAGGCGACCTGTTCGGGAGCAGAGATTTCCAGAACCCGATCCACGCTGTAACATCCGAGTGGTTTGACGCCAAACAGATTCATGTTGCGGGTTGCAACGGGAACCAGTCTGCGAGCCTGGATCTCCAGTGTGTATGGTGCTTCGGGTGAGACAGAGACGGGAAGTCGTACGCTCAGTTTCTGTTGTTTTTCACTTCGTTCCACGTCCCAGACCAGATTCCCTGAACTGCTTTCTGCGGGACTGCTGACCTGGGTAATCTCCCAACCAGCGGGAATCATGGCTTCCAGCCGATACGTGGAACCAGCGGCTGAAGACCAGTTAATGCGTGTTTTCAAACGCCAGCTCTTCTCTTCGATCTGTACCAGGCTATGCACTTTAGCCGACAGGTTCAGATCAGGGAGGGCCAGTTGATAAGAAAGTCTGGCGTCGGGAGAATACTGTTTGAAATCGTAGGCTTCCCCCTGCTCGTCCTGAATCAGGACACCTGTCTGCCTTAAATCGGATGAGCGAATTGCATGTGTTTCCAGGGGCGATGAGATATCCAGGTGAACGGTTCCCCCCAGAAAGTGTGCCTGCTTTAATTTCAGTCGTGGAATTTCGATCTCATTATCCAGCGAGGGAGAACTCAGCGCCCGGATTGACAGGGGGCGGCTGATCCCCAGCAGCGGATCGATCAGATCGACAATGACCAGTTGTTTCCCCTGTTGTTTTTTGACTTCAAAGGGAAGAGAAAGATCGTTACCCAGATTCACCGAATAGATTTCGTATTCGGTGGGTGCTTCAAATTCGAGCTTTTGGATTGGGGTATTAAGAACTTCGATCTGAAAATCTTCTCTGAGCCGCAGACCGTCTTCGCGAACTCCCACTTGAGCAAACTGGTGATACAGTATTTGCTGCGGTGCACTTTGTGGCTTCTCTGCCTGATGCACGGTCACTTTGAATGCGGATTGTCCCCCCAGTTCGATCTGCCACAAATCGTATTGAGGATCGTCTGCTTTTAAGGGACCACTTACATACCCCACAGTAGTGGTCAACACTTTCCCCTTCGGAACCTTCAAATGAACCTGTGAAACCACCGTTTCCGGAAGTTCAAACTGAAACTCCGTACGCAGCGGTTGCTGCCTGCCTTTAAGACTCCAACTGCCCGTGAGATCCTTACTGAAGTGATCGACAAGCAGTAAGGTTCGCTGATCGGGGGCCAGTCCCCAAACCGCCTGCTGATTTCCCCATTTAAGTTCATGAACCGCTAGATTCAAATGCGAAAGATCGATAAATCCCGGCTCATTGCGGGAGCAATGCATCACCCAGGTCAACTGTCCGTCCACCAGATGATCCCCCTTCAGCGTGGCTGTATACGTTGCCTGCTGGATCCAGGAATTGGGGGGTGTATTTTTTTTCTTCAACGCTGCCGCTTTGAGGGCTGCATACTTTTTGAGAGGAACCGGATACCAGTTGCCTTCCGGCCAGCGCGAAGGGTCCTGCCCGGGCACCGTGACTTCTCTGATCCGTGCTATGGGAGAAAGGTCGACGGTCTGTGGTTCAGCAGCGGGCAACTGGTTCAGCACCAGAACACTGCAGAGTATGGTGAACCACATCCAGAACCGGGTGATGCGCAAGCGCTCGCTTGTAAAAACAGATCGAACCGTTGTCATCGGTTCGCCCCGGCTTCCGAGGATGAGACGGGTTTGTCCACAATTTCAGATCCCGGACGCACTGCCGTAATATCTTCCGGATCGACCTCGGAAGGATGAATTCGCTCTGAGAAAGAAGGCGGCGGAATAAAGTCACTTGGTGCCGACATCGTGAGCAGTTTGGTCTCTTTGCGTTTGCGGGAAGTTCCGTTAATCAGAGCAGCCACAATAGCCAATAGTAAACCGAACACAGCAGGTTGCAGCAATACTTCCACAGGAGCGGTGTACCAGAGGGCAACTGCAGAAACGACAGTGGTCATGAACAGCAGAACCAGCATGCTGCGTAATACGGAGATACTCATCAGGATGAAGCCGAGCAGGAGGGCTGTTCCGGCTCCGATGAAGACAATCATCGAACGGGACAATGCCTGAAACTGCAGGCTCGTGGCAGGCCCCAGCCGATAGAACTGATAATGGTTCACGCCGAGGAAGTCCTGTCGTTCGGGTGGTGCAGTCTTCAGTTTTACCGGAATCTCATCTTCGCCTGCAAATTCGCGTGACCAGAAGACTCCCTGGTGAACCCAGCTGAACTGCGGAGTATAGCCTCGGGGAATTGTAAACAGATGCTCGTTGCTGGGCAGATTGACTTTCCAGAACGTCTTCTCCACCCAGAGATTATTTACGAATTCAGGAGCGACAACTGACAGCGGACTGAATTGAGAATCGCGCTGGTGCCGCGTTGAACCGTAGTCGATTGTCAGGATATGAGGAGTGGTTTCTTTTTCCTTGGGTGCGGGTAGTATCAGTTGAAATTCGGTTGCCTGCCCCTGCTGTACCAGATTCTCTGTGACTCGCTGATTATTCCACCAGACCGCTTCGATTTTGATGCCCGCGTTCTCAGGCAGGCGAAATGCCAGTGTGCGCGGAGATACAGGAAACTGATACTGGGCTCGTGCCAGATATGATCCAGCAGCATCCAGGCTGCAGTCAATCCAGGCCTGACTGATCGAGTAAGAGAATAAGGAACCGGTATCACTTTTTTTCAACTTGAGGCTGATGTCAGCCTGAGGATCGACGGCACGCCAGAAGGCGATGTTATTCATGCCCAGTTGCTGCTGCCAGGCGTCATTCAGGCTGGAGACTTCCAGGTACTGTGTATCTTCCTCATTGGAGAGAGATAACTCAAACTGACTTTCCGTAAATGGAACATCATCAGAACGAATCAGAGGTACGTTGAGCTCAGCCTGAGAATCCTGGGGCAGGAGATAGACGGCAGTAATTTTAACGGGGCCCAGCTGTTTGCTGCGAAGAGAGAGTCGCGCATTTTGTATCGGATCGGTATCGTCCGAGGTCCAGGTCGGAACCAGTGGATTCTGTTCATTATCCAGGTAGAAGTTGACCCGGTTCCTGAGCGCCTGAGGGACACGGAGACGGATTTCAGAGAGGGGATCGTATTCGATCTGATATTGTATTTCCTGTTCCACCCGAATCTCGGAACCATCAAGTTCCAGAAGGGCGTTGCTGTTGGCGGTGATCTGCTGATTGTGAATCGAGACAATCGCTGAAAATTCATTGGGCCCCGGCTGGATCTGGTATTCGGTCTTCCGCAGACTCTGAACTTCTGCAGGCAGTTCGAACTGTTTGAGCTGGGCTGCGGGAGAGGAGATCACCTGCGTTTTGGGAGCAGGCGTCAGGTCGGTCACAACATTCGTATCATTGGCGATGACCAGTGAAGTGGCTGACAGGCTGGGTGCTTTGATTTCGGGTAAGGTAAAGCTGAAGGGTTCACGGTCAGCAATCACGGGACGTCGGGCACGAAACGTGATTTCGAAAGTTCCCTTGGATCGTTTCAACAGATTGATATTCACCCGGTTAGGCTGTGACGGGTCAACTACGATGGCTTCTGTCAGCGAGGGCTCCTGCATCAGTTCGAGCTCCCAGCCTTCCTCCGTCCGATTCGGCCAGTCGAGAGACACCTTATCGAGGGCCCCCTGAAAGACATTGATCTGCACGCGGGCATCCAGTTCTGCCCGGTTACCAAACATCTGCACGAGGTAAAACGGTTTTGCAGAAAAGTAGGGTTTCACCCGCTCGATATTCAGCGGTAACTGGAAAGGCTGTTTCAGGAAGCGATAGGAACTGTCCAGATCTTTCTGATTGGCTTTGATTTGATATACCGACCGGTTCTGACCTTCCATGCGAAAGATACGATACCCGTCCAGTGTCTGGATATCGATCAAGCCGGTCTGCCGCTTCGCACGGCTGACTTCGAATCCGTCGATCAGGAATTTCCCACTCTGTTCGGGGAAATCAGTCTCCAGAGTCCACTGCACTTCAATCGGTCCGACCGTGGGCTCAATCAGTGAGACTTCCACCAGATTGTCTTTGATCACTTTATGGCTTTTATAGCCATCACATTTCACATCCAGCAGTCGGAATGATTCGGGAAGTTTGACCTGCACATTTTGGAAACTGCCGGTCAGGGCTTTGATGGACTGTGTCGCATTGAGTAATACTGAATCGGTTGTGAAATCGGTTGTCAACAAAGTCTCGGCCTGAAGAACCGTGTCGACTTTTTTCTCATCGGGAATCGGCTGCCAGGACAGATCCAACTGTTCCCCCAGGCCGAACAGTTCTATCTGGCTCTGATCGTCATCCAGCGACTTCTTGGAGACGGCGACTCCCGTAGGAACTTCGAGGCTGATCTGAGGAAGCGGAACGGTCAGTTTGAGATTGCTGACCGCGGTCTGAGGTAAGACCAGTTGCAGACGCCGGGAAGGCAGTTGTTGTTTGAGGGACACGCTCAATGTCAGATTAAGTTCGTGAGTTCCCTTGCCTTTGAACCACCAGAGATAACCATCCGTCCGGTTGAAACCTCCCGGGCTCGACTCACCAGCACCGCTATAATTCGTCTTCAGGAAAATAGATTCATTCAGTTTCAGAGGCACGCGCACCCACTGATCTGCTTCGTTGATCAGGATCACGAGGCGGGCATCAAGAATCGCACGGTCTTCTTTGATATTTCCCTGCAGCGAAACTGAGGAGACAGCATACTCCGGCGAGGGTGTCGTCTGGGGAGTCTGTTTCTGTTTCAGATATTCCAGAACCTGATCCAGGTTGAGATTAGGCAGTGGTAAAAACTGGCCATCGGCTCCACGAATATAGAGCCCCTGTTGAGTTGCTTCATCTGCAGCCGGTTTGCCTGTCGGTTCTGCTGCCGAAGGGAGTGTGCCGTTCTGCTTTTCAGTTGACGCAGGCTGGCTGGAACTGGGTAGTGCCCTGTCAAACGCAGGAGAAGCAGGTCGTTCCATGGGCGCAGAACTACCACTCCCTGAAGCTTGTGCATGCACGTACTCCAGTGGAATCAGCATGCAAAGCCCGCATAGACCCGCTGCGACTAAGATGAAACGTTTCAGCTGTGACATGTTCGTCAATTGATCCCCAACTTTGGGAGCAGAAAACCTCTGAATCAATTCGACATCAGGCGGCTCCATCCGCGTATGCTGACGAATTTGGTCTGGTCAGCCTGCAACCAGCCCTTTTGTAGTCAGACGTATACCCTGTGTTATCAGAAATGCTGTTGACCCTTATTATCATACGTCGTCTTTTGGGGACATTAAAGCAGTAATCTCAAAGCTGCCCAAAAAACCTATGTTGTAAGCAATGACTGTAAATCAGAATGAATGTTTGTTCCATTTGTCGCCAGGATACTGGGGTTTTCGATGGTGAAACTGGCATCCTCAATTGATGTCACCAGGCCGCCCGCCTCTCTGCAGATCAGGACCCCTGCTGCCATATCCCAAGGCTTCAGATTACTGGACCAGTAACCTTCGATACGACCGGCAGAAACGTAACAGAGATTCAAAGCCGCAGATCCGGTACGTTGCAGTGTCTGTGCTGCCGGAAGTACTTTCAGAAATCGATCAATGGAGACATCTCGTCCATTGGTGCCGACAGGTAGACTGGCTACCAGCATGGCCTGATCCATGGAGGGAATGCGGGAAGGTGAAATGGGCGTTCCATTCAGTTTCGCTCCGTGTCCCTGCAGCGCGGAAAAGAGCTCATCCCGATTGGGATCATACACCACTCCCAGAATGAGATCTCCCTGATACTCCAGGCCGATGGAGACGCAGTAGTAAGGGAAGCCATGCACGTAATTGGATGTTCCATCCAGAGGGTCGATTACCCAGCGATACTCTGAGTCCCCTTCATGTCGGGTCAGTCCCTCTTCGCCCAGCATCTTATGATCGGGATAGTGTGTGGTGATATGCTCAACAATCGCTTTCTGAGAAGCGAAGTCGGCGTCGGTGACCAGATCGGCACGTCCCTTTTCTGAAACGCGAAATTCGTTGACCCAGTCCTGCAGACATTTCGCTCCCTTTCGAGCTGCGGTCTCTGCCACCTCAAGCAATTCCGTGGAATGCACTGTTGATCCTTCCGTGAAACACATTTGACTCGTGATATTCTGCGTAAGTGTCGCTATTCCTGACACTGATTCCGTCTGGTCCGTTCAACCAGCAGGGAAAAACCTGCAAAATCGGTCCGATGATGCGGATCATACCACTTCAGCGGGTTTTACCTATTTTATGAATCGTACAGCGCAGCGCGAACCGTCAGGATTACGATTTCACAATTCTTTGTGCTCTTCACGAAATCTTCTCCCCTGACCGGCGGGAGGAAATACCAGTGGTGAAGTCTCAAGCCTCGTAACGATTTAGGTGGCTCATTTCAGTTTGCCAGTGGTTACAGCCACAGATCAGTGATAGCTCGCTTCGGGGTGGTACCAGGATTTGAACAGTGCACAACGGGTTCTGCTGTCTGCGATGATTATGTCAGTTTCAGCGATCACAATGATTCCCCGGATTGGTGTCGCTTTTTGAAAACAGGTAGAGCTGTGAAGGTGTGGAATTTTTCCAGATTGAAAGTTTCAGGAGAGAAACGTGAGGTATATTTTCAACATCTGCTGTCATGTGACAGACTGGAAATAATACGTATATGAGCTGCCTGAACTGGCAGAAATCCCAAAACCAGACTACTTGATTGAAAAGATAACCGATGGATTTTCCGCTCACCCAATTATCACTGTATGTCATGGCCATCAGCGTGGGGATCTTCACGATCATCGCTGCCATCACTGACTATAAGTCGCGCAGAATCTACAACGTGCTGACAGTCCCCTTCTTTGTGCTGGGAATCGTTTACCAGCTGGCCTTCAATGGCTGGGAAGGACTGCTGTATGGGTTCCTCGGATTCATTGCTGGTTTCGGCATCTTCTTTCTGATCTGGATGGCAGGCAGTGGTGCCGCCGGTGATGTGAAAATGATGGGTGCCCTGTCCATGTGGCTGGGTTTCAAAGCAACGATTGCCGTGATGATTGTCGGAACCGTGTTTGTCGTGCTCGCTTCCTCTGCCTTGCTGTTCTGGAGCGTGGTCACCAAGGGAGCTCGAAAAACCAAAGAGAAGTATCTGGCCACTGGTAAACAGTTCACAGGCAAGAAAAAGAAATACAAACCGGAAACGGAAGCACAAAAGCGGGAACGGGGATTCATGCCATTCGCTCTGCCCGTGGTTCTGGCGACCTGGAGCGTCACAACCTGGATGATTATCAAAGCAGCGGTTCTGTAAGCCTGCGAAACAGTCACACATAGCCAGAAGAAATTGAGGAAAGCATTTCTGCTATGAGAGTCAAACGCAAACAAAACAAACAACGGCGATTGAAACATCGCGGATTCCTGAGCATGGAACTGGCTCTGGTTCTGCCGATCTTCGCAATCGTTCTGTTCGCGCTGGTGGAGTTTACGCTCCTGTTCTACGCGCGGGCGGATGTGGTCGAAGCCAGCCGAATCGGTGCCCGCCTGGCAACTATGCCCGGCATCACCCAGCAGAACGTGGAAGCGGAAGTCAAAAAAATTCTGCCTCCCCAACTGGGACAGGGAGCCGTGATTAAAACGGAAATGGGAAAACATTCGGGTGATGTGGTCATGGTGGCGGTAAGTATCCCCATGACACTCGCATCACCCAACCTGCTCTGGCCCGTGGGTTATAACCTCAAGGGACAGAACCTGTACTCGGAAACAAGAATGATTAAAGAGTAGGCTTCCCTCGGGAACCTGCTCGAAAAGTAAACAGTGGAAGAATTCGTAAACCCCTCCGACGAAGTAACGGGAGGGAAAGATTAGAAGCCAGGCAGTTGCCTTGCTGATTTAAAATACGGGAGACTGATCCGGTGAAAAGCCTGACCCCTGCAAAAGTGACTCTGTTGATGTTTGGCGTCTTCGGTGTCCTGATTGCAGCATATATCGGTAAAAGACTGTTGGCAGGAAAAGAGGAAGCTCCGCCAGTTGCAACTCGAAACATTCCCATGGCCATCAGTGAGTTGGAGCCGGGTACCCTGGTCACCGAAGAACACCTCGGTCTGGGTCCGATTGCCATCAAGAACCTGAAGCCGGAAATGATGACTTCGAATAAGGTCATTGTCGGTCGTGTCGTTAAGGAACGCATTCCTGCAGCGACCCCGATTTCCACGAGTCAGCTCTACCCCGCTGGTGAAACACCTCCACTGAAAGTAGAACCCGGCATGCGGGCGATTTCTGTGCCGCTCGAATCTACAGTCGATCTGGTCGATGGCCTGATCAAGCCGGGTGAATATGTCGACGTGCACATGACCCCCAGTGGATTGAACAACGACAGACGTATGAACGGCGGGATGACATTAACCCTGTTTAAAGGGGTGCGGGTGATCGCGATTAACCGCAGTTATACCCAGATCAGCAACTCCCGTCGGGGAACCAATGTGACTCTGGAACTGACGCCCGAGCAGGCCAACATCATGATTCTGGCCCGCGATCGTGGTGCAATCACCATGAGTTATACCCCCGAGGGTAAAGGGGATGGTGGTGTGGCTGTCAACAATGCAGACAAAGCGACGCTCTATGAAATCCTGGGCCTCAAAACCCCCGAAAAGCCCAAAGAAAAAGAACCACCCGAACCCTTCGTGGTCGAAGGCTACTATGGCACCAGTCGCAGCGTGAACCGGTTTGACCAGAACGGCCTGCGGGTCGGTGACTACGACTCGAACAGTCGTGGAGGCGGTCGCGGCTTCAATTCTGGTGGCTATCTGGATCCATACTGGGGCGGTGGTAACGGTTCTGACCTGGACAGTGATTCCATCAGTGCTCCCCGGCGTCAGCAGGCACCTCCTGCTCAGAATTCCTATGGACCGACAGCCCAGCAGCAGCAACAGCAGGGACAACCTCCAGCCAATTATCCGGGTGGTCCAATGCGTCAGCAGGGATCTTATGCCCGCAGTGTGTATCCGCAGAATCCTTCTGTGGGACGTTAAGCGAACCAGCGTCTCGACTGAAATCTTTATCCTATTTCCATAGATTGAATGCGTAACTCATGCGACGTCTCCAGACAATCCGAACTGCGCATCAACGACGAGGGGTTATCACCCCTCTGGCAGCCGGCGTGCTGCTGGTCGTGCTGGCAGGGATTGCGCTGATCATCAATCGGCTCTGGCTCGATGCAGCGTCTCTGGAAGTGACGACATGCATCGAAACAGCAGTCCTGGCCGCCGGTCATGAGATGGTTTCGGATGAACTGATCAAGGATCAGCCGGACTATGAGACGTTGATGCAGCGGGCCGAGCATTCTGCCAATGAGGCCCTGAAACTAAACTCAGTTGCGGGCCAGCAGGTCGGCATCAAGTTGACCAAAGATGAGAATTTACTGTTTGGTAAATCGGTACCGGTGGTTGAAACAGGAGTTCGTCGTTTTCTGCAAACAGATCATGAACCGCGGAGTATTCAGATTCAGACACAATCTCCCGGCCGGATTGCCAATCCGGTGGCTGAGTTTCTGTCAGACCTGACCCGTTCCCATGCGGGAACAGCGGGAGCCCAGATTCAGGCCACACTCGACAACCATGTCCGGGGTGTTCGTCCTTTTGAAAATGTAGCGGTCCCCGCATATCCCCTGGCAATCCTGAAAACGGACCCTTCGGGCAAGCATACACAGACCTGGGAACTGCAGATCGATCAGAAACAGGGAAAAGATGAGTACCGCTACGATCCGGAAACCAAAACGGTCTCCCAAGGATCTGACGGCATTCCGGAGATCATTCTGACAGGGAAACCCCGTCGGGGTGAGATCAGTGATGCCAACATGCAGATTCTGGATTTCGGTTCTCACTTCAATACAGATACCGTGATGCAGCAGATTCTGTCGGGACTGACCCGCAAAAACCTGAAGCAATTCCAGGGCGAACTGCTCTTCGATGCCGGTCCCCTGCCCGTAAAGTGCAGCCCGAATATCGAAAATGGTGAGCAGGATGCGTTTCAGGAAATGATCGGCCAGTGCCGCATCTGCTTTTTATACGATCAACTGGAACAACAGTCCGGTTCGTTTGAAGGGACTGCTTTCTGCACCAATCTGGTGGGTGGTCGGATTATGGCAGTCCAGCGGCTGGATAACCAGGCATGTGAAATCATTCTGCAACCTGGAGTGCTGTCTTCACGTTCCGTCGTACTGGCGGCTCCTGAAGATGAGGCCAGCCTGAATCAGCCGGTCCAGAAAATTGAGCAGACTGTGAACAAGGTCGGACAGACTGCCGGCCTGAAAGAATCAAATCAAAACAAATATATTTACAAGCTTTATCTGACCCAGTAAGGGTGGAGATGAATTATGGTTTTACAAAGTGAAACTCCTGTTGCCAATTCCTCTGCGGATTCCCGCAAAGCCTTTCAGCGTCTGAAAACCAGGCTGCATCGGCAGATGGTGGATGCGATCGACTTTTCCAAAGCGGGCGAACTGCCGGAAGCCGACTTGCGTCAGAAACTGCGAGGCCTCGCCGAGCATCTCTGTATGCAGCAGGATATCGCACTGGATCAGAAGAACCGCGATATCATGGTGCGGGAGATCCTGGACGAAATTTATGGCTTTGGTCCACTGGAACCACTGATGAGCGATCCGGAAGTCAGCGATGTGCTGGTCAACGGAGCCGATCGGGTCTTCGTGGAACGCCGGGGTCTGCTGGAAGAGACCGATATCAGTTTTGCCGATGACGAACACCTGCTGCAGTTGATCCACCGTCTGGTGGGACGGGCTGGACGTCGTATCGATGAAGTTTCGCCGATGGTCGACGCCAAGCTGCCGGACGGCTCCCGTCTGAACGCGGTTATCCCTCCGCTGGCTTTGAAGGGACCTACACTTTCCATTCGTCGTTTCCGAACCCAGGCTCTCTTGTTTGATGACATGGTTCAGATGGGCTCACTCGCACCGGACATGGCCACCTTCCTGGAAATGGCCGTCAAAGGTCGACTGAATATTCTGATCAGTGGTGGTACCGGTGCCGGTAAAACGACCCTCTTGAATAACCTGAGTCGCTACATTACTAACCGCGAACGAATTGTGACGATTGAACAGACATCAGAACTCCAGTTGCAGCAGCCGGACGTGGTTTCGCTTGAAGCCCGACCTTCCAACATCGAAGGTCAGGGGGAAATCAACCAGCGTGAGCTGTTGAAGAACTCTCTGCGAATGCGTCCTGACCGCATCATCGTCGGCGAATCCCGCGGCGGTGAAGTTCTGGAAATGCTGCAGGCGATGAATACCGGTCACGATGGTTCCATGAGTACCGTCCACGCGAACGATACGCGTGACGCCCTGGACCGTCTCGAGTTGATGATCGCCCTTTCCGGGGCAGAACTTCCGAACGCGATTGCCCGGCGATACATCGCCTCCGCGATCCATCTGCTGGTACACATCACCCGTCTGCCAAACGGGGAACGTAAAGTGATGCGTATTTCGGAACTGATCGGATATCAGAACGGCGAATACATGGTGGAAGACCTGTTTGTCTACCGTATTACCAGTGTCGATCCGGACGGAACCGTGCATGGCAACTTCTATGCGACCGGCCATCAGCCGCTGACTCTGAACTGGTTAACCCAGACCAACTTCAATGAAAATACTGATCTGTTCCATGCCCGGGAACTGCCACTCTCTGGTAGTCAGAACGACCAGCAGAATGAACAGGAGAGCTAATCATGGCAACTGATGCCACACTGAACCCCAGCAGCTCTGCTACCGCAGCCGATTTCAGCGACATCCTGCGTGACCGGGACCGCTACGCAGTTCCGGATTCGACCCAGTTAAGCAACCGGCTGAACGGCGGTTTTGACGAGTTGATCGTGCACTCCGGCGTACAGGCCAATCCGGCAATAATTCTGTTCTTCTGTCTGCTGAGTTCAGTCCTGTTTGGCGGACTGATCTACATCATTCAGGAAAACTTTCTGTCGACTTCAATCGCCTTTATGGCTGGTGGACTGGCGCCGATTGGCTATCTTTTTTACCAACGTGGTCGCCGTCAGAAACAGATTAACGAACAACTTTCCGATATGATTGACGAGCTGGCTCGTGCCGCAAAAACCGGACGCAGCCTGACTCACTGTTTCGTGAATGTGTCTGCAAAGACTCCGGCCCCCCTGGGAACCGAACTTCAGGAAGCTTCCCGTCGACTGCAGATGGGTGTTTCCATGAGAGCGGCCCTGGATGGTCTGTATGAACGGACCGGGGTTGCCAGTTTGAACATTCTTTCGATGGCCCTGATCGTCCATCAGGAAACCGGAGGAGACCTGGTGAAGGTGCTGGAGCGTCTGGCCCGTACCATCCGTGACCGTATGCTGTTCCTGGGACGTCTACGCACCGCGACGGCTGGTAGCCGTGCGACAGCGGTTTTGATGATTTCGTTACCGCCGTTGATCCTCGGGTTCTTCGTGTTACGGGATCCCACTTACCTGACAACCCTGATGGCGTCTGCCTGGGGTCGTGGTGCGACCTTTACCGCTATCGGACTGCAGGTCATTGGTTCCCTGTGGGTCTTACGAGTTCTGAAAACCAGTCAACGTACCTGATTTGAAACAACTGCGTCCTGCCAGAAACTGGCGAGGGTAAGAATATGTTTACACCAACAACCATTACCGTTTTTTATGCACTCTGTGGTGCCATCATTCTGTGGATGCTGTTCCGCATCATCCGCAGGCGGCGGAGTCAGAAACCGGAACAACAACCTGAAGAGGTGGTCGAGACGAAGCCGCAGGAGACTTATTCTCCTTCAGCCTCTTCCTCGAGCGCCGCTCCTGTAACGTGGGAACACCGTCAGTTGTTTTCCTCTGACAACCCATATCAGCATGGTCAGGAAGAGGGTCTGCCACCGATCGAAGCTGGCGATGTTCCCTCGATGGGCACCGATGATTATGTCTTCGGATCGGCGACTCCCGCCTTGTCGGAAATGATGCCGGAATCGGAAGGACGACGGGCCCAGACAAAAAAAGAACTGCAGGCCGCAGGTTACTACCAGCCACATGCCCTGCAGAACTTTTCTGCGATTCGTTATGTTTCCATTCTGGGTACCATGTTGTTCTTCGGAATCCTGCTGCTTGTCGCTCCCGAGCGATTCGAAATTCCGATTTTACTGGGCTTACTGCTGGTACCAATCCTGGCCTGGGCGGTTCCCTTCCTGTTCATCAGCGGTCAGGCATCTGACCGTCGCAGTGAAATTGAACAGGGGATTCCCGACATGCTGGACATGCTTAACATGTGTGTTTCCCAGGGGATGACCGTACCACACGCGTTGAAGAAAATTATCGGGGAACTGGCGAAGGTATATCCGGCGCTGGCCCAGGAACTGAAAATCGTGATGGAACAGGCCTCTATCGGCACCTTCACGCAGGCGCTGTCTAACTTCAGTAAGCGTATCGATGTACCGGAAGTCCACTCGTTTGCGGCCCTCTTGATCCAGACCGATCAGATGGGAACGGACGTGACTTCGGCCCTGCAGGAATATAGTGATAACATGCGTGAAAGTCTGCAGCAGCGGGCGGATGAGAAAGCCAACAAGGCCACATTCAAACTGCTGTTCCCAACTGTATTCTGTCTGATGCCCGCGATTTACATCTTCCTGCTTGGTCCCGCGATTGTGGAACTGTCTGACTTCTTCCATTCCGGAGGGAGAGACAGTCTGAACACCACAACCGACATGTTCCAGCAGGTGGGACCACAGCAATAAACCAGTTCGCTTCTGGTGGACTCAAAGAAAACAGCTTCCTGGCATTATCGACTGTCGGGAAGCTGTTTTCGTTTTCAATAATCAGTGGATCTGCTGAGTCATCAGACCTGGGGCAGTTCCCAGTCACGGCGGTATTCCCGCCCGAGGAGTGACTGTGCCTGTTGATTACCAATGATCTGGTTCTGCAGCGGGTCGAATTCAATCTCCTGCCCGGCCCGGTAAGCGATATTACCCAGGTGACAGAGCGCACTGGAAACATGGCCGATCTGGATGTCCGACGTTGGCTTATTGCGGGTCTTGATGCAATCGATGAAATTCCGGTGATGGGTTGTTGCCTGATCGCTGGTGCCGGAGGTGGCAGCGTCTTTTTGATCGTAGACCTTCCAGCCTCCACGGTCGACGACCAGTGTTCCCTTATCGCCATAGAATGCGGCAGCCGCATTACGACCTTCCATTCCATGCACGCTCCAGAGTCGATGCTCCCAGACAAGCGTTTTGCCCGGATAGTGGTACTGCACGACCTGGGTATCAGGTGTTTCCTGATCGTCGTTGAAGAAGTACTTGCCGCCGGAAGATGAGATTCGTTCGGGTAAATCGACGCCGAGTCCCCAGCGGGCGATATCCAGCATGTGGACGCCCCAGTTTCCCATTTCGCCAGTTCCGTAATCCCAGAACCAGTGCCAGTTGTAATGGAAACGGTTCGGATTAAACGGACGGCTGGCAGCAGGTCCCAGCCAGAGATCATAATTGACGCCCTGAGGTACCGCGATGTCTTTCTTCCGACCGATCGATTTGCGGCGATGGATAATCCAGGCTTTGGCCAGTCTGACGTCGCCCAGTTTTCCGCTCTGTACGAATTCGACCGCGGATTGAAAATGCGATCCGCTGCGCTGATGGATGCCGGACTGGACCACGCGTTGATGCTTGCGGGCCGCCTCAATAATTTTGAGGCCTTCGTGCAGATTATGTGAGACCGGTTTTTCCACGTAGACGTCTTTACCAGCCTGACAGGCCATGATCGCCATCATGGCGTGCCAGTGATCGGGAGTAGCAATCACGACGCCATCAATTTCGGGATCGTCGAGCACCTTACGAAAATCGCTGACAACTTCCGGGGGAGTTCCTTGCTCTTTTTCGATGGATTTCACGGCAGCCGGAATGACGGCTTCATCCACATCACAGATCGTCTTGATGTGGACATCCGGAAAGGCAGCCATACTGGAGGTCAGAAACTTCCCCTGCCCCCGCATCCCGATCCCGGCGAGTACGACGCGTTCATTGGGAGCGGAATCTGCCAGAGCCATATTGCTGGCCAGTCCCACGACGCCCGCAGCCATTCCGGCTGCATTGCGCGCACTGCGATCCAGAAACTGTCGTCGGTTAACATCCCTTTTCAGAAATTCTTCTACATCCACTTCAAGGCCTCTTGTGTTAACTCTCCAAGAATTCAGAACTTCGCAATTTGTTCCAGATCATGGATTTATTCTGTACTCCGCTCTGTCTATGATTATAACAGAAGAATCAGCATTTAATATCCTCTACTGGGGGAGAGATACTGATTTTCCGCCATAAACTCCTGTTATATCGAACTTTACAGGCAGGGACACGCAGTCTGTAAAAGGGGATTGCAGAACAAAAGGGGCGACAGATCAGAGGCTGAAACTGCAATCTGACGGTCGTTACCTGTTCTACGATATTGATACTGAAAAACATTTGAAGATGCCGATCAAATTTCGCTGCCAGCACTGTGATCAACTGATGGGGATTTCCCGCTCCAAAGCGGGTGATGTTGTAGACTGTCCGACCTGTGGAATGTCGGTACGCGTCCCCGGCCTGGATGGAGAAGTGGTCCCTTTACCGCAGCCCAAGCTGGATCTGCAGGATGCTGAACTGGCGAATGCCCTGGATGAGTTAGCCGCCCTGGGCAGTAATGTGACCCTTGAGAAAAAGCAGCTCGAACTTCAGAGCCAGGCTAAAACATCCACTTCGAAGGAGCCGGTATCTGTTCCTGAAGAGGCGTTCAAGGCGATCCCTGTTAAATCGGTGCAAACATCCTCAGCCCCCGAACCGGTTGAAGCGCCTGCCTCGCACCCGACACCTGAGACGCCCATCACTCCGGTCAGCCAGCAGAATGTGGCTGTGACAGATGTCACGGACGTGAACCATGAAGCAGAGCTGTCTCATCTGGCCAGTCTCGCACAACAGCGGGCATCAAACGTACTGGCCGAGAAAAAGAAGGGGAAACTGAAACGGAGTTCCCGGTTTGAATTACCTACCGGCACCTGGTTCATTCTGCTGCTGACGTTTGGTGCATTGACCTTCGCGATTGGACTACTCGTCGGCCGCAATCTGTAGACAGATTTTCCTACAGTAGTTCTTTTACGTTTTCAGGGGGACGTCCCAGGACCGCTTTGCGTCCCTGAACGACAATCGGCCGTTCGATCAACTTGGGATGCTCCAGCATCACCGCGATTGCTTCATCACGGCTCAGCTCCCGCTCTGCCAGCTTGAGTTCTTTATAGATCGCTTCACCTTTCCGCATCAGCTGCTGCGGTTCCAATTTGAGCTTCTTCAGGATGGCATCGAGTTCTTCAGCCGTGGGCGGAGTCTTGAGATACTCGATGATCTCGGGTTCAATACCCGCCTCTTCAATCAAGGCGAGTGTCTGGCGGCTCTTGCCACAACGGGGATTATGATAGATCTTCATGATGTGCTTCCGGTCTGTTTTTCATTCAGCAGTTCTGCAAACGCAGCCACCGTCTCCGGGTGCTGTGAATGCTGCTCGTAGACATCCCAGCGATCTGAAGGTTTCTGATAGAGCTGAACTGGTGCTGTCTCCGGGAGGGGATGCGTTTCGTGCTCTGCGTCAGAAGGCTGTTTGTCTCGGCGCTGGAGATAATAAAATTCCGGGGTACGAATTGCAACCGCCTCATCACTGGCAGCGTGAATGACCGGTTCCGACATTTCTTCCTGACCCGTAATCAGCGCCAGGAGGTCCGTTCCCCCTATCATATTTTCTGTGGATTCGAGGCTCCACCAGGCTGACAAGGTCGCGGGAATATCTGCCGATTGCGAGAGAAACTGGCGTCGGTTCCCCTGCTGCTGATTCCCGGAATTAAATATCAACAGGGGGACGTGCGTGGTTTCTTCGAACAGTCCCCAGTCTTCCGCGTCTCTTACGGGACCGAGCAGCGAACTACCACCGCGTGCCGCCGTGACGATTAATAAAATGGAGTGCTGTTCTGCGTACTCGTGCAGGGAATCCAGGAAGCGTCCCAGCCACTGATCGAGCAATGTGACGTAGCCTGCGTAGACGGCCCGCGCCATCCGGCGTTCGTCATCATCCAGATCCCCCCACTCCTCCGGGCTCTGGAACAGGGCGACGACAGCACTAATCAGTTCTTCCCAGTCATCGTCCTCTTCAAGATCAAGGGCGTCATCCAGCTCTTCCTCAGAATCACCCTCTTCTGCAGGCTCTAGCGGAAGTTCATCCGCGACGAATTCACTCTCTTCCTCTGTATCGTCTCCCTGATCGAGGACTTCATCCAGGTAGAGCGTAGCATAGAATTCCGGTGCCAGTGGCAGTGGAGGCACTCCTTCTGAACGAAGCCAGATCAGTTGATCATCGGGCGATGCCATCCAGTCGGGCAGGCGTTCGAGAGCAGTCTGAATCAGTCTCGCGAATGGGGAATCCGCTTCGCTGAGCTCATAACCATTCTTTCCGGTTACCGTTGTTACATCATCGAATTGATTAAAGAACGGTTCCTGTTCACGCATCGACGCGGAGCGACCGACGTCAGCTTCCGTTTCGAGCAGCAACGTTGAAAGCACGCCTTGTGCTTTCAAGCGTGAGACGAAACAGGCGGTCTCGCTTGCTGAAGAATTGTTTTGAGTGGGGACAGTCTGTCCCGTCCACCAGGGAAACGTGTTGCCACGAGAGGTGAGATCGTTCGCAAAATGCTGATCGAAGACTACAGACTGGGACGCCAGGCGATCGAAGTTGGGTGTTTCAATCCACTGATGCCCGTAACAGCCCAGCAGAAATGCGGGCAACTGTTCGAAACTGACGACAAAAGCTTTCTTCATTCCCATCTTTGAATCTGTCAGGAGTTGAGCGATTCCACCCACTCTTTACAGCGAGCCGCATAATTGCGAGCATCGTCGGCGGTAACAATACCTTCCGCCTGATGGATGGTGAAGCAGCCATCATAGTCCACTGCATTTAATCCTGCCAGCACCTCGCGAAAATTGATTCCACGGCCGCTCTCATCCCAGTAAGGGAGCAACTGGAAGGGACGGTCTCCCAGGCACCAGGTCTCCAGGTGATCGGGCCCGTCCTCGGTGATCACCAGATTCTGCACATACACGTTTTTCAGCCAGGGTCGAATCTGCCGTATGGCGGATTCGCCATAAGGCTGTCCGCACATCAGCAGGCTGGCCGCCTCATAGATCACGCCAAAATTGGGACGATCAATCTGCTTTAAGACTTCGATCGAGCGTTCCAGTTCCTCGAACAGACAGGCTGGATGAAACTGATGTACCAGCTGCACACCCCGTTCTGCCGCCAGATCACAGGCCCTCTGAGCGTGTGGGATATCGGACTCCTGTTTGAGGCAGACTCGCACCAGCGGGCTTCCCAGCATTTCAGCGACGTGCAGCGTCGGTTCGAATTCCTGCAGTGCCTGGGGGGACTGATCATTATTCTGAGGAATATTCATGTCGGCTGTGATCATGGAGATCCCCAGACCGGCGGCATCGACGATCGATTTCACCTGTTGAAGTTCCGCATCGGAACTCTGTACCCCCACGACGCTGGCTCGCATACAGAGAGCCGCATACCCCAGATCTGCGGCCATCTGAGCCAGTTCCGCAAAGGGGATATTCAACCTGGTTTTGCAGGCCGCTTCCGCGATCCGCACCGAGAGGGAGAGTTTCATCGTTCGTCCTTTAACATTACGAATTGGTTCAGTTACCCGATTGTATCTCAACGCGACGCGACACAACAGGTACCGGCAATCTTCCTGCAGCCCAGGCCTGAGCCGTCTCACTACCAGGATAGGCAGATTCGACTTCGACATGATAAGTCTTCCACTGACCTCCCTGCCCACCCCGCATCAACTGTCTGGCAATCTGCGGATTCAGCTTGACCTTGCGGCGGATTCCGACTTCGGGCAAGTACCATTCGGCGTAGGTGCCGGCATCAGTCTGTACCGTGACGTGAAACGTCATCGGTCGAAAGGGAGAGATGTTCTGCAACCAACCTTCAATCCGGGGTGGTGCAAGTCGGGAATAAGCGGTCGCCGTCACTTTAACGATGGCCATTTCCTGTTTGTGTTTTTCCAGATGGACTGTCCGGTCTTCGAGCGGCGGTAGTTTGATTTTCTGATTGAGGATTGCCTGAATCAGTTCCACTTTAAACCGCAGCTGCAGCGATTCGGGACGGACTTTCATTATCTTGACAAAGTCGTCGTAGCGCTGTTTCGGCGAGGACTCCTCGAATGGCTCCATGGCCGAAAGGTGCTGAACGTACTTGACATATTCATCGGGGTATTGCGTCACCAGCATCCAGTGCAGTCCCCAGGCATGCACGTAAGCATCCCCGGAAAGGATGCTTCCCTGAAAGACGCCATTGAGGGCCACGACTTCTCCCCAGTTGAGGAGCTTCGCGATACCCGACAGAAGAGCATAATGCGTATTGATCCGCTCCGGGCTGACGTTGATCCGGTCGCCATCCCCTTCAAAGCCGGTCGCAATTCCTTCCATAAACCAGGTGGGAACCGGTGCCAGGCGTTTGACCACACCGCGATTGGTGGTCTGCAGGTGAATGGCTTCGTGCAGCGGTGTATCAAACGAACTGCATTCACTCATGCGGAGAATCAGGTTATTGGAGATCCCCGAATAGTAAGCCAGCACATTCGACGCGCCGTCACCCAGGCCGGTAGTTTCTTTCGCGAAGCTTTCGAAGTCGTCGTCCGACTCGAAAATCAGCATGGCCATCGGGAATTCATAATCCTGCAGTTCGATCCCCATCTTCCGCGAATAGGTTTCGAAAATGACGTCCACATTGTGCATGAAGCGTCCCGCTTTTTTCATGAACGACTGCACGCGGACTTCGGTTCGATCCGAACCATCCAGCGGTGCCGCCAGCACGATGCCGATGACGAATGGCTTTTCGATGTAGTAGCGAAACGTTTTCGCGCCAAACTTCTGCTCGAGGTTTTTGGCCATTTGTTCGACGGTCAGGGGTTTAGGGGGTGCCTTCAGTTCCCGTTTCTGGATCTTCCCCTGAGGTACGAGAGTCAGAGATCCATCCGGCTTGAGCAGCGCGTGCAGCATCTCGCCCGCTTCTTTTCCAGAGCCGTATAATGTCGCTTCCTCGGTTACTAAGGCTCCTTCTTCATTGATGTAAGTAAACAGATCCGCGTGCAGCTGCTGCGCGGTCAATAATGTTGTGAAAATAATCAGGCAGGAATAGAGAGAGAACCTGAAACAAAGCTGTCGCATGAGAAACCTTCCCGTTCGCAGTAATGCTGAATGAAAAACGCTGTGCCTGCTTTTTCATCGAGTGCCTGCTGTCGCTTCCTCTTATTTCGACTCGAGGGGAACCAGTTGCAGGGCATCTACAATGACATGCCCATCGGTCCCCTGGTTCGAAACAGTGAGAATTTCCTGTTTTCCTGATTTGAACAGAAATGTCCCGAGCACCTGATATTTACCCTGCTCGGGCTTTTTACGCTGGTTGACACGAACGGTCACTGGTCCCTCAGCAGTCTGCAGTTCGTAAGGAACATTAGTGGCGCGGTTGGATGAGGGAACGTAGTACACACGCACTTCGTAAATGCCATCCTGCGGAATCTCTGCAGTGAAGACAATTTTCCGATTTCCCTTATCAGTGTCGCCGTCATGCTGATAGCCCTGTCCGACATAGGGAGTGACGGACGAACTTTTTTTCCAGCCGAGTGAACTCCGGGCGTCTCGATCATCCACTACGATACCTGCCAGCGATTTGACGCGAATCGGTGGTTCCTTACGCGGACCAGTCCAGATCAGGATTTGTTTGTCTTGGAGAAGCTTTTTCCTTAATGTGGGGTAATCGATGTCCTGTACTGCGGAATCAGCATCAATGGCCTGACTGGCTGCAGTCGCTGCAGACTGTCCCAAGACCATAAATACGGGCTCCATACGAATGGAGCCGTAGGCGATATGCGAAGCAGCCATTGCAACCGGCACCAGCAAGTTCTGACACTCAGACTTTCGAGGACGGATAGAACGATAGGAAATCGGATAGGGGTTCGGCACGCCGACCTGCACATCTCCTTCGTTGAGAGTCTTACCATCAATGGCATACCGCTGTTGATTGTGTGAGTCCATTGTATATGCGGCCAGACCGATACTGTCATTGGCGACGAGTTCCGACGTGCAATGTTTCTCGTTCATGACATATTCAGAAATCATGCGACGGGCTTCACGCACATAAAGTTGAAAGGGCCAGCCTGCGGTATCCTGGAATTCGTCTTTCGTCGGTTTCCATTTTTGGAACTGTTTCTGCACCTCAGGAGGTACGCGGGGGCTGTTGGCCAGGGTCCACATCAGGCCCTGCTGGTAAGTCAGATGCTCCTGGAAAATCTCATCGCGTTTCTCGTAATCCGCATCGGGGTATTCGTAGTTCATCCCGATGTTATCGGTCGAGATCGCGAAATTATTATTCGTGTCGGTCTTTCGGTTCGGCATCAGAACCGGATTCCAGGGAACCCGGTGATCGCCGGCTTCAAAGTTACGCAACAGCAGTTCGTATCGCTGGGGATCGTAATTCTCCGGTTTCACCCATTCCCGCTGGTTCTCGGGGACATCCGTGGTACACATGCGAAAACAGTAAGCCTGCACGCGGTGGTCGCCGTCTCCGTCTTTCCCGCCGGGCCCTTCCTGCTGCACTCCGGGGAGCAGACCACTGCTCTTGTCTCCGGGAACGACGTAGGGATCAACGGGTTTGATGAACTGATGAAAGACGGCATTGCGGGTCTGAATCCCGTTTAATGTTTCGCCGTAAGTGGCGTTGGACTCGCGACCGACGTGATAAGAGACGCCGGCGACCGCCAGCAGATCACCTTCATAGGTCGCGTCGATAAAGACCTTGCCTTTGACGACCAGGCCCCCTTCCATTTTGATCGCGGAGATGCGTCCGTCTGCTTTCTGAACACCCTGTTTGAGATCGAGTCGCTGCTGTTTGAGCCAGGGAACCTGATCCGCGGTCAGCATCTGCTCAAAGGTCGCTTCCGCCACGTGAGGCTCGAAAGTCCACATTTCGGTTTCAGATGTTTTTTTGCGTCGGCTCTTGTAGTCACTCTGTTTCTGATAAACCCAGGAATCATCCTGACTGTAATACGTACCCAGTCTTCCGTAGAATTCCCGGGCGATTCCGCCAATCGCAGCTTTGTTGCCGATGTCCGTTGCCCCCAGTCCCCCGGAAGAGAGACCGCCTAGATGTTTTCCCGGCTCGATCAGCAGTGCGGTTTTCCCCATGCGGTGTGCCTGAAGCGCAGCTGCAATGCCTCCGGAAGTTCCCCCATAGACTACGACATCATAAGCCGACTTCAGTTTGTCGGGCTGAATTTCCTGTGCGGAAATCGCAGGGACGCTGCAGAACAGAGAAATCGTGACTAACAGAACGGGGAGAAATTTCGTAGAACAGGACAGCATACTATCAGCCTCGTTGGTCTCTCAGGAGGGTCGAATCAGAATTAAATGGGGGCGGACATGTTTACAGAGGGCCGTTGAGTCCATCATAATCGTTGGACAGGGAATTCCCAACCTGTTCCATGCAAATCTGTACTTAAGTCTCCCTGAAAAAGGAAATCAGACAGGCGATACCATTTACAACGATTTCACCATATAATGCGGCTTGTCTCCCTTTTGAAACCATCCTCGTGCTCTACTCCAGTCCCATACCCGTTCTCAGCAGGCAGTCATGACATTTGATTTCCTAAATCCGATGATGCTTCTCGGCCTGCTGGGATTATCGCTGCCGATACTGGTGCATTTATTGAGCCGCAAGAAATATGACGTCGTACAATGGGGGGCGATGCAGTTTCTGGAGCTGGGCCGCCGCACGCGACGACGGATCCGCCTGGAAGGCTGGCTTCTGCTGGCAATCCGCATGCTGCTGGTCGCATTGATCACCTTCGCGCTGGCCCGCCCGTGGATTTCCGGTGGTTTTCTCTCCCAGTTCATTTCAACACAGTCTCGAGACGTCGTCTTTGTGATCGACGGTTCCTACAGTATGGGTTGGGAGGGAGAAACAACCACGCCTCACTCCGCAGCCATTCAATGGGTGCATCGCTTTCTGGAAGAACTGAATCCGGGTGACACAATCTCAGTTATCGATGCCCGGCATCAACCGCGACTGGTAACCGAATCTCCCACCCATAATTTTGCGATGGTCCGCGAGAAGCTGAACGAGTTGCCGCCACCTGCAGGTGAATCGAATCTCGCGAATTCTGTCAGCAAAGCGATTCAGATCCTGGGGAAGACATCTAACCTCGAACGCGAGATCATCGTGCTGACCGACGACCAGGCGTTCGGCTGGACACCCCAGGATACCCTGCTCTGGGATCAGGTTAATGATCTGATGCAGCAGTCTGCGGTTCCGATTGACCTCTGGGCGACCAATGTTGCCGGCGAAAAAAATGAAGGGTTACAAACCAACCTGCGTGTTGACCAGCTTACCCTTTCGCGGGAAGTCTGCGTCAAAAATCTGCCTGTCCGCATTTCGACCACCATCCGCTATGACGGTCCGGAGCCGACACTGATCTGCCCGGTCTATTTCGAAATTGATGGTCAGCGGATCAAAGAAAAAACGCAGTCGATCAAAATTGAAAATCACGGCGAAGCGGCGGTCGAGTTTCAGCATCGCTTCGAGCAGGAAGGGACGCACGTCATTAGCGTCGTCCTTGATCCAGACAACCTGCCTGGCGATGACCGTTCGGATGCAGCGTTGCAGGTCACCAGCGCACTGCCCGTGCTCCTGGTAGATGGCACGCCCAGTTTCGACCCGACCCGTAGTGAAGTCTTTTTCGCCAACCTGGCACTCACGGCCCCCACAAACCGGACTCCGTGGATTCAGACCACGGTTATTGAAAAAGACCAGCTTACTGCAGACCTGTTGAAGAACCAGGCGGTGGTCATCCTGGCAAACGTCGATGCTCTGACTGACGTGCAGGCGGGAGCTTTGATTGATTTTGTCAATCAGCAGGGTGGTGGCGTCATGCTGGCTCTGGGGGACCAGGTCGATCCGGAACAGTACCAGCGACAGTTATTCAAAGCTGAGGGATTGATCCCCGTTGAGTTGAAATCAAAGGAAGCCGCCCAGGGTCTTGAATTCGGTAACGTGATACAGATCGACTCTGACAGCCTGCAGACTCCCTGGCTGAAACGTTTTCGCGGTGAATATGCCAACGGCTTGACCGCGGCGCGGTTCAATCACTGGTGGGATCTTACACTACTGGATGTCGAGGCCCTCCCTGCTGAGGAGCAAGGGGATGCGGCCGACTCCAGTCCTTCGACAGCCCCTCAGTCCATCGCCAGGCTGTCCAATCAGAAACCGTTACTGGTAATGATGAACCACGCGCGGGGACGTGTACTGCTGATGACTTCCTCACTCGATGCGGACTGGAACAATCTACCCAGCAAGCCGGATTATGTTCCGTTCCTGCACGAGGCGGTATTTGAACTTTCCTCGGGACGCGTATTCCGCAACCTGCAACTGGATGAGCCGATTGTGGTTCCGGTGCCGGGTGGGACGACCATTGAGCAGTTCACCTTTCTGGATCCCAACGGGAAACCAGCAGTTGGTACCATCGATCAGGCTGTCAATGGTGCGACCTTTCAGTGCACGAACACCGCTCTGCCCGGCGTCTATCAATTGAATCCAAAATCAGACCAGAACCAGGAACTGAGGTCCGATCGATTCGTTGTGAACTTTGATCGCAGCGAGTCGAACCTGACGCCACTCTCAGAGGTCGAGCAGAAATCGCTGACAGACTCGTATCACTTTACTTTTTTCAAAACGCTGGACGAACTGAAACAGTTGATGTTCTCCGATGTGTCGGAGACCGAATTCTGGCGTTTTCTGTTGCTGATCTTTTTACTACTGATGGTTGGGGAGATGTTCCTGACCCGGCGACTGGTACAGGGAGGACATGTGTCGCTCCCGGAAGAGAATCAATAATTTCCAGAGAAACCTGAATTAAAGAACGTTGTCCTACTGATGGAAAAGCATTTCCAGTTTAACAGCCTCGAATGGAGCGGGTGGACCATTGTCAGCGTCTGCGCGGTGCTGGTGGTGCTGGTCAGCATCATCCTGCTGTTCCGTTACGAGCGGCGACTGGTTTCGCACGGCATCGGCAATGCACTGATTGCACTCCGCATCTCCGCTTTGATTCTAATTCTGCTCACCTTCCTCGAGCCAGTACTTACCTGGTCATTCAATACCGAAAAAACAGGCCGCCTGATTGTTGCGTTGGATGTTTCGGACAGTATGAATACGCAGGACCGCCACGCGAGCAAGCTGGAAAAGCTGCAACTGGCGCGGGCCCTGAAAATGATTGGCAACGATCAGATCGACGCACGACTCGATCGGTGGGAGGCTGCTTATGCAGCGGGTGAAGAACCCGCGTGGGTCGAAGAGAGTGAGACCGCGAACCCGGAAAAACGGACCCAACTGGCAGAGAGCCGCCGCGAGAATCTGGAAACTATTTTTGACGAGATCGATCAGATGTCCCGCAAAGAGATCGCCCAGAAACTGCTGACCAATCCCGCGCATCCGATTCTGGACCAGTTAAAACAGCGCGGCGACATCGACCTCGTCCTGTTTGCCGGTGATGCAGTCCCCACCGAACAGACAACCCTGGAGAATTCACTGGCGGAAGTTCCCGACCAGGTGCACATGGAACTTTCGAATCTGTCACAGGCCCTGAAAGCGGCGGGCAGCGGTTCGGAGTCCGGCAACTCACCGATTTCCGGTTACGTCCTGCTGACCGACGGACGCGACAATAGCCAGTTAGATCCGGTCTCGACTGCAGAACAACTGGGGCAGATGAAGGTCCCCGTCTATCCGGTACTGCTCGGATCGGCGAATCAGCCGAAAGACATCTCTGTATCAGCACTCGACTATCCACAAACCGCATTCAAAGACGACAAGCCTTTACTTAAAGCCCGCATTGGCACGAGTGGTTTTGAGGGACAGGATGTCCGCGTGGCATTGATGCAGGGAGATCAGGAACTGGCGGTGAAACGCTTCAAGTCTTCCGGCGTAAGTCAGTTACTCGAATTTGAACTGGGATCCGATAAGCCGGGACGACAGGAGTACCGGCTGGAAACGGACATTCTTCCGGGAGAAACACGCGAGGATAACAACGAAAAAACCTTTGCGATCAATTTCGTCGATGACAAATCGCATGTGCTGCTGGTGGAAGAGACCGCACGGTGGGAATTCCGTTTTCTGCACAACGCTTTGGAACGGGACAAACGCATCGATCTGCAGCAGGTGCTGTTCGAACAGCCTTATATGGGCCTGTTGCCGCAGCCCTTCTTTCCGAATCAGCTGTTGATCAACGCCCCGCAGCCAAACCAGGTGGCTGACAATAATGCAGAACAGCCAAAGCCGTTTGCCGACAAAGATCTGATCATTATCGGCGACGTTTCGCCCGAACATGTCCAGGAAGAACACTGGAAACAGATTCAAGCGTTTGTCGGCGATCAGGGAGGGACCCTGGTACTGCTGGCAGGCAAAAAATATCTACCGCTGCAACACCGTTCGCAAACTTTGAACGAACTGCTGCCCGTGAAAGATCTGAGTGTCGTCGACTGGAACCAGGCAAATTTCAAAGTTCCTCCCAATGAACGAGGCATGCACCTGGCTCTGACCCCCGAGGGAGAGCTGGAGCCCCTGTTCCAGTTTGATGCCACTCCGGATGTGAATCGGGATATCTGGAAAAATCTGCCGGGCCACCTCTGGTTTCTGCAGGGGACACTCAAACCGGGGGCAACGGTCCTCGCCTATGGTCTGTCTCCCTTTAATGCGCCGTTGAATGAAGAGCGGGATGGCGTGATTGTGGTCAGGCAGTATGGCGCGGGACAGGTGATCTGGATTGGGATCGACAGCACCTGGCGCTGGCGGTTCCGCATGGGAGATCGCTACCATCATCGTTTCTGGGGTCAGCTGGCACGGTGGGCCGCCCGTAACAAAGCCTCGGCAGGAAATGAGTTCGTCAAATTCAGTCTGAATAAAACCGATGTCGACGCCGGCGAAATCGCGACCGCGACCGCACGATGGACTCAGGTGTATCTGAAAGAACATCCGAATATTAAATCAACCGTCGAAATCGTCCGGGCCGCGGAGCCGGATCAGATCGTCGCTTCATTCGAACTGCAGACCCAGAAAAACAATCCGCAGTTGCAGGAAGCGAACCTCCCCGAGCTGGATCCGGGAGAATACGAGCTGAGGCTCAAACCGTCGACTCAGCAGCCAGGCGACAAGGAGATTGTCACACCCCTGTTTGTACATGAAGTCAAAACGATCGAGCTGGGTAACCTTGCCTCCAACCCGCAACTGCTCACCGAAATGGCTGAGTCGAGTGGAGGGAAACTGCTGACCCCGGGAACGATCGACGAGTTGCTGGAGCTGATCCCTAATCTGAACCAGGAAATCTCCAACCAGGACGAAGTTTCGCTCTGGGATCACTGGCTGATTCTGGTACTGATCATGGGAATCCTGACTGTCGAATGGGCTCTGCGTAAGCTGAACGGTCTGCCTTAAAAGTTTTTAGGGTTCCCACCCTTTTTTCATCCCTATTTCACGGAATTTCCTGTTACAATATCAGGAGTTCCGTTCCGGCTCCCCATCCGGCCTGCATTCCGGATATGCGATTTATGGACGGAACAGATCGCTCGCAAACCCTGACCAGATCACTACTTCTCTCAGAGAACGACTATGGATGGACAGTTAGATCAATTCGTCAATGAACTCAAACGGCAATTAGGCCAGTTGGATCGGCGCATCCGCTCACTGGCTCTGCTGCGGGGACTGGGGTTTGTGATCCTGGTTCTGATCTGCCTGGTGACAGTCCAGATCAGTCTTGATTTTGTGTTCTCATTGAATAACACGGCCCGGATTGCCCTGACTTCGTTTTCATTAACGGTGCTGGTGGGCTGTCTCTGGTTTGGTATGCTCCGACGGGTCTTTCATAAGCGGACCCCCATCGAACTGGCGGCGATTGTCGAGGAATCGCAGTCGTCTCTCAACGAACGACTGACTTCTGTTCTGGAACTCTCCGTCGCTCACGACGACACGAGTTCCTCCGTGATGCGCGAACGCCTGGCGCGGGAGACCATCGCTTCGCTGACGAACTTCAATATTACCGATTCGGTACCCTCCGATCGCGCCATGCGTTTCGTGATGAGTGCCGGGATTGCCATTATCATCTTCCTGACGCCGCTCCTGTTCTGGCCCGACGCTTACCAGTTGCTGATTTCTCGCAGTATCGTTCCCTGGGGGAATTTCGGGACGGTCAGTTCACTCTATTTCGAAGTTGAACCGGGCGATGGAACAGTGGCCCGCGGCGAGGACCTGCAGATCATTGCCACTCCTCACTGGCACACCAAGCAGCCGGGAACCATCGATGAGGTCTGGATTGCCTGGGAAGACGCGGAAGGACAACCGTTCTCACGCCGGATGGATCTCGATCAGGCAGCCGGTCATTACACAACTCAGTTTTCGCGACTGTTGAGCGGATTTACCTATTCAATTTCCAGCGGATCGAGCCGTACGAAGCAGTATGCCATCCAGGTGGCGGAGCCTCCCTCGATCACCGATACGCGAGTGGTCATCACGCCGCCTCGTTATACCGGACAGGCGGCGGAGGAGCTGACGGTGCTTCCCAGCGAAATCCGCGTGATGGAACAGAGCCAGATCGCCCTGCAGCTGACGTTCGATCGACCGATCAGTCAGGCCACACTCTTTTATCAGTACTACGCATCTGGTGCAGAGAACAACGAACGTCCGCCGGTCGAAGAGCAACCTTTGAATATCGGTCAGGATCAGCTGACTGCACAACTGGATCTGCCCGTTGGCAACCAGAGCTTTGTCTTTCATATTGAGTTTCACAGTAAAGAGGGCGGACTGAAAAACCAGACTTCTGAGCATCTGGTCAAGATCACTCAGGATCGCGCACCGGAAATTGAGCTGTCTCTCTACAATCAACCGGAGTTCTATAAACCTGGTGAGACATTCTCCGTTCCTGTCAAAGTGCTTGATGATTATGCCGTGAATGAACTGGAACTGGAGATTCAGAAACTGGACGAGAAAGCGACCGTGGTCAAAGTCCCCGCCGACAAGCTGGGAACGTCCACGGTGGACCATGAATTCAAAATCGATCTCAAAGAACTCCAGGCCGACCAGGCGGATATCTTTACCTATCGCATCAAGGCTGCAGACAATCGCGAAGTTCCGGGGCCGAATGTGGTCTGGTCGACGCCGCGTGTCTTTGGCATTGACAAGAATGCAGAGCAGCAGCTTTCGGCAGGTGTCGTAGCCCGGCAGCAGAAACTGCGGGATGAATTAAAGAAGATTCAGCAGGAATTCAAGACACATCAAGAACAGGTCAAGCAAGAGATTGCCGACCTGAAAGATCAGAAAAAACAGGAGGCGCTCTCCCCCGAGGATGAACAGTCTTTGCAGGAGCTGACCAAGCAGGAACGAAAACTGGCTCAGCAGCTGGAAACTGTGGCGAATGAATTTCTGGAACTGCCCCTCTATCAGAAACTGGCAGAGCAGACACAGAACCTCGCCCGGAACGACTTCGTCCAAAACCACGATACACTGAAATCCGCGGCAGCAGCCGACAATCGAGAACAGGCGCAGCAGGAACTCAAACCGGTACCTGCTGCCATGCAGCAGACAGAAAAGAAGATCGATGACCTGGTACGCCAGTATGAAAAACTGGTCGAACTGGAAAACGATCTGCACAATCTGGATCGTCTGGCGGAAGAGACCGATCACCTGGCGAATGACATGCTGGCGTTCAACGACAAGGTAGAGTCGGTCAAACAGCAGATGCAAAAACCAGAAGAGCCGCAGCAGGCGGATAACCAGACGCCTGAGAAACAGAATAATCCGCATCAGCAGTTAAAACTGACACCGGAAATGAAGCAGGAGCTGTCAAACGAACAGGCCGAACTGAAACACCGTCAGTCCCGTCTGACGAAAGACCTGGATGACCTGTTGGATCGTCGACCGGAACTGGTAGATGCTGCCCGCAACTTTCAGTTAAAACAGCTCGATTCCCTGGTCACCCAGGCATCGCAACTGGTCGAGCCACAACAGCAACTCGCTGAAGCGATGCAGCAGCAGGCCCCGGTATCTGCGGGTCGTCCCCTGCCCCGCGATGCGGAAGCGCCTGAACCAGCGGCCCCACAGGGTGCAGCACCTCAGGGCAACGATGCAGCGACACCTCCGGCTCAGCCCGCGGCCCCGGCGAATGGTGATGCACCGCAAAACGCCGCCACCGCCGCTGCGAACAACGAGCCGTCTACGAACAGTCAGCCTGCCGAAACCAACATGAGCAACGAGCCTGCCCGGGCACAGGCACCATCTACGACTCAGGAAAAAATGCGTGCCCTGCAACAGGAGCAACGAAACCTGGCGGATGCCGCAGCGAACTTCCTGCTGGAGACTGCCCAGAAGTTTGGCGCCGAATCAGAGTCGACACAAAAGGCGGCTCAGATGGCACGCGAAGCGATCCAGGCAGAACAGCAGGCCAATGTGGGGCAGTTCCACGAAGCGAGCCAGGCTGCAAATCGGGCTGCCCAGATTGCGGATGAAATCAAGGAAGCACAACAGGCACGCAAAGAACAGCAGCAGAATACCGAACGGGATGCGTTCCTCGAAGAAGCAGAACGGATGGCACAACTGCAGGGCGAAGTTGCGAACAAGCTGGCAGAAGCATCCAATTCGGAAGAGGCACGGAAGGCAGCGATCCAGAATTCTCAACAGACACTGGCTCAGCAGACCCAGGAATTAACGCGACAGTTCTCTGAGGCTTCGCAGAAGCTGGAAAACGATCCGATTAAACTGAATAAAGAGAGCCGCCAGGCAGATCAGAGTCGCAAGCAGACTGAACAGGCTGGTCAGTCAATGCAACAGGCGGTCGATAAGCTGAAACAGGAAGACCTGGCACAGGCTGCGAAACAGGCGCAGCAGGCAGCTCAGGCATTACAGGCTGCCGCCCAACAGGCACAGCAGTCTCGCAAGCAGCAAGCCAATGATTCGCCGGTTCCCGAAAAGGTCGGCAACCAGGTCACCGATGCTGCTCAACAACTCCGCCAGGCACAGCAACAGATGGAGCAGAACCCCGAATTCAAAAGTGCCCTGGATCAACTGATGGCTCAAAACGAACAGCAGCAATCCGTTCCCCGCGATGCCGAGTCACAGCCGGACTCGTCGAATCCAGCCGACCAGAAACAGGAAGCAACCGAATCGGGCGAGCAGCAGCAGGCTCAGGGTGATTCCCAATCAGGTCAGAATGGGAAATCCTCCGAAAGCCAACAAGGCCAGCAGGGGAAAAACCAGAGTCAACAGTCGGCAGAATCGGGTCAGGCTGGAAAACAGTCTGCCCAGCAGCAGGCGGCCGAATCGCTCAAACAGGCAGCGGAATCCCTTTCCCAGGCAGCGACGGAATTGAAGTCGAAAGCGCAGCAGGGTTCCGATCCCGGTAAGGGTCAGCAGTCCCAGACCGCTTCCCGCAATATGGCCCCCGGTAAGGGTCAGGGAGAAAGCGAAGGGGGCGGTGCCCGCACGAATGTGGACTTCAGTAAACTGGAAATGAAGCTGAAAGCCATGTCCAATCGAAACTGGGGTGAGCTGCCCGGCGAACTGGATACCGAGATTCTGCAAGGCTCGCAAAGCAGAACTGATCCCGAATACGCCCGCTTGATCAAACATTATTTTGAAGCCATCGCCAAATCGAAATCCGACAGCAAATAAGCGACCGGTTCGATTTCAATCACAGGATAATTCAATGTTACTCAGGCTGATCGCTTACCCGCTGGGACTGCTGATGCTGCTCTCCCCTGCCCTCTGCCGGGCACAGGAGCTGGACGCACAGAAAAAGAAAACTGACGAGAGTATCCAGCGGGCAATTCAGTTTTTATCAAAAACACAGCAGCCTTCCGGAGCCTGGTCGTTTAATTCTTATGGTGAATCGACGGCCGCGACCTCTCTGGCGATCATGGCATTCATGGCGGCCGGGTATGTGCCCGAAGAGGGCCCCTATGGTGACCAGATCAACAGAGGCATCGACTGGGTTCTCGCACACCAGGCAGATAACGGGCTGGTGGTGCACCACAAGAGTCATGGGCCGATGTACAGCCATGGGATCAGCACGCTGATGCTGGCCGAAGTGGCCGGGATGTTGACGGGTGAACGGGAGAAAAAGTGTCGCGAAGTTCTGGAACGGGCGGTAAAACTGATTGTTGCAGCCCAGAATGTTCCCAAAGACAAACGGAACGCCGGAGGCTGGCGATATAATCAGACGAGTAAAGACAGCGATCTGAGTGTGACCGGCTGGCAGCTGCTGGCCCTGCGTGCGGCGAAGAACATCGGCTGTGATATCTCTGCAGATCAGATCGACAAAGCGGTCGCGTATGTCCGCCACTGTCGGGGACGGAACAACATGGGCTTTGCCTATCAACCCGGCGGTGCCCCCAGTGCAACGCGAACGGGAACCGGAATCCTGGCGCTGGAAATCTGCGGGCAGCATCACACCAAGGATGCCCTTGAAGCCGGCGACTATCTCGTGCAGCGTCCCCTGCACCCGGATGAATTCTATTATTTCTACGGGGCGTATTACTGCAGTGTCGGGATGTTCCAGATGGGAGGCGAGTACTGGAAAAAAACCCGGGATACGATCATGCCCCAACTGCTGGAGATGCAGAAGCATGACGGCAGCTGGCTGGCAACCAAGGGGAGCGAAAAAGAAGCCGGCAAGGTCTATGCGACGTCGCTGGCAGTCCTCGCTCTGGCGGTCGAATATCAATACCTGCCCATTTATCAGCGTTGAGGGCCCGTCCTGTCACGGCACACTTTTCATCCTCGCAGCAAGAAACCCGCGATATTCCTGCGTTTTCCCCACTTGGGTGCAGAAGCCGCTGCTTGATATCCTGCTGTGAGATATAAACTTACCCCGTTTCTCCAGCGGTGCCTGACAACGAATTGATCTTGGAGATCCTGCCCGTTATCTTTAGAATTCGCTTCCTGTTTTTAACCCTTTTTCCCTGGATACCTGACTGTGCGGATTGCTTACTTAGACTGTTCTACCGGAATCAGCGGCGACATGACCCTCGGCGCCCTCGTGGATGCGGGTGTGGACCCGGATCAGATTTGTGCCGGCATCGATTCCCTGGGACTGCCCGGCGTGAAACTGACGTTCTCCTCGACAATCAAGGGGGGCTTTCACGCGACCTATGTCACCATCGAACATCCAGAGCAGCATGCACACCGGCATTTGGGTGATATCATCACGATATTGAAGCAGTCGGATAAGCTTACGCCCCGCCAGTACGAGCTGGCCCTCTCGCTGTTTTCGGCGATTGCAGGCGCGGAGGCGAAAGTACACGGTTCATCAATCGACAAAGTCCACTTTCATGAAGTGGGAGCCATCGATTCGATCGTGGATATCGTCGGCGTCGCAATCGGCTTTGATCTGCTGGGAGTTGACCAGGTTCTCTGCAGCCCGGTTCCTACCGGCTTTGGACAGATCAAGATCGATCATGGAATCTGTACGGTTCCTGCACCGGGAACCGCTGAGCTGCTGAAAGGGATTCCGCTGGCGGACATTCCAATTCAGGCTGAGCTGACCACGCCGACCGGCGCTGCCATTGTTTCCACGCTCGTGGATCGTTTCTGCATGCTTCCGCCGATGACGATTGAAGAGATCGGCTATGGCGCGGGAACCAAGAACTTCCCGGAGCGAGCCAACCTGTTAAGGCTGTTTGTCGGCGAAGTTGCGACACCCGCCCACACTGATTATGTCACCCTGCTGGAAACCAATCTGGATGACATCTCCGGAGAGATCATCGGTCATACCAAACAGAAGCTGCTGGCAGCGGGAGCCCTGGATGTCTACAGCACGTCGATCCAGATGAAGAAGGATCGCCCCGCGGTGATGCTGAGTGTGATCTGCAAACCGGAGTCAGCCGAGCAGCTGGAAGGAATTCTGTTTGAAGAAACCGAAACTCTCGGCATCCGCAAACATCAGTTACAACGTGCAATCCGCGCCCGTAAACCCCATCAGGTCAAAACCGCCTGGGGGGAAGTCGCCGGGAAACTGTCGCTGGGACCGAACTACCAGTCGATTTTTACTCCCGAATATGAAGCGTGTGCCGAGTTAGCCGCTACCCATCAGATTTCGCTGAGAACCGTGTATCGGGCGGCTGAAGCGGCATTTCTGCTGGAAGGCGTTGCAGAAACCGCATTTGATTCGGGTGCACATGCGCCCCACGACCACGACCACGACCACGACCACGACCACGACCACGACCACGACCACGACCACGACCACGACCACGACCACGACCACGACCACGACCACGATCACGACCACGATCACGATCACGATCACGATCACGATCACGATCACGATCACGATCACGATCATTAATCGACGCGGGCCCCTGATCAGGAAGATCATGGCCCCCGAATACAGAATGCGTTCCTCACTGGTATTGTCTGGAAGTAAAGGATGACTTTCCAAACATGTTTGATCTGAATAATACCAATACAATTCTGACGGGCGTGCTGATCCTGGTAATTGCCTGGTCGCTTCGCAGAAACTTTCGCGCACAGCACAAATCGAAAAACCGCGATCCACTGGAAGAGGCCCGCAGCGAACTCACCAGTATGGAACAGAACCAGATGAACCGGCTGAATCAGCTGGAGGTCAAACTCTACGATTACGGTCGCGAGGTGGAGGCCCGCAGTGAAGATCGACTGCGGGTGCTGGATGAACTGCTGCAGGAAGCGGATCAGGAAATCAATCGTCTACGGACGCAACTGGCGCTGGCACAACAGGGGCTGTCGGCTGATCAATCTGCTGCGGGACCAGATATTCTGATGTATGAGCAGGAGCGGAGGCGGCTCTCCGCGAGTGCAGAAAAACGACTGATGATGGTCTATTTAAGCCAGGCTGGCTTTTCCGCGCAGGAAATCAGCAACTGTTTTCAGTGCAGTCTGCAGGAAGTCGAAAAGGTACTTGCGGAAGATCTGCCACGTCCCGATTCCGAGACCGCCTGAAAGTGGATCAACTACAGGACCTTAAACTGACAGAGTTGCAGCTTAGCCCTGAAACAGTTCCCCAATCGGTGCTGCATCGACCAGGCTGATCTGCTGATCGTCCTGACGTGCCAGACAGCTCTGAGGATTGAGGCCCAGATGCTGATAAATGCTCGCCGTCAGTTCGGCTGCATGGACGGGCCGCTCAACGGGACTGCTGGCCCGCGAATCGCTGGCGCCAATTACCTGACCGCCGGGAGTCGCACCGCCGGCTACGAGGGCCGACCAGACATGCGGCCAGTGATCGCGTCCGCCGGAAGCGTTGATTTGTGGTGTGCGACCAAACTCACCCGTGGCTACGACGAGTGTATCCTGGAGCAAACCTCGGGAGGCCAGATCGTCGAGCAGCGTGGAGAGGGCTTTGTCAAAAGCTGGGCCGAGTGAATCGCGGTATTCGTAAACTTTTCCTGCGGTCCCGGCGCCGGTGCCGTGACAGTCCCAGGTCAGTTGCTCATGCAGATCGTCAAACAGATTGACGACGACACACCGTGTACCCCGCTCAACCAGTTGCCGTGCCTGGAGCAAGAGCTTGCCGAAACGATGCTTGCCGTACTGCTGCTGGATGGCTGGAGATTCGCCGGCGACTTCGATTTCATATTCGGTGGAAGCTGACTTTGTTCCAATCGTGGTGGCGGGAGCAAACTCTTCGCCCAGGAAGGTTGCCTGCTGGCCTCGGTAGGTGTTGACTCCCAGGGAGTGTAGCAGACGAGGCAGTACTACGAACGGTGGCGCATCGCCCCGCGGTCCCCACTGGCGGGCGACAACCGAACCAAAGCAGGGATAGTTCAACGAACCGCGTGAGACGCGACCGGTCTGGATTAACTGGTGACCGGTTTCATGAATTGGGGCGGCATCGTGATAGAGAGATCGAATCAGTGAGAACTGTCCGGTACGTTGTGCGAGTTGCGGAAATGCTTCACTCACCTGCAGACCAGGCACTGTCGTGGAGATCGCTTTCAAAGGTCCCCGGATCTCGGCAGGTGCATCGGGTTTGGGATCAAAGGTTTCCAGCTGGCTGGCGCCGCCGGTCATCATGATCAGGATACAGTTTTTCTCAGAGCGATCGCTGCGAGTCGCTGCGAGGGCGGCCCGCTCGGCCATGGAGAGACCGACAAAGCTTAAGCTGCCCACCCGGAGAAAATCCCGCCGCGATACTTCCGATTGTTTTTTCCTGGAGTTCATACGTCTTTTACTCGATTGAATACAGTCTCAAAGGTATACGCTGTGGGTGAAATATTATACCAGCCCTCGACTATAGTCGAAGAAATCCTCACAGAGAATTCAACCTGTTTCTGAAACTTCACAGGCAAAATCCAAAGTTCAGACCGATTTCCGGTGTTCGAGCGTGGCGCCCTGATTGAACGGTTTCACGATACGGGCCAGGCATTCTTCGCCGTAACCTGCTGAATTAATTAGACTTGAGAGACTCTCTGCTTCTCCCTCATCAGGACAGATTACAGATAATGTCGGCCCCCAGGAGGTCTGGGCGATGCCCTCAACTCCTTGTGAGAGCAGTAGTTGCTCCAGTTCCCGCATCCGGGGATGAGCCAGAACGCCCCCCTGGACCGGTGCAAAGAATTCACCGACTAAATGTCCGAATTCTGTCAGGCCGCTGGTGAACTCTGAAAAATTCTGTTCCAGGACAGCTGGTGCCAGCTGCATCAGCGCCAGACGACAGAGCTTTTCCGTCAACGCGTCTGGCATCGGCCCCAGCTGCTGAATGGCATCAGCTTCGACGGCTCCCGAGATGCCAGCCTGGTCCTGCGGGGTGATTAAGAGAATCCGCCACGGTTCCGGAAAGGGAGCCTGAAACACGAGGGGACTGATATCAGCGGAATCCCGTTTTCCGGCTTCGATGAGAAATCCACCCTTGTCGAATCCGTAAACCCCCAGGGCAGACCGTGCACCACGATCGACAAGTTGAGCGAGTTCGACCGATGAAAGTTCGTCCTGCCCCATGAGCGCTGCCAGTCCACGGGCCACTGCGAGACTGAGCTGTGTCCCTGAACCGAAGCCGGAGTGCTGGGGGATTTCAGACTGGAGCGTGATTTCAAAACAGTGATCGCCGAACCAGTCTGGAGAACTGGCACGGAGTACCTGCAGCGCGGCCTGAATTTTCGCAGCGCTGCCAGTACTACCCGAGATCTGATCTTCCTGCGAGGAAGCAGATCTCACGGAGAGCACCAGCGCAGGTTCTTCCACCATCAGCCCCAGGCCACCAAATTCGCGCCCGGTGCGGGGGGCGAGCGAAAGCAGTCCCCAGTGCAGACGGCTTCCGGTGGTGACGATCACTTCAGGTGACATGGCGAATCTGATTTCCGAGCTGGCGTGAGTGTGGATAAGACGAATTAAGACTGCAACTCAGCATACGCTCTGGTGACATATTCTTCCAGTAAACGGAAGGCTTCTGTTTCTGCAGGACCAGCGGTTTTACGCACGATTTCGGCGAGTGACTCATACTGCTGTAATAACTCGGCCTGTGGGATCAGATGCGTACGCGTGGCCAGGATGGCGGCTTCGAGGACGGCATGCTTTGCCCGGTTGAGACCGAAGAAGTCACGAATGCGGCCCTGGTGCACAACCCGGGCCTGCATGACAGTCCGCAGGTCAGAATCATCGATCGATTCGATCTCGAATTCATACCAGCGACAGGCGGATTGGAGTACGGCCCCTTCGATCCGTTCTGCGGGAAATGTTTCCGGCATTGACTCCAATCGACCGATGGCGGCTTTTGTAAGGAGCAGCACATCATCGACGACGTGAAAGACACCGCAGCGGGTCTCTTTCAGATTCTGGCAGGTCCGTGAAGTCTGGAAGGGACGCAAGATGAGTTGGGTCATTTCCTGGTCGACCAGCGGCCCCATCGGCGCGAGATTATACTCGCTCTCCTGATTGCGACTGGTGACCATGCCTTCCAGAATCATTTCCAATGTGCCCTCTGCCGGGATCCGATGTTTTTTCACAGACCCTATCATAGTTCAGAAAGCGACGGAGGGGAAACCAGTGGCTGCATCAATTGCGTGAGATCGACGGGAACAGCGCTGTCAGACCTGCGAGGGAAACATTCGGCTTAGCGAGTGAATCCGACGTAGAAGCTGAAGACCTGTGTCTGGTCGAAAGACTCTTTGGCGAGAGGCACAGAGAAGTCCAGTGCGACGGGAACCGGGCCCATGGCGGGAACCGTGAGTCGCAGACCAGCACCGACAGAGACACGGAACTGATCCAGGGAAACATCTTCTTCCACGGTACCGAAGTCACTGAAGAAGACCATCTGAATCATTTCGTCTGCGGTAATCGGCATCATGTACTGTGCACTACCCAGGAAGCTCCAGCGACCACCGATGGCGATGCCGTTTTCGCGGGGAGTCACACCACGGAATTCGAAGCCGCGGAAGGTCTGGAAACCACCGGCATAGTAACGTTCGAAGACCGGGGTATCAGTATCGGTCCAGCCGAGCTGTGCACTCAGCGAGAGGATGTGGCGTCCGCCGCCATCCGGTCGTTTGTACAACGTGAAGTACTGGCTGCCGTTGGCTTCGAGGCGACTGTAAGTGTAATCGCCCACTGCCTGTTCAGCCGCCCATTCCAGCAGGTGACCTTCGGCTGGCAGGAACGCGGCGTCACGCGTGTCATGGTTCAGCGAGATGCGGAATGTATTCAGCAGGTTGTCCCCCACAGACGCCTGCACGATGGCGGGGGTGGGAGTACGTGGGTTATACAGTTTGACGTCTTCCAGACGGTACTGAGTGTTGATCGACCATTCCTGAGTCAACTGACGGCCCAGTGAGAAACGACCACCAACACGTTGTTCGTCCCAGTCGGTATAGTAACGGGTGAAGTAGAAACCACTGACACCCAGACTGAAGTTAGTATCCAGAAAGTAGGGATCGGTCCAGTTAACGAGGTAACGGCTGACCTGATCACCGGGAACAGCTTCGGCACGGAACCGCTGTCCGCCACCACGCCAGGCAGTACCATCGAGAATATCTTCCATGCTGCGCGGAGGACGGAGAATGTCAAAGTTTTCTTCCTGCAGGACGATCGAACCGACCACACCGGCGTTACTGTTCACACCCACGCCGAACATCAGACGTCCGGTACGGCTTTCAGAGGCATAGACGTCCAGGTCGACCCAGCCAGGTTGCTGCTGAGGAAACTCGGTGCCCATCGGATCGCCGAGGGGGCTTTCCCCAAACAGCGGATTGAGTGGTTCCGGAATACCGTTATCATAGTTCTGCCCGCGGAAGATCTGTCCTGTCCGCTGAGGAGACTGATAAGAAACGGGCTCGGTTTTGATGCCTTCAAACAGATCCTGATTCTGCTGAGGAGCAGGCTGTTTGTAAGTCTGGCTGCGATACTTGAGATTAGGATAACGCAATTTCTGGACCTGCTGCTCGTCTGCATTCTGTCCCCGCAGAATATCGTTTTCGCGGCTGGCCAGCATTTCCCGCTCTGGATTGACGCGTGTCACATTGATGCGCGGTCCATCCTGGGGTCCTTTCTGGAAGACCTGGTTACCTTCGATGCGGCGTTTACTCTTGGCAATCAGACGCTGATTGGCCAGATCGCCGGGTGCGACCATCATCGGGTTCAAGAGAACCGAACTTTTTGTACGGGGGTTATCGCCGGAAATATGGGCGGTAATTTTACGGATGCGATAAGGTTTATCTTCATTGATGCTGTAAACCAGATCGACTTCACCGGGGGCTTCGAGGAAACGGGGCTGCGGTGTCACCTTGGCAAACAGGTGTCCCAGTTCGCCGTAGCGTTCCGAAAGTTTTTCCACATCGGTGGCCAGGGTGCGGCTGTTGAAGTATTCGCCTGCAGCGAGTTTGATATCTTCGCGGATCTCTTCTTCCGAAAAGATGCGATTGCCTTCAATCATGATATCACGAATTTTGTAACGTTTGCCTTCGTTGATCGTGTATTCGACCTGCACACGGGATTTATCTTTGTTGTAACCGACTTTCTCATCGATTTTGACATCAAAGAATCCCAGGCCATTGTAGTACTGTTTGAGAGAAATCAGGTCGTCCTGAATCGTAGCAGGATCATACTTACCGCCAAAGAAGCTCATTCCCAGCGGTGCTTTTTTCGTCTGCAGCTTGGTCTTCAGCACGCCGTCGCTGACGAACTTATTGCCGCGGAACTTAATACCGGAAACGACTACTTTGGGGCCTTCTTTGATTTCAAAGATGACCTCGCGGTCATTGGGGTCTCCCCCCTTGAGCAGTTTCACTTCAGCGAACCGGTAACCCCGTTCGACGTAGAGCTGCTTGATACGGTTAACGGATTCCTGGTTGGCAGCGATATCGAAAGGTGAACCCACCTTCAAACCGGTGGTTGCCTGCAGGCGTTTGATTTTGATTTTTTTATAGCCGCGGAATTCTACCTTTTCCACGATGGGACGTTCTTTGACTTTATATACGAGCACCAGTCCCTGTTCGGTCTGACGATACACGGGAACCACACTGGCGAACCAGCGCGTGGCAAACAGCAGGCGGACGTCTTCAAGAACCATGTCGCGTGTGGCGGGACGGCCACGTTGAATTTTCGTTTTCTGGAGAATGGCGAGTGCAGGAATTGATTCGTTGCCTTCGACGCGGACATCAAAGATTGACTGATTCAGATCGATAGAACGCTTCTGTGGTTCCTGCGCGCTAACGGAATCAATCAGCGGAATGATTCCGTTGATGCAGTTTCCGAAGATTATTATCTGTACCAGGATCAGGCTTAGAGCCAATCGCAATGCGTTGCCGCATCTGGTGTCAGACGAGACACCTCTTATCATGTCAGATCCAATTGTAAATATTGCGAGAAAAGATATGAGGTTCACATTCTTGTGACAGGTTGGAAATCACTTTTTCATTGTCCCGGCGACTCAGAGAGGATTTGAGAAACGGGACTGAAAGACAGGAAAGTTACCCTCTAATTCGAAGTGGGTTGCGTACAAATAACGGAAAACGAAAACAGCCGCAAGACGAGTTTCCCGACGTCATTCAGATTTGGCAGGTTCGTAGAGAAAAAATTACGCAGGCAGAGTTTGAAGCGTGTAAGAGTTACAAAACCACGGGGATTTTCCGCTGCGCAGAGGGGTTTTCGACCGCTATTTCAGGAAGCTGGAGAAGCTGGTCAAAGCGTGGAATTCGAGCTAGTCGGCAGAAGACTGCAGGTGGCAGGCAACACAGGAGAGGACAACGCTGTGGGCCGATGCTTTCGTGCTGCGGGTCGACTTCTGCTGCTCACTGCTGATGTTCTGATCCCGCTGGGCGATCCAGAGGCAGGGCTCCTGAGCAGGCAGGCTGGCTGCTGCTCCCACAGGCAACTTCTCGGAAGGAACATCCATGGAAATTCCCCAACCCAAAACGAAACCGACGAACAGCACCAGGGCGGCCTGCAGCATTCGTTTGCGCTGGATGATTGCCGGTGAGACTTCGGTACTCGGCTGGCTGAGTCCGACTTCAGCGCTCAACCGGGTTGCCGCCTGTTCAGCAATCCGTACTGCCTCCGGCGAGAGGAACGGTTTACCACCAGACGTAAAGCCGGTGTCATTTTGAGAATCACTCTGGTGTGTAAAATGGGCGTCGAACAGGGCCAGCTCTTCTTCAGAGAGATCATTCCCGTCTGAGAGTTTCTGAAACGAGGTCAGCGCGGGCGCGAGCGTTTCCTGCATCTGCCGACAACGGGGACACATCTGCAGGTGCCACTGCAGTTCGTCACAGTTATAGTCCGCAGGATGAGTCATTAATTCAAAAGCTTCGTCACAATTCATGAGACTTCTCCTTCTGAAGGGGTCTCTTCAGAAAAACGCTGAGCCAGTTGAAGCAATCCATTTTTCACACGTATTTTGGCAGCCGAAAGACTGCATTCCATCGTCAGAGCAATTTCAGAGAATTTCAGTCCTCCAAAAAACCGCAGACGGAGTGCATCCGCCTGGACTTCCGGCAGATCAGCCAGGTAAGTCACCAGCAGTTCAAACTGCTCGGTTCTGAGAGCGGTCTGCAGGGGTGTTTCGGTCGAACTGGGCTCGGGAATCCTGATTTCTTCGCTGGTTCCCAATGCAGACCGCACGACTTCGCGGGGTTGCTTCATTTCCCGCTTGTAATGCCGACGACAGAGGTTCAGGAAGATTGTCCAGAGCCAGGTTGAAAAAGCAAAGGCAGGATTGTAAGTCTCCCGGGCTGCATAGGCGGCCAGGAATGCTTCCTGCACGAGGTCCTCCGCAGCACATTGGTTCCCGTATTTGCTCCAGGCGAAGCGTAACAGACGCTGATGATAGCGCAACACGAGTTCGTCGAACAGGAGATATTCTCCTGCACAGACGCGCTTCATGATGGTGGCATCGTCCAGTTTCTGATTCATGGCTTACCAGGTTACCGAAGTAAAACGGCCGAAAAGGGAGGAACGACCTGTGCGGAAATCCACACAGGACCGTTCCTGATTTTAGCGGCAAGAGTCACTCCGATGCAACCGGAACTCGCGAATCTGGAGTGAAAATGGACTCATGTCAGGACTGCAGTTCGACGCCGATCTGATAGATCTCCTCGGTATCGAGAATGAGATCATTGGCTTCGAAGAGCTTACGGATAGCGGCCTTGTGAATTTTCATCTTAGTCCCGCCGACCCCGATGGCACCGTAACAGATTTTTCCGTCCCGCTCAGTGGCTTTGTCCATGACGTCGACATCTTCGATGCCGGCAGGTGGAACTGCGTTTAAGTCGATGACAACCTTGAGATTCTTCAGGGGCTTCCAGCAGGCTGCGGGGAGAAGTTTTACGCCGGCTGCTCCGGCAGCGATGATCAGGCTGGTCTCCTGGTTGACGGCCTCCAGTTGTTTGTGGTCTTTCAGCGACAGCGGTTGCACCCGGGCGTCTTCGACGAGTCCGGCAATCGCATCACAGGCAGCCTGGGCTCGTTCTTCGGAGCGGGAGGCGAGGACCACTTCAGCGCCACGACGGGCCAGCAGTTGTGCCGCGCGGAGACCGACGGGGCCGGTGCCGCCGAGCACCAGCGCTTTGGTTTCCGAGAAATCGAGATGCTTGCCTGCCGCGAGCACGGCTGCGGCTGCGGTGGTATTGCAGCCATTGGAATCCATCATGACCGAAACCCGCACGGGTCCAAAAAATGTTTCCTGAACTTTTCGCAGCAGGTTTTCACCCGAATGGGTATCACTGCCTCCGATAAAGAGTGCGGTGTTTTTGAGATCTTCCGGTCCGCGGGTAAACATGGCACCATGCACGAGTGCTTCGACGTTGACGGGAGTCACTTCGTGATAGCTCATCAATTCATCCACGCCGGCATCAATGGCGACGACGCGATCAAACGTGCTGGCATGCTGACTGGAATCCAGTTGAATCAGTATTTTTTTCATGAGAGTTCTGCAACCTGATCAATGCGAAACTGACAAATGGAAAAACCCCTGTTCGATGCGAACAGGGGTCTGAATTCGATCTATCCACTTAGAGCGGAATGATCAGCCGGCGTAGAAGGGGTGAGATGCTTCACTCTTCTTGGCGATCATTTCATCAGCAGAAGGCTCATTCTTCATGGCCCGTGCGATGGCTTCTTTGGTGGCTTCGTAGTTGTAATCGAAGATCTTCTTGTCGTCGTCAGCTTCCCAGTGGATGAAGACGCCACAGACGATGACCAGTTCTTCGCACTGATCTTTGGGGATGACGCCAGCTTCAACGCTGTCTGCAACAGCTTTGGCAACAGCATACTGAGCAGGACCAAACATCTGAACGGCCTGCTTGGCACCTTTGATGGTCACTTTGGTAACCATGACTGTGGCGGGCTTAACGGCCAGGTTGGGTGTCAGAACAGCCAGCAGGTTGCTGTGACCCATTTTCTGGCTGGACAGGGCGTTTGCAAAGGCAGCCCCGACAGGGCCGTTTTTGTCACCAATCAACAGATCGATATGAGCAACTTCATTACCTTCACCGACAAGTGACTCACCGACAAACATAGACATTCTTCGTTCTCCATTTCATATGAGGTTTGCTTCGATATGCTTTCAGCACAATTTGAAAACGGATCACGAATACCGCAGTCCTGAACGGACGGCGAAACAAACTGAGAAAGTCAGGTTCGCCTTGGATCATTCGTAGCCTGTATCAAGTAATAACAATTTAAGAACGGGATTGCCAGTAAACGGCTGACATTCAGTTTAAATCCTCATAAAATTATCATGTCCCCAGGCCCCGATCTCACACTCATGAATAGCCAATTTACACATTCCGAAACCGACGCAGCAAACCTGCTGATTGCAGGTGCCAGTACGCGCGCTGCTGCCGCCTCTGCGCTTCGTGCGGGCATGCGTCCCGTGTGTGTCGATCAGTTTGGTGACCAGGATCTGCATGCCCTGGCCCGTGTGATTCCCCGGACATCTGCACCGAATGACTGGCTGCACGAACTGGCTGCCCTGGAACCAATGGAATGGATCTTTACGGGTGCTGTAGAAAATCAAAGTGAACTGATCGCGCAGATCAGCGCGCAGCACACTCTAAGAGGTTGCGATCCTGACTGTCTGAGTCGGGTACGAGATCCGTTTTTTTTACAGACGTTGCTGTCCGATAATTCGATCCGCATGTCCCCCTGTCTGCCTGTGGAAGCGAAACCTGCCGATGCGAAAAACTGGCTCCTGAAGCCACTCGAGAGTGCTGCCGGCCAGGGGATTCATTTCGTGGGCGAACGTCCTGGGGAGAACGCACCGGCTGGCTACTGTTATCTGCAGCGGTATCAGTCGGGGGCTCCCTTGTCAGCGCTGTTTATCGCCTTTCCTGAAGCGGTCGTTCTGGTGGGAATGGCCCTGCAGTTCTGTGGAAACCCGACGCTGGGGGCTGCTGCGTTTCAGTTTTGTGGCGGAGTGACTATCTCGCCGGTCCCAGATGGTTTGCGATCCGATCTCGAAGAACTGGGCACCACCGTCGCCCGGGGCTCTGGGATTCAGGGTCTGTTTGGCTGTGATCTGATCGGGAGCCCGGACGACGAAGAGCCGCTCTGGCTGACCGAGGTCAACCCGCGGTATACCGGGCTGACGGAACTGTTTGAGCTGCAATCCCAAGTGCCGCTATTGGGCTGGCACTTAAAAGCCTGTCGCTCGTTTGCAGATCCTGCAGCAGAGCCGGATACCGCTGGTGAGTTAAAGACACAACTCGAACGGGCCTTCCGAGAGCCATTTCAGCAAATCTCGAAAGGAATCCTGTATGCCCAGCGAGACCGGACGGCTCCTGAGATTCGTTTCTCGGGCATCCCAGACGACTGTTATGCGATCCCCGAAAGCGCCGATCTTCCCTATCCCGGTACTTTGATCCCTCGAGGAACGCCGTTCTGTTCGGTGTATGGGACGGGCAAGAATCCCCGGGAAAGCCTGCAGGTGCTGGCGAGGCGGGTCAACAAATATCAGCAGTTACTGGCAGCAGGGGAATTGCCGGAAGAGTCTGGTGACAATCCGCATACCAGCCCGGGAACAGTAAAGGAACCGGAAAATCTGTTTTTTTCACGTTTTTTCTCAAGCGTCCCGGGAAGACTTTCGTTTCTTGAAGAATCTCCTGATTGACTATAAAATCAATTTCAATCGCGTTCCGCGTTTCGGATTGAGTTTGCAAGGTCTTCCGGGCCGGGTATAGTCGATACTTGCGTGTCTGGTTTTCTCTGAAACGACTCCAGTCTCAGCGTTCAAACAGACGACATAATATTTCACAGATGATCGACCGTTCCGGTTCATCAAGCAGCATGAAGGAAAAAGTCAGGACCGATGGCCAAGTCAACAGACATCAAAATTGTTGAGGCAAAATTTTCAACGGAACAAGTTCCCTTTCGCACGCCCCTGAAATTTGGTGGTCGGGTGATGGACAGCAGCGTGCTGCTGAACGTGGAAGTGATCGTTGAAACACGCTCAGGAAAACAGGGCATCGGAATCGGCAGTATGCCGGCCGGGAATATCTGGGCCTGGCCTTCCAGCGTGGTCAGTCCTGAGGATGCACTGAAAGCGATGATCGAGTTTCTGGAAGAAGCGGTGGAAATCGCCAATATCTGCCCGGAAATTGCTCATCCCATCGACCTGATGTATCACATTTCCGCCGAATACCACTTCATGGCCAAGAAAATTGCCAAGAAGCTGGGACTGGCGGAAGAGATCCCCGAACTGGCGCAGCTGGTCGCATCCAGCCCCCTGGACGCCGCCATTCACGATGGTTTCGGTCGGGCAAATCATATCAACAGCTACAACGGTCTGTCTTCAGAGTACATGATCCATGACCTGACGGAGTACCTGGACGATCAGTTCGCCGGCGAATACCTGGACCAGTACACGCTCCGCGATCCTAAACCGACTCTCCCCCTGTACCACCTGGTGGGAGCCCTGGATCCGATTACCGAAGCTGACGTCGCCGAGCGAATCGACGATGGACTGCCGGAAACCCTGGGCGAGTGGATCAAGGCTGACGGCCTGACCCATCTCAAGATCAAGCTGTCGGGCGACAACCTCGACTGGGACATCAGTCGTGTGATTGCGGTCGAAAATGAAGCCGCCAAGGCCCAGGCCGAACGGGGTCAGGATACCTGGTGCTATTCACTCGACTTCAACGAAAAGTGCGAGAACGTCGATTACGTACTGGACTTCTTGAACAAAGTTCGGGAACAGTCCCCGGCTGCCTTTGATCGGGTGCAGTACATCGAACAGCCGACCAATCGGGATCTCAAAGCCAACCCCGAAAATAAAATGCACGAGGCCGCCAAGATCAAACCGGTGGTGATTGATGAATCGCTGGTCGACTACGAATCGCTGCTCTTGAGCCGCGATCTGGGTTATTCCGGCGTGGCACTCAAAGCCTGCAAGGGTCAGACCGAATCGCTGTTCCTCGGGGCCGCTGCTCAGAAGTTCGACATGTTCCTCTGTGTGCAGGACCTGACCTGCTGCGGTTATTCGTTCCTGCACTCCGCAAGTCTGGCCGCCCGTATTCCGACGGTCGCGGCGATTGAAGGCAACGGCCGGCAGTACTGTCCGGGACCGAATAAGAAGTGGAGCCGCTCCTATCCCGGGATGTTCAAACTCACCGATGGTACTGTAAAGACCGGTGAGCTAAACGGAGACGGGCTGGGCTTCTAAGCTACTCTCAGCGTAACTCTCGTCTCACCAGGACCGGTTGCGCTGCTGGTACATCTGGAAGTTGAAGACGCCGAACAGTGCGAACATGATTCCCGCGTAGCGCATATGCTGTGAAAAAAAATAAACGGCCAGACCGCCGGCGACGACCATCGATATCTGCAGCGCCAGGATATCGCCCCGGTAACGTTTGACCGACTTGCAGATATCTTCGCAGATATGTCCGCCATCCAGGGGGAGTACCGGTGCCAGGTTAATCAGCCCCCAGTAGAGGTTGATAAAGATCAGGTCATAAAAGGCGAGGCCTATATACCCTCGCGCCTGTGGGCTGAAGCCGTCCCAGAGGCCGAAGCGGATCGAGTAATAGCGGAAGACCCACACGATGCCGAACAGGATAAACCCGGCCATCGGGCCGGCGGCGGAAATGATGATCGAGCGTTGTGTGGTCAGCCCCGAATACGGCTGATAGACGGCCAGACCGCCGAAATGATAGAGAATAATCTGGGGAGGCCAGCCGAAGATTTTCGCCATGATGGCGTGTCCCAGTTCGTGAACCAGGATGGAGACGAATACGCAGGCGATCCAGATCCAGGTAAATTTCAGATCATCCGGATTCCAGCCCATGAAGGCGGCCACAACCCAGAACAGTGGATGCACGCGGATCGGAATGCCAAATATGGAAAAACGTAAATCAAATTCTGTGGGAGCGACATTTCCCAGCATCAGCTTCACTTTCTATTGTTGTATTGATCCCGGAATGGAAGTTTCAATCCGGTTTAGAGGACAGCATATCGCCTGGTCAACAGAAATGCACTCCTGCATGGTCTGGACCGGCAGCGGCACTGTAGTCAGGTCCTGAAAACAGGGCAATTGCAGTTTGGAGGTCCAAAATCGGACAAATTGACTGTATTTGACCCGGTCGACATAGTTTAGGGTACAGATTTCCTGCACGAAAAATCAGGGGGAGACCTGAATTCAATGGACTTAACATTGACGCATCTCACGAAAAGGATACGATTTGCAGTCAGATGGGCAGTGGGTCGCACAAGCTCTGACTCTGAATGAATCCTGACCGATTTCTCAGAGCACTGCGGGGATACCCCGCGGGAGAAGAATTGACCAGACTACGACAGGTGAAGTGTCGCAACGAAAGACCGTTTTCGTTGCAACACTTCGTCACAGGATGGGTTGTGCGGCCCGCTGGCCATTGTTTTGCGCTGACCCGCTTTTGATCCGCATAGCATTGAACTGACTCCAGGTTATTCGAATGGGCTTATTTGATTTTATTCGCCAGCTCTTCGGGTCCCCTCCCGACCGCTCCGGTCAGGCAGCGGATCCCGATCCTGTCCCTGAGCCGGCCCCCCACGAACCACCTCAGAAGCGACGCCCCGTCCGTCTGCAGCCGCTCCGCTATCCCAAGAGACGACCACGGACTGAGTACAATATTGAAGAGGTCCCAGCGCCCCCCTACGAGCTGGCCCGCTACGGTGCCATGACCGGTCATTATTTTGACATGACCCAGGACACGGATGCAGAGCAGCTGAGTCGCCATGAACTGCCTCAGTTCGCGACGCCATTGGAACTGGCACAGTGGCTGGAAATTCCACTGGGAAAACTCGCCTGGCTGACACATCGTTACAATCACAGCGACGGTCCGGAAGATGTAAAGGAGTCGCATTACACTTATCACTGGTTGCCCAAACGAAACGGGTTTCGGTTGATTGAAGCGCCGCGTCCGTTTATCAAAATGGCTCAGCAGCAGATCCAGCAGGAAATCTTAAGTCGGATCCCCATGCACCATAGTGCCCACGGTTTTGTCTCGGGGCATTCGCCCGTGACCAATGCCCGACCGCATGCAGGCAAACGGGTGGTGTTGAAATTCGACCTGGAAAACTTCTATGCGAACGTGAAGTTCTCGCGCGTGGTTTCGATTTTTCGCAGTCTGGGTTACTGCCGGGAAGCCGCCCTCTGGCTGGCACGTCTGACGACTTCAGCGATTCCGGCGAACCTGCCCTTTCCCGATGGGACACTGCGGCCACTGCTCCCCTATCTGCCACGTCACCTGCCACAGGGCGCACCAACGTCCCCTGCTCTGGCGAATCTGTCAGCTTACTCACTGGATGTGCGACTGTCGGGACTGGCACGATCCTTTGGAGCCGATTACACACGCTATGCAGACGACCTGACCTTCTCGGGGTCGGAAGCATTTCTGCGATCATTGAAGGTGTTTATCCCGCTGGTCCAGCAGGTGATCCGTTCGGAGCGCTTTCAGGTGAATCTGTCGAAACGACGAGTGATCAGAAATAATCAGCGGCAGACCGTCACGGGCGTTGTTGTGAACGAACACACGAATGTGTCCCGCAAGGAATTTGACCGTCTGAAAGCGATTCTCACGAATTGCATCCGCCAGGGCCCAGAAACACAAAACCGGGAACAGCATCCTGATTTTGCAAATCATCTGCGGGGTAAAATCGCTCACGTGCAGCAGCTCAACCCGAATCGTGGTCAGCGTTTACTGCATCTCTACGAACAGATTCGCTGGTAAGCGCAACACGCGAATCTGCCTTGTCTCAGTGACGCTTTTTGCGACATAATAGAGGCCCGGTCTCAGTTGCCAATCCGGTTTTTCGAGGCCTTTTTTTGATCCCTGCTGAGGAATCGTGCGTTCTGATCAGCAGGGAGACGAATTCATGCTGACGCCCTTCGACCAGATTGGATTTGCTGTGGGTGGATTGATCAGAATCCTGTTTTCCTATCTAAGCCCCATGTTTCCCTACCTGCGAAACGTGTTGAAACCTTTAACACGTTTCTTTGTGGGGCTGATCGCAATTCCTATTTTTCATTTGTTCATGAACAAGGTCGTACGGGTTCAGGAAATTGATGAAGAGCTCGAGAAAGACCTGGAGCAGTGGTTTCGTGGTTCTCTGCTGCTGCTGGTTGCAACCAAAAACATGGAAGCAGCGCTCTTCTCCTGGCTGCCCAATGTGCAACCCGAGGAGAGCAGCAACCCGGTGCTAATGGGTTTCCGGATCATGCTGGTGATTGGTGTGATTGAAGTGATGCCCGATCAGGAACTGTTCTCGATTATTCACCCTGGCCCCCCGAAACTGGAGTTATCCCGGGAGTACGGAATCTGGCGTGAGCTGAAAGAAAAATGGCGGGCCATTCTTAAAGGTTTTGTCTGCCAGCATATCAATCGTTCGTCACCCGTCTTTGCAATCCTGTCTGCGATCGCCGTCGATACCGTGGGCTGGGTCTGTTACGGCATGGCGATCGCTCAGTACCTGATCATTGGCCTGGTGACCTCACGCGATCGCGCGTTGGATGTGCTCTCGGAATTTGACCGCCAGGTTAACCAGCGGCGACGGGAACTGATAGAAGAATTCGACCTGGATGAATCCGAGGTTGAAGCAGCCGACCGTAAAAACTGCGCTGAGAAACTCGATAGCGAGACAACGCCTGCCGAGGCGGACACCGATCAGTCGAAGGCGTCCGCCTGAACGACTATTCGTCGTCCTCTTTTTTCTCAGCGGCTTTCTTTTTAGTCGCTTTTTTGGCGGCTTTTTTCTTGGTCGTCTTTTTCTTGGCAGCTGCTTTTTTCGTAGTCTTCTTTGCGGCTGATTTTTTGGTCGCCGTTTTCTTTTTGGTGGCTTTCTTCGCCTTTTTCTTGACGCCCTTCTTAGCCGCTTTGGCTTCCAGCCATTCGACGGCCTGCTCGAGGGTTACGTTTTCGACCTCGTATTCCTTGGGAATCGTGGCATTGATCTTTCCGTGTTTCACGTAAGGTCCGTAACGACCATCGAAGATGGCGACCTGTTCTTCGTCCTCGGGATGTTTACCCAGTTCGCGAATCGGAGTCGGGGCACTGCGCCGGCGGGCCTGCTTGAGCAGTTCGACTGCACGATCCAGTTCGATGGTCAGTACGTCATCATCTTTTGTCAAAGACTTATAGACCTTGTCATGCAGGACGTAGGGTCCAAAGCGTCCGATGCCTGCGTTGACCTTCTTGCCGGTCTCGGGATGCTCTCCCAGGAAACGGGGCAGGCTCAGGTATTTCAGAGCTTGATCGAGGTCGACGTCATCCGGGTCCACGGTTTTCGGAATACTGACCCGTTTCGGCTTGGGGCCGTCTTCGGTCACATCGCCCAGCTGCAGGTACGGTCCAAAGGGGCCGTGCAACTTGTAAATGGGTGAATTTTCTTCGGGGTGCATCCCCAGTGCCTTGGGACCTTCGCTCTTCTGGCGAATCAGTTTCTGAGCCAGTTCGTTGGTCAGGTCTGCAGGGGCGATATTTTCGGGAATCGAAGCCGACACGGGCTCTTCCACATTTTCATCGGTAACGTACGGTCCGTAACGGCCGACACGCACTGCTGACTCGATGCCGTCCAGGTCCAGGGTACAGATTTCGCGAGCATCGATGGTCTCTTCCTTGGTTTTGACCTGCTCGTCGAGCCCTTCCTTACCCCTGTAGAAATGATTCAGATAAGGCAGACGATCCCCTTCGCCGACGGCAATGTCGTCCAGTTCCTGTTCCATCGCAGCGGTGAACTGCAGGTCGACCAGGTTCGGGAAGAACTTTTCCAGGAGTCGCGTGACCGCCAGCGCGGTGAAGGTTGGAACGAGCTGACTGCCTGATTTGTTGACGTAGCCCCGATCCTGAATAGTACTGATAATGGAGGCGTAGGTACTGGGACGGCCCACCCCTTCGCTTTCCATCTTGCGGACAATCGTGGCTTCCGTGTACCGCGCGGGGGGCTTGGTTTCGTGCTTGAGTGGTTCGACCTGGCTGGGATCCAGCTTCTGATTTTCTTCCAGAGGCGGCAGCATGGATTCACTGTCGTCCAGTGCGGCTTCGGGATCGTCGACCCCTTCCACATAGGCACGGAAGAAACCGGGGAACTCGACATGGCGGCCGGTAGCCCGGAATTCAGCGTCGTCTGCTGTAATCGTAACGGTCTGGAAGCGGAGGCGGGCTTCTTCCATCTGGGTGGCCATCGTCCGTTTCCAGATCATGGCATAGAGTTTGGCCTGTTGTCCTTTGAGGTTCAGTTCCTCAGCGGTTTTCATCAGTTTACCGGCAGGACGGATCGCTTCGTGAGCTTCCTGTGCCCCTTTGGAACTGGTCTCGAAGCGGCGGATGTCCTGGCTGAGGTAATCCTGGCCGTAGAGATCTTCAATCCGCTGACGGGCACTTGTTATCGCTTCGTTGGAGAGGTTCACACTGTCAGTACGCATGTAAGTAATGTGACCGTCTTCGTAGAGCCGCTGGGCGACCTGCATGGTTTCCCGGGCCGACATGTTCAGCTTCCGGTTCCCCTCCTGTTGCAGCGTACTGGTGGTGAACGGTGCGGGGGGTTTGCGTGACTGCATCCGCTGTTCGACGGAGGTGACGGTCCAGTCCGATTTTTGAACGCGTTCCAGGAGTTCTTCGGTCTGCTGTTCGTTGAGCAGCAGGACGTCGGCGCCCTCTTTGAGTTTCCCGGTGGATTCGTCGAAGTCTTTACCACTGGCGACTTTCTTTCCGCCGACGGTCATCAGCATCGATTCGAATTCGGCCCCTTCGTCCGTTTTGAGCAGGGCTTTCAAGTCCCAGTAGGTACCGCTGCGAAACGCCAGGCGTTCCAGTTCCCGCTGAACCAGGATACGAACCGCGACAGACTGCACGCGACCGGCGGAGAGTCCGCGGGAAACTTTTTTCCACAGCAGGGGACTCAGTGTAAACCCATACAGACGGTCCAGGACCCGGCGGGTCTCCTGTGCGGAAACCAGGTTCAGGTCAAGTTCACGTGGATTTTCGATGGCTTCCTTGATGGCTTCTTCGGTGATTTCCGAGAAAACCATGCGTTTTACAGGCACTTTGGGTTTAAGCAGCTCGGTGAGATGCCAGCCGATGCTTTCTCCTTCGCGGTCTTCGTCGGTCGCGAGAATCAGCTCTTCAGCGTCCTTTAAAGCATCTTTGAGTTCTTTGACCGTCTTCTTTTTTTCCTTGGGAACCAGGTAATACGGTTCGAATTCCGATTCAACATTGACCCCGAGGGTGGCCCATTTGTGTTTCTTCTTGAATTCGGAAGGAACATCGGAAGCTTTGGCAGGCAGGTCGCGCACGTGGCCCATACTGGCCAGTACCTTATAATCACTGCCTAAATAGCTGCCGATTTTCTTTGCCTTGGCAGGTGATTCCACGATCACCAAAGCTTTCAGCTTTTTCTTTGCCACCAGATCTATCCTTCCTGGAAAACCGACGTCAACCTTGTCACCAGAGCTCTCCCGGCTACAATACGCGGCTCAATGTACTTCTGACAGAGACTGTTTTGAATCGTTGCTGCGGATTCATTTGATCAATTTCATCCGGCAATCCATAACCGCGATAAAAGTCCCTGTCAAGCCTGTAATTATTTTTTCACAGCGGATCGTGATCCCCAAACGGGCTGTTTTCGGCGTAAGATCAGGTGGGAAACCGCAGGATTCTTTCAGAGAAGACTTTCACGAATTGCCGGAATAAATTACAACACATGGATTAAACGGAAAACTCTTTTCCGAACGGGAGATACGAATCCCGCCGGAGAGCACCGGGGTAACCCTGTTCTTCCGGAAACTGACGACAGGAAATCGATTTCGTTCGACTTGCAGACTCAAGAAGGAAACAGCATGGCCTCGCCACTGGAATTGTTTCGTAAAAATCAAAAAGTATTAATGGTCCCCCTGACCATTCTGGCCATGTTCGCATTTATCGTGCTGGGCCAGATGAATGCAGACCAGGTACCGCCGATCCTGGGCATGCTCTTTGTGGGACCTTTATTCTGGTTCCTGGGAAAAGACCGTGGTAAAGGCAAAGAATTTGCCGTCGTCGGAGTCGTGGTCGGCTTTCTACTGGGCTACATGTACATGCCCCGGATGGGAACCGCGAATGTCGTCACCTCCACCGCAGGAGAAATCGACCAGCAGCAGTACCAGATCATGCTGCAGAACCGGCAGATCGCCAACCAGTTCGTCGCCCAGTCGTATTTCGCTTCGCTCACCGAGGAAGAAATGCAGAGCGCACGGGTGCCGCAGGGTGCCTTGTTCGGTTTTCCCTTTGTGCAGAGCACCGAAGACGACATGATCCTGGAATTCCTGCTCCGTAAAGAAGCAGACCAGATGCAACTGGTAGTCTCTGACGATGCGGTTTCCAATTACATCTCACGCTATACCAATAACAAACTGAGCCAGGACGCCTTCAAACGGGTCTGCCAGCAGTTGGGTGTCACCCAGGGACGGATTTATGAAATCCTGCGGGACCAGCTCAAAGCACGTCTTGCCTTCCAGCTGAAGAGCCCTGAAGTCTCGCTGACCCCGGATCAGTACTGGAACTTCTATCAGAAATTCAACGTACGCGAAGAACTGGAAGTGGCAGCCCTGCCGGTCGAAGATTTCAAGAAAGAGATCGCCGAACCGACCGAAGCTGAGATGAAGGCATTCTACGAAAATTACAAAGCGGTCATGCCCAACGAAAAAGGTCCGGGAGCACCGGGGCTGTTGCAGCCACCCAAAGTGAAAGTCGAATACCTGCTGGCCGACTACGAAGAGACCGAAAAGCAGGTAAAGGCTGTTACAGAAGAAGAGATCAAAGCGTTCTACGAAGAGAACAAGGAAACGCTTTACAAAAATAATCCGATCCCCAACGATCCGAACATGAACTTCCCGGGAGCTCCTGTCGCTCCGCAGGGAGATCAACCGGTCGAAGCCCCGAAGCCTGCCGCTCCTAAACCAGCTGCTGAAGAGAAAGCACCTGCGAAGCCAGAAGCTCCCAAGGCAGACCCAGCGGAGAAAACCAAAACACCTGCTCCCAAGGCTGAGGAAAAACCCAAGACCGAAGCGAAACCGGAAGCAGAGAAAGCCAAAACAGAATCGAAAGACAAAACGAGTGCCCTCGATTCCAACCAGACAACTTTCGTAGCACTGCTGGATGAAAAGCAGCCTGCTAAACCAGAGCCTGCCAAGAAAGAGTCTGCAGCCAAGGAACCTGAAAAGAAAGAATCGGCTCCCGCTGCAGATACGAAGCCGGCTGATAAGCCTGCGAAACCAGCTGCGAAGCCCGAAAGCAAACCAGCACAGCCAGCTGAGAAACCTGCTGACAAACCGGCAGACTCTCAACCGGAAAGTGCAACGACGGCTGCACCTCCGCTGGAACCATACCGTCCACTCAACGATGAGTTGAAAAGTGAAATTCGCGATCAGCTGCTGCGGGAACGCACCCTGGAACTGATGCAGCAGAAGATCAACGCAGCCGCGACCTTCATGAACGACCTGAGCTACAAGATCAACAGCCCTGCTACCGATGAGAATCCTCCGACACCGAAGGAGATCACCGAGCAGCTCAAGAGCTATGCAGCCAAGAACAAGCTCGTGTATAACATCACCCCCATGATGACCGCCCGGGAACTCATGGAGTCTGAGAAATACCCGCTGGGTACTGCACGTGAACCCACTCTGAATGAATTCACGGCACAGCCGCGAACCGTGCTCGAGCAGCTGTTCGGCACCCCCATGGATCAGCTTTACACGACTTTCGAAGCGGAAGATTCCTTCTCCAGTGCTTTGATTTCTTACTGGAAAGTCGCTCATACCGACACGATGGTGCCTAAGTTCGACGATCCCGAAATCAAGCAGGAGATCATTGCCCAGATCAAAACTGAAAAAGCCCGTCCGCTGGCTCAGAAACGGGCAGAAGAACTCAAGGCTTTGATCACTAAAGCGAAAGACGAAGACATGCAGACTGCTCTGAAGGGGCAGACCATCACCGGCAAAAAAGAGGGATCGGAACTGTTAACGCAGACCACCGAATCCTTCAGCTGGATGCGGACCTCGACAGCCGGTGCAAGCAACCCGTTCGCTTTCCCCCGGCCTGAACTCTCGACGATTTCTGCCATCGATGGAGCCGGCAACGACTTCATGGAACAGGTCTTCGACAACATGCAGGAAGGGGATGTGGGCGTGGCTCTGAATGCCGACAAGTCGATCTGCTACGTGGTCAAAGTCATCAACCGGATTCCGTCCACACCGGGCGGCCAGACTGCCATGTACCAGGAATTCCTGAAAACGGACCTGTTCTTCTTCTTCTCACCTTACCTGCCGATGGCTCAGCAGGAGCAGGTGCAGACAATCCAGAACTGGGGCAAAGATCTGCTGGCGAAGTACAACGTCCAGAAGCACTTTGAAACTATGGATCAGGAAGTCGAAGTCGTTCAGGAGTAATCCTCGAACAGGATCACAGACACAAATCGGTTGTATCGGCAGACGGTACAACCGATTTTTTTATTCCCTGACAGTGGACTGATTTTTCGTAAAACCGGCTGGACAAGCGAAAAAAAGGCGTTTATTTCTATAGAGGTACCGTCGGATCTGACTCAGTTTTTCCGGTCCCACAGAAGGAAGCCGGTGAGAACGAGCCAGCCACGAAGATCCAGGTAACTCAAAACGTACTCACCACCTACGTTGTATTTTCAACACTTACCAGTTAAAAATGGACAAATCTTCCAGCTGTCTACCGGCTGGGACCGTATCAATAATCGAGGCGGTCCGGCGGACGGACCGGACTGGAACATCCATACTGTTGAATCAACCACGAGATAATCATCGGGAGAATTATTCTAATGTCGGAACAGGTTCAGCAAGCTCCTGCCGGGTCAGCGACGGGCACGGCTTCCGAAAACATGATCGAAGCGATCGGACTGAGTAAGTTCTATGGCCAGTTCACTGCAACCCGCGATGTGACATTCTCGGTCCCCCGTGGCCAGGTCGCAGCGTTCCTGGGACCCAATGGTGCAGGTAAATCGACTACGATGAAACTGCTGACCGGCTTTCTGTCCCCCAGTGAAGGTCAGGCCCGCGTCGGCGGGTTTGATGTCAGCACGCACCGGATTGAAGCCAGTCAGAAACTGGGCTATCTACCGGAAAACGGTCCACTCTACGAAGAAATGACGCCACTGGGCTTTCTGAAATACGTGGGTGGCGTGCGGGGCATGTCGAGTGCCGAGCTCAGTAACCGACTCGAGTTTGTGATGGAAAAGTGCGACTTGAGCACCGTCTGGAAAAAGCCGATTCGCAAACTCTCCCGCGGTTTTCGGCAACGTGTGGGCATGGCCCAGGCGCTGCTGCACGATCCGGACATCCTGATTCTGGATGAACCGACCAGTGGTCTCGACCCCAATCAGAACCAGTCCGTGCGTGACCTGATTCGCAGCCTGGGAAAAACCAAGACCATTCTGCTATCGACCCATATTCTGCAGGAAGTCAAAGCCGTCTGCAGCCGCGTGATCCTGATTAACCAGGGTTCGGTTGTATTCGATGGCCCAGTGGATGAGCTGGGTAACAGTCAGGAAGACATGGAAGAACGCTTCCACAAACTGACACACGCATAATTTCATTTTCACCGACCAATTTCGTTATCTCATAAAGCTGACGTAAGGACCCTTCTGTTATGTTGCGGAACAACGTTGTATTGGCCGTCTTCAAGCGAAACGTACAGAGCTACTTCTCGGGAGTGCTCGGCTATCTGTTTATTGTCGTGTTCGTGGTCGCCGGTGCCTTCGCTGCCTTCAACCAGCAGTTCTTTGCCAACAACCAGGCGAACCTGGATCAGTTGAGCCTGTGGTATCCCCTGCTGCTGCTGTTCATCATCCCGGCGATTACGATGGGTGTCTGGGCCGATGAGAAAAAACTGGGCACGGACGAACTGCTGTTTACCCTGCCCGCTTCGGACCTGGAAGTCCTGCTGGGCAAATTCCTGGCGGTACTGGCGGTCTACACAATCGCCCTGCTGTTCTCGGTCACGCATATTTTTGTGCTCTCCAGCATCGGCAACCCGGATATGGGGCTGATGTTTACGACTTATTTTGGATACTGGCTGGCGGGTGCGTCCCTGCTGTCTGCGGGCATGTTCGCTTCCGCGTTGACGAGCAGCACCACGGTCGCGTTTGTGCTGGGAACCGTGATCTGCGCGATCCCGGTCTTCATCGGACAGGTGGCTCCTTCCAGTAATCTGATTCAGAGCCTGAGCCTGGTCGAACAGTTCCAGGATTTCAATACCGGAGTTCTGCCGCTGGCCTCGGTGCTGTACTTCATTTCGCTGGCGATCATGATGCTGTACCTGAACCGCGTGCTCATCACCCGCCGACACTGGAGTTCCCATGAACAGAATTCAATGGGACTGCAGTACCTGGTGCGAACCATTTCGCTGGCAGTGATCCTGATCAGCGTGAATGCGATCGTCTCCTACGGCAGCAGCCGCATCGATATGACGAGCGAAAGAGTCTACAGCCTGTCACAGACGACAAAAGACCTGATCTCCAAGATCGACGATAAAAACCCCGTCACCATTGAAGCTTTCATCAGCCCGGAAGTCTCGAGGGAATACGTGCCGATTCGCAAACGACTGATCGGCCTGCTGCGTGAATATGACCAGCTGGGCGGCAAACGCCTGCAGGTGCGGTTCGTTGACGTTGAGCCGTTCAGCAAGGAAGAAGAGGAAGCCCGGCTGCTGGACATCTCTCCCCAACGGGTTCAGACCGAACGGGGTGGACGGGCTTACGTGGAAACCATTTTCATGGGTGCCGTCGTGAAGAGCGCAACCGATGAAGTGGTGATTCCGTTCTTCAATGTCGGAACACCCATCGAATACGAACTGACCCGTTCCATCCGCACAGTCTCCAAAGATGATCGTCTGACGGTCGGCATTCTGAATACCGATGCCAGCATTTTTGGTGGTCTGGATATGAGCATGGGCGGCAACCAGCCTCCGTGGCTGATTGTGAGTGAACTCAAGAAACAGTACCGGGTCGAGCAGGTCTCACCCGATTCGCCGATCAGCGATACCGATTACGATGTTCTGCTGGCGGTGCTCCCCTCATCATTGACCGAACCCCAGCTCAAGAATCTGGTGGACTACGTCAAGAAAGGGAAACCGACGCTGATCTGCGATGACCCGCTGCCCGTCTTCGGAGGAGGACGAGGCATTCAGATGGCGCCTCGTATGCCCAAACCGAGTCCGGGAGGCATGATGGGAATGCGTCAACCGCCGCCAACGCCCAAGGCTTACGAAGGTCGGCTGACGCCGCTGATGAACCTGCTGGAGATTGCCTGGGATAACGGGGAAGTGGTATTTGATTACTTCAATCCGCATCCTGAGTTTGCCGAAGTCGTGCGTCCTGAGCTGATCTTCATCAGCCCCAAGAGTGGAACGAAAAGCGCCTTCAGCCTCGACAGTAACATCACCAGTGGTCTACAGGAAATGCTGACCTTCTTCCCGGGCAGTATCCGTCCGCGGAAAGACCGGGATCTGAATTTCGAACCGCTGCTGCGTACCGGACCCAACTCCGGTCTGCTGGCCTGGGGTGAGATCACCAGCCCGTTCTTCAATTCGGTCCGCATCGTGCAGGATCCGGTCCGTGTGATCGACGAACACGCCCACGTCCTGGCGGCCCACATCACTTCGACGCCGAAATCAAAAGTGAAAGGCCTGAATGTGATCTTTGTCGCCGATGCCGACCTGATTTCCGATGAGCTGTTTAACATCCGCGAGCGTCAGGCTTTCGGTCTGAAGATCGACAACGTCACCTTCCTGTTGAACTGTGTCGACCAACTGGCCGGGGACGATTCCTATATCTCGCTCCGTAAACGGCGTCAGAAGCATCGCACGCTGACACTGGTCGAACGCGAAACTTCGGTTTTCATCAAAGAGCGAAACGCGGAACGGGAGAAGGCCAACGAGGTCGCTGATGCCAAGCTGGAGGAAGCCCGTGATCGTCTCAAAGAACAACGGGAAAAGATCGAAAAAGATCCTTCCATGGACAGCCGGGAAAAACAGATCCGTTTACGAATGGCTGAAGAAAACGAAAGTCGTCGGCTGGAAGTCGATGAAGCCAAAATCGAACGGGAAAAACAGCAACAGGTCGAAAAGATCAAAGCTCAGACCGAGCGACAGATTCGGGAAATCGAAAACCGGATTCGCTGGTATGCGATCCTGGTGCCCCCCTTCCCGGCGATCCTGTTGGGAATCTGTTTCCTGTTCTTCCGTTTAAAGCACGAGAACCAGAATATTGCTCCGGACCGGAGACTGAAATAAACGCAGCCCCCGCGGCCAGTTTCAATCCATCTTAAACCACTTGTTTTAAGTAAAACGTTTGCCATGAATGAAACGACGAGAACATTGACCTTTGTGGGAATCGCCGTGGTTGCCTTAATTGCGGCGTTCGTAACCGATCGCGCCTCGCAACCGGTCGAGCTGACGGGTTATGAAAAGGTAGGCGAAGAATTCTATCCGGACTTCACGGATCCGACCCAGGCCAGAGCGCTGCGGGTGGTGAGCTACGATGAAGATTCCGCGACGCTCAAAGTCTTCAACGTCGACTACAAAAACGGTGCCTGGCGAATTCCGTCGCACCACGACTACCCGGCTGACGCCGAAGACGAACTGGCGGAAACGGCTACTTCGCTGGTAGGAGTGGTTCGCGGTGCCCTGGAAAGTCGACGTAAAAGCGACCATGAACGGTTCGGCGTCATCGATCCGCTGGACGAATCGAACACCAACCTGCAGGGTCGCGGTCAGCGTCTGACACTGTCCAAAGAGGGTGGTGCCCCGCTGGTCGACTTTATCATCGGTAAACAGGTGCCGGAACAACCCAATGAGTACTATGTGCGGAAAGTCGACGAAGATTCGGTCTACCGGACCAAGCTCAACGTGGATCTTTCGTCTGATTTCTCGGACTGGATTGAACCGGACCTGCTGAAGGTCGACCGGGATCGCCTGGTGGAAATCATCGTGAATAAATACTCCATCGATGAAAAGAATCGTCGCCTGGTGGACGAGGAACTTTCGACGCTGAAACGCAAGAACTCCAGTTCTCCCTGGGAACTCGAAGGCCTGAATACCGAAACTGAGAAACTGAATACTGCGGATGTCAACCAGATGATCAACACGCTGGTCGACCTCAAGATTCAGGGAATCCGTCCCAAGCCGGCCGCCATCGCTGCGGAGCTCAAGAAGTCAGGACAGCTGCAGCTGAAAAATGCACTCGACTTTGTCGACCTGCAGAGCAAAGGTTTCATCGTGGCCCAGACAGCTTCGGGCGGTCAGCAACTGGTATCCAACGAAGGGGAAGTGATCGTAGTCACCAACCAGGGTGTGGTCTATTCGCTCTACTTTGGTGAAATCTTTACCGGCAGCACGCTGGATATCGAAGTCGGTAACGGCAGTAAAGAGAAGAGTGACAAAGCCCCGGCGAAAGATGCAGAAAAAGCGGATTCGAAAGAGAAGAAAGCTGGCAATAAAACAGAGGAAGTGGTAGAGAAACCAGGCAAATCGGAAGAAAATGATGCCATGAAGACCAGCCGCTACCTGTTCGTGACAGTGACCTTCGATCCGTCCTTTATCGGCGATCCACCACAGAAGCCGACCAAACCGGAAAAGCCGGCTGAGACGAAAGAAAAAACGGACGGCGATAAACCAGCCGATGCGAAAGCAGCTGACAAGAAAGATGAGAAAGCCGACGAGAAGAAGCCGGATCCGGAAGCGGAATATGCAGCTGCGATGAAGAAGTATGAGTCGGCTCTCAAAACCTATGAGAAGCAGCTGAAGGAGTACGACGGGAAGGTCATCAAAGGCCAGGAACGCGTGCAGGAGCTGAATCAGCGGTTCGCAGACTGGTACTACGTGATTTCCGCCAACAGCTTCGAGAAGTTGCGGATGTCGCGGAAAGCCCTGGTCGAGCCGGCAGATAAACCTGAAGAGGGTGCCGCCCAACCGGGAGCAGGTAATCCTGCTCTGGGAATTCCGGGCCTGAACCTTCCCGGCATGAAGGCCCCCGCTCAACCGGGTGGGAAGCCTGCATCGCCGAAACCTGCTCCTTCTACGAAACCGGCTCCGGCGAAATCCGACAGCGAGAGTAAACCGGCGCCCGCCAAAACAGAGGCAAAACCTAAGCCTGCTGCGGAAAAAGCCTCCCCCAAGCAGCCGGAATCTGAGAAAAAGTCTACGGATTCCAAGCCTCCCGAGAAGGCAGCTGGTTCTGAGTAATCGGCGGGACAACAGTCCATTCAGCCAGGCCCGAGGCGGTCGGTAATCGTGCCGAACCCGCTTCAGGCTTGGCTTTTTTTCGTGGCAGAGCCCAATTCTGTTCCGGTTAGGTAAACTTTACGGGCCATGTGCCCGACAAACCGGTAATTCCGATCGAATCATTCATAGAAGTTCCTCATCTGATACCGATAAAGCACAGTGAACGATTTATAACGATTTTGTAAGTTGCTCACATAAAACGGGTCTATCAGTTATCAGTCACATAAGTATAGATACCGAATCAGGTTACCTTACTTATGAAGGAGTCTACGAAATGAAACGACTTCCCCAGAAGCTCCAGTGGGCCGTTGTTGGCTTTTCACTTGTCGTCGTGGTTGGCATCTGTATCGAGCTCTTGAAATCAGATTCAAAAGCCTCAAACGCGGAATCAGTCGCGGAAGAGATCAAGTGGCACCAGGACCTGGAAACGGCTCACCAGGCCGCGATGAAAAGTAACAAGCCGGTATTCATCGTATTTGATGCCAGCTGGTGTACTTACTGTCGGAAACTGGAGAAAGATACCCTCTCCGATCCACGGATGGCCCGCTACCTGAATCAGGCATTTGAGCCTGTACACCTCGATTTCGACAAAGATCGGGAAATCGCCGACACCCTGAAGGTGAAATCGATTCCATGTACAGTCGTTCTGAGTGCAGAAGCAGACCTGCTGGCGCGTCAGGTGGGATATTCCAAAGTTCCCCGCTATCACGCGATGCTGGAAAAAGCCCGCAAATTGCAGGCTGTGATTCGCCACATCGAGTACTCAAAATAAGTCTGAATTCTGCTGATATCACTGATTCGCACATGGCGCAAATCTTGTAAAAGCAATAAAGAACGTGTATTTTGCGCTGTATGAATAAAAGCAAAGAGCCTTTTGGCAAGAATCCGTCGGGCGAAGGAGACTCCTGGGAGTCCCTCGCAGGTGACCTGTTTGGAATTGATTTTGACCAGCAGGTCAAACCCGAGCCCGTCGATTTTGATGAAGATGATCTGCCCGAAGATGACGAGGCAGACGTTGAGGCTACCTCTGAGGAACCGGAAACCCCGGCCCCTGCAGAGCCGTCGGCTGCTGCCGTCTCCCGTGTTCAGGAGGAGACGGATGAAGACGATGATGAAAGCGGATTTGGTTCCGCCATCTTCGATGACGACGACGACGATGAGCCCGAAGTACTCACCTCTGATGAAGATGACGAGGAAGAAGACGACGATGACGATGTCTTCGCTGAAGCCGACGACGAAGAAGAGGACGACGACGAAGATGAAGTGATCGCGTCCTTCGATGACGACGAAGAGGACGAGGAAGACGAGATCGAAGAAGATTTCGAACCCGCCGCTCAAGTCGCAGCCGAGTCTTCCGACGAAGATGATGACGACGAAGAAGACACCTACTGGGATGCTCTGGACGGCTGGGACTGGGACGAAGACGATTCCAAGTCAGCGAAGAGCCCCGCCGCCTCTGATGATGATGAAGAGGAGGAGGATGAAGACGACGACGTAGTTGAAGAAGTAGACGACGAAGATGATGATGAGGAAGCGGTTGCTGAAGCTGAGGAAGTAGTCCAGGAGAAACCGGCCCGCTCCCGTCGTTCGCGTAGTCGCAAAAAGAAAACCGCAGAAAATCCCCCTGCCACCGCACGGACAGACGAACGTCTGGACGACGACGATTCCTTCGGCTTCGGTCTGATTTCGGAAGAAGTTTCCTTCGAAGTTGAGGAAGAAGACGAAGAGGATCTGGAGGACGAAGCCGTCGCCGAAGAAGAAGAGACGGTTGTAGCAGAAGAAGACTCCGAGGAAGAAGAAGCGGAAGAACCGAAGAAGCCCCGACGTCGTCGACGCCGGAGACGTTCACGTTCGCGTAAGAAAGAAGAAACTTCTGAAACCGCTGAGGATGAGGAAGAGACGGAAGACGAAGTTGAGGAACTGGAAGTCGACGATGAAGCCTCTGATGAAGAGGACGAAGATGAGACCGAACAGAAGCCAAAACGCTCGCGCCGCTCTCGTCGTCGCAAAAAGCCTGCTGCTGCAGAGTCTGACTCTGATTCTGATTCTGATTCTGATTCTGACGATGAAACAGACAGCTCCGAAGCACCGCGTCCCCGCAAGAAAGAGATCGAAAACAAATATCCCAACGTACCAAGTTGGGAAGAAGCCATCTCTTATCTGCTGAACCCCAAGCTGGTAAGCGGCAAGTCTTCCAGCCAGGACAAAGCCAAAGAGGCCAAAGAGGGAGACAGCAAGAAATCGGATCCGGAAGCAGCTGACGATCAGAGCCGCCGACGTCCGAAACGCTCTTCGCGTCGTTCATCCGGAAAACGGGGTGGCGGAAACCGGAAGCCATCTCCGAAAAAATCCTAGTCGCCTGACAGGACGAGATCTTACCCATAGATCGGAGTAAGCGCGCATGGATATGGTTGCTGAAATCCCGGAACTGCGGCAGCGAGTACGTGCTGTCCGCCAGGGAGGTGCCGTCATCGGTTTTGTGCCGACCATGGGTGCCCTGCATCAGGGACATGCCAGCCTCGTGGAAGCCGCACGAAAAGAGTGCGATTTCGTTGTGGTTTCGATCTTCGTGAATCCGACACAGTTCGGCCCGAATGAAGATTTCGACAAGTACCCGCGAACGCTGGCTGCAGACCTGGAGAAATGCCAGGCTGCGGGGGCGGACCTGGTCTGGACGCCGACCAAAGACATGATGTATCCGGCCCACTTCTCAACGCATGTGGATGTGGAAACACTGACGGAGACACTGGAGGGCGCAACCCGTCCGCATCATTTCCGCGGCGTCACGACCGTGGTCACCAAACTCCTGCTCAGCTGCCTGCCCGACAAAGCTTATTTCGGGGCGAAAGATTATCAGCAGCAGGCCATCGTGCGGCGGATGTGTCTCGATCTGAATCTTCCGGTGGAAATTATCACGTGCCCTATTATCCGGGACGCCGATGGTCTGGCGCTGAGCAGCCGCAATGCTTATCTCTCAGCGGAAGAAAGAGCATCAGGCTTGTCCCTTTCTCGAGCGCTGGCACTGGCCGAGGAGCGAATCGCCTCGGGTGAGACGGATCTTGAGCGCATCAAAACAGAAATGCGGGAGCTGCTGTCGGGAACGCCGCTGATCAAACTCGATTATGCGACGATTGCTGATCCAGATACCCTGGAAGAGCTCTCAACCGCGCAAAGCCGGATGGTCGCGTTGATCGCCGCCTGGTCCGGTTCCACACGATTGATCGATAATCGTGAGCTGACGGCTGATTCGCAGACTTGAATCACGTCGATCTCACGAATTGATATTGATATTGACGTAAGCTACTGAAAAGTAAGAAGATACCATCTCAGCGTTGATCGAATTTGTGCAAAACTGCGGTTTTCTGTGAACCGTGGGAACTTCTTTGAGCCTGGTTTCGTCTCTCTATTACTGTGACCAACAATGATCAATACCTGATTCAAGAGTGTTTGGCAGGTCGTACTGAGGCGTTTGATCAGCTGGTTCTAAAATATCAGGACCGTCTGTATCGAACACTGGTGCGGATTCTGGGCTCCAGCGACGATGCGCGCGACGCCGCCCAGGAAGGCTTTACCCAGGCATTTTTCAAGTTGAACACATTCCGGGGAACAGCCGCCTTTTACTCCTGGCTGTTCCGCATCGCTTTTAATGCAGCGATTACCCAGAAACGAAAACAGAAACGATCCGCCACCCCCATTGATCCGCAGGATAACCAGTCAGGTCAATGGCTGGAAGATCCTCACCCCGACCAACACCCTCCCGACGTGGCAGAACGCACCGAGCGCAAACAGATTGTCCACCAGGCGTTGAATGAATTACAGGAAGAATACCGGACCCCGCTGATTCTGCGGGAGCTGGAAGGTTTGTCTTACGGAGAAATCGCTGAGCTCACGGACGTTCCGCTGGGAACGGTCCGCAGCCGCATTTTTAGAGGAAGGAATGAACTGAAACAGAAACTGAACGCGTTGTTCCAGGAGGCACCCCTGGCCCGTGTTTCCGAGTCTGACCACGAGTCATCTATAAGTGAATCAAAATGAGTAGTCCATCATCTAACGAAAACCTGTCCGCCTACTTCGACCGGGAATCCTCTGACGAGGAAAGCCGGGAGTTGGAGTCGCTGCTGGAAGATTCAGCGGCAGCGCGACAGGAACTGCACGAGTTCGGTGAGATCTCCCGGTTGATCCAGGAGACAGCGACGGAATCCGCGCCCCCCGAACTGGCGCCCTCGATCCGCAAACGGATCGAACAGGAAACCCTGTTGAATTCCACTGCAGCAACACCCGCGACGGCTCCGGCCCCGTCGGGTCCTTCGATGCTGCGTTACCGGATTGCGGTCGCTATCAGTACCTGTTCTTCTCTGGCAGCCTTGGTCTTATTTATTTTACTGCTGAATATTCCAGAGCCGAACGCAGGTACCAACTGGCAGATGACCTCTAGCGATCAACAGACAACACTAATGAGTCAGGCCGAACCCGCTCCTGAATCAGTGGTCGCGCTGCGGGAAGGTGAGCAGATCGATGCTTATCACCACACTCTGAGCTACCAGGGCAAACCGGTCACTGACCTGAAAATGAAAACGGCGGCAGCTCCCCCTGAAAATGCGCCTTCTGTCTCCCTGCGGATGTCAGCCCCTGCCGCTGCGAAAAGCGAGCTGGTGAAAGGACAACCGGGGGTGGGCGGTGCCGATCTGGCCCGCAAAGAGACGGCCGACTTTGCGATTAAAAACACGATTGCAGAGCAGAAAGTCATGCAACGCATGGCGGAAGTCCAAGCCCAGAATCGTCTCACGTTTCCGACAATTCCTCCGATGACAGGTCTGCCCTCGCATATTCCCATGGACGCGATTCGCATTGGCGACGTCTTGCCTTACTTCCAGGATATCAATGGCAAGGTTGCGGTGATCGAAGTACGTGTGGTCGATGTGAAACAGGCACTGGGCACCATGGAACTGCTGTTGAGCAAGAATAACATTCCGGTCAATCAGAAAAAGCAATCTGAAGTGGAACGTCAGCTAAATCGCCTGAATTCCCAGAACGGTAACGGCGCCGGTGAAAAGAAGACGGAATCGGCTCAAGAGGATGAACTGTTCGCGGTCTTCGTGGAAGCCTCCGATACCCAGGTGGCCTCGGCGCTGAATGATCTGCAGAAAGATCTGAATCAGAGTCAGTTGCTGGGCCTGTCCCTGCAGCCGGCTATCGATGAATCTTCACTGACGGAAAGCGTCAAAGACCTGCCACGTCTGCTGGCGGATAACACAGCAGCCGAAGCTGACACTCCCTTCCAGGCGGGCGGCAATCAAAAGCAGGATAGCAAAACCAGCGACGATACTTCTGCTAACGATGGTCTGGCGCGTTCGAACGAAAACACAGGTTACCAGACCCGCTATCGGATGCAGGTGCCTGCCGAACAGCTCACGCGACGCGCTAGAGAGTACAAACGCGCGACGCCACTCCCGACACTGAGTCAGGCCAGGTCAGCTTCACCCGAGGCGCCCCTGGTTGCCTCCAAGCCGAACCAGGATCTGCTGCCGTACGCTGCTGATCAGAAACTGACAACGAACCAGCGATCCGCTGGCGGGGATAAACCCCCGGTCAGAGTGCTGTTTGTGTTTAAGAACAGTCAGAACCAGACACCAGTTGTGCCTCCCGCTCCCCCGGCGTCCCGCTGAGGGGAACACCGGGAGGGAGGTGATTTAGCTCTAAGACCGTCTGATGGGGCGACCGTCTTATTTGGCCTTGGTAGGTCCGACGTGTCCCCTGGTCTTGGTCTGAATGCGAACCAGGTAAGTATCTGCGGTGAGGTAGAGGACTGAACCGTCATTACCCCAGGCACAGTTGGCGGTCCGTTCGCCGGTGCTGATGCGTCCCAGCAAATCTCCTTCGGGACTGAAGATATAACAGCCCCCTGGTCCGGTGGCGAAGACGTTCCCTTTGAGGTCGGTCTTCAGACCATCGGGCAGTCCGGGCAGCTTGCCGACATTTTCGGTGACATCACAGAAGACCTTGCTCTGCCCCAGTGTCCCATCCTTATTGACGGGGAATGCTTTCCAGAGGGCGGCTTCAGGATCGGACTGAGCGACGTACAGTGTTTTTTCATCCGGTGAGAAGGCGATGCCGTTGGGGCGAGTCATTTCTTTCGTGAGTAGAGTCAGAGATCCGTCAGTGGCCAGGCGGTAGACGCCACAGAAGTCGAGTTCGCGACGGGGATCGTTATAACGATCGGGCAGACCGTACGGGGGATCGGTGAAGTAGAAATCTCCGTTGGATTTGAATGTACCATCGTTGGGGCTGTTGAGGCGTTTGCCCATGTAGTTGTCGACCATCGTCCGCTTGCCCCCCTTTTTGGTGAGGACGGAAATCCGCCGATCGCCATGCTCACAGGAGACCAGCCGTCCCTGGGGATCCAGAATCAGACCATTGCAGCCTGGCTCGCCTCCGTAGGGAGCGACTCCGGTGTAACCCGAGGGTTTCATGAACAGAGACGCACCAGTCCCCTCTTTCCATTTCATGACTGAGTTGCGGGGAATATCGGAAAAGAGCAGATAACCGTCTTTCGCATCTCCAACCCAGACAGGACCTTCGGACCAATCGAAGCCGGAGGAGAGAACCTCAATCTTCGCATCCTTGTCTATCAGTTGATCGAGACGTGGATCGATGCGAATGACTTCGCCCAGTGTGGGGTAATTGGTCGAGTCCTGCGCGTGCCCTTGGGAGGGGGCGAGGCAGAGGAGACTTGAGACCAGTAGCAGACAGGAGAGTGGAATGGTTTTCATGCGCTTTTTTCCCTGTTTTGTAAGTCTATGAGATCAAGTGAATTCATCGGGGAATATTGAAGTATCAATTCTACAGATTGTGTGCAGGAGATGCACGTATCGAGGAAATATTCTTGAATCAGGGGCTTGGAATACTTGCATCCCGAAAGGTGCTTCGATAACGTAGGCTCTGAACCGATTCGGGTCCCTGAAGACTTTTCAGCAGCCTGAAAACCGATTAAAATCAGTCTGATCAAGACACATATGGTGGGTATAGCTCAGTTGGTTAGAGCGCCGGATTGTGATTCCGGAGGTCGCGGGTTCGAACCCCGTTACTCACCCTTTTTTCTCTCTTGAGGCCCCTTCAGCGACTTGATCAGACAGTCGCGGCTCCGCCTCTTCTATTCCCTGCAGATGGAACAGGTCTCCCGTGATGTTACGATCACAGCCAGCACCTCGGTTCAGATCTTGAGAGGCAGCTCTTTCCGTAGCGTAGAGGGAGAGACATTCCCTTCGGCAGCCAGCGGAATATTTCCAGGCTTACCTGCACCATAGTAAGCGGCGAGTGCCACCAGTGGCGCCCAGGCGATCATTACCAGAGGAAGTCCCCAGGCAGGCCAGATCAGGGCCATTGTTGCCAGCGGCAAGAGCCAGCAGACATTCAGAGCCAGAGCGATGAGAGTAACTCTGCGATGGGCGGCTTTGCGGGTCAGGTTTTTCCCTTCCGGTTCAACCAGGTAGCGGGAAACGCGTTGATAGGTATGGCTCTGATGTGCCTGGTACCAGCGATCTCCCCGCAGCATGCGCCGCAGTAATGTAAACGTGGCATCCACCCAGAAGACGCCAGGCAGGATGAGCCAGACCCAGAGGTTCAGGGCACCGGAATACACGGTGGTTGCTGCCAGCATTCCCAGCGTGTAACCCAGAAAGGTACTTCCGACATCACCCATAAAGATTTTCGCGGGAGCCCAGTTGACCAGTATGAAGCCAGCCAGGCTGGCAGTCAGGATCAGCATGGGGAACAGAACCTGTGACGATGCGGCTCCCTGTTGATAATACATCAGACCGCCGGCGGTGGTCAGAATGCAAGTGGCTTCCATCCCCGCCAGTCCGTCGATGCCGTCCATGAAATTAAACAGGTTCAGCCACCAGACCAGAGCCAGGGCTGTGATCCCCCAGCAGATGACATCAGACTGCAGCCGGATTCCCCAGAGTTCAATCGCGGGAGCCGGCAGGAGTGCATAAACGGAGGCAGCGATAATCAGAATCTGTGCTCCGAGGCGTTTTTTAATCGAAAGCTGATACAGGTCGTCACAGAATCCAATCGCCGCAATCAGCGCACCGCCGCAGAGCAGTACGGTCAACAGCGATCCGGAGCTGACTTCATTCCAGAGGCAGACCGTCGTCGCCAGCAGGCTGATCACAACAAAGGAGAGACCTCCGCCGCGGGGCGTCGGTTGAATGTGGGAACAGCGATTGGTGGGCTTCTGCACCAACCCGAGAGTGGGGGCCAGCCGGATGACCAGCAGCGCACCGACCAGAGTCGCTACGGAGACGCCGATAAGCATCACAGTTGATGTGATTACACTGTCAAACACCATTACTTCACGCTAGCCCTTATCTGGCCCTGACTGAATTGCGCTTTCGGATCAGGTCAGACTGTTGATCATTTTTCCGTGAAAGTCCGGATTCCTCAGACAGGATCCAAACTTCCCCACTTCCAGGTTGTCCCCCCTGAAATTCACGCAGCGGCGAACCGCTGATTTCCTTAAGAGAGGGGGGCAAGTCGCGGCGAAGTATACTATTAAGCGAAAAACGGGTCAATCCGTTATGAAACCCCTGTTTTCAGCTGGAAAACCTGCATTTTGACGGTCATTGATATGAGAAAAGCCCTTTGTTCAACAAACCTTACCTGAACATATAAAACCTCACCTGAAGAGACTGAATACTGCCATTTTGTGAAGAACTCTCATCAGAATTGGAGCGGTGATTGATTTTGGGGGAGCTGAGAATTATCGTCAAACTGTAATGAAACAACGTCTGCGTTACTTTTCCTGGATCATCGGTGTCCTGGGAGTGCTGGGAGTTCTGCTCCAGTCACTCCAGGTACAGATTGAGCATACCCACTCCGGCGGAGAGAGTGCGCACCAGCACTCCCACTCTTCCGGGCACAGTCATTCGCATGGACATAGTCATACCCACGGACACGGTCATTCACATTCCCATGGGCATGGTCACGCTCACAGCCATTCGCATGCAGGTCACAGCCATGGGCACGGCCATGCACACTCTCATAACGATCAGGAAGAGCCTGCCACTAAGATAGCCCAGTCGCCTCATAAGCATATGCACATCAGGTTGCTCTGGTGGGAATTCACAGTCCAACTGCCTGCATCCTCCTCAGAGCCAGCTGCCACTGAGGTCGCTGTCGCCCCTGCAACTTCGGAGACCAGCGTTCAGGAAACAGGCAGCCTCCCGGATGGTCTGCGATTCTCGGCGATTCCCTGGGAGCGGCTGATATCGGAACTGGTTTCGTCCTGGATGTGCGTCGCGCCTCCCGAGCGTGGCCGCGTACCTTTACGCGCAGACTGTTTTGCGAATCTCAACTCAGCGGAAGCCTGTTATCAACGACTCCGCGACACGCCCCCCGTCCCTCCACCACAACGTTTGCTTTCTGCTTCATTCTCGTAATTCCCCTGACGCGATCATTGTCGATCTGCCTCAGGGAACGTGCGTGTGCTGCGCCTGACGTGAGGGGATATCACTTTCCCCCACTTTGACAGGTTCGGTTTGCGCACCTAGTTCCAGAATGTCTTTCGTGCACTGCCGGTCCGCGCAGAAACTGTCGGTACCGCTGCGCACATTCTTTCAGAAAGTAAAATGATGAAAGTCCAACCGCATCGCCCCAGAGGGTTCACACTGATTGAACTTCTGGTGGTCATTGCCATTATTGCGATTCTGATCGCCCTGCTCCTGCCTGCCGTCCAGCAGGCACGGGAAGCAGCGCGCAGAACGTCCTGTAAAAATAACCTGAAGCAGCTGGGCCTGGGGCTGCATAACTACCATGATACGCATGGCTGTTATCCTCCCGGCTACATTTACCGGCCCGGCGCTTCGGGAAATCAACTGGGTTTCGGCTGGGTGGCGATGATCCTGCCGATGATCGATCAGGCTAACTTGTATAACGAGTTTAACTTCAACCTGCCGATCTTCGACGCCGCCAACCTGACGGCGCGGGAAAAACAGATCCCGGGGCTGCTCTGTCCTTCAGACTCCGTTTCCGAGAACAATTTCGTGGAGATGGGAAGCTCCGCGGAACGATACGCGATGGGCTGCTATGTCGCCAACTTCGGTCCGCCGGATCTGGATGCGACCCAGGAGAAACGAGCGGGGATGTTCAGCCGCAACAGTTCCACCCGCGCACGTGACATCATTGATGGCATGTCGAATACGCTCTGCGTAGGAGAACGCCAGAACGGTGCCTTCCGCAATGGGGCATCGCACGGGAACCATTTCGAGTACGAAACGACCTGGGCTGGTGCCGTGCGTGATATCTCTGATCCGACGGACGACCATGGTCACATGGTGCTCTTCCAGTCGGGTCATGTGCCCAATTCACCTCAGAGTGATGACCGGGATGTCTCGGCACCGCACATCGGCTTCGCCCAGTTCCTGCTGGGTGACGGTTCCGTGCGGCTCATTGGTTCCAGCATCGACTTCGGTGTTTATACAGGGCTGAGTACGATCTCAGGAGGTGAAGTGATCGGCGAGTATTAAATCGCGCTGATGGCTTATATGAAAGTTGCCTGCTCACAGCTTAGGTTGTGAGCAGGCTTTTTTTGATTTGAAATGAGAATGAACTCAATACTGCGGGCAACCACGCAGGGTTGCCCCTTGTATCTGCTCTTGACTGTCTGCAGTTCTTTGATTTGATAGGCAGATAAAGCCAATGCTTCCCGCCTTTAAAGGCGGGAAGCATTGGTGGCGAGTGTCAGATCGTGGTTGCCCCTGGTCCTAAAGACCGATTTGTAGCTTGATCGCCACTCGCTTCTCCATGCCTTAACCCGTACAGTCGCCTGAGCGGTGCACCACCACCAGCTCGTATCAGCAAGGAAGGGCCTTAGCATGCAACAGCATAACACAGATCACGTCGGAATTGACATTTCAAAATCTAAGTTTGATACCAGAATTTCAGGTCGTCCCAAAGGTTCCGTTTATGAGTACACACCCGACGGGATGAAACAGTTCATGCAGGTGCTTCAGAAGACTCAGCCCAAACTGATCTGCCTGGAAGCAACGGGAGGACTGGAACGAAAACTCGTTGCCTGTCTACACAAGCATGGGTTTCCAGTCGCCGTCGTCAACCCTCGGCAGATCCGGGACTTTGCCCGCGCCAAGAACCGGCTGGCGAAAACCGATCAGATTGACGCGCACACGATCATGGAATTTGCCCAGGTGATGCAGCCGCGGATTACCCCACTTTTAACACAGGTCCAGCAGAAAATGCGGGAATTCAGTGCTCGCAGGCAGCAGGTCAGCAAGATGATCATCCAGGAGCAGAACCGCCTGGAAACCACCCCGGACAGGGAAGTGGCCAAAATGATTAGCGATTCAATCCAGTTCTATAAAAAACAGCTCAAACACATCGAGAAAAAACTGAAGGAGCTGATTGACGCGGATGAAGAATCCCGCGAGCGCTCTGAAATCCTGCAGTCAGTACCTGGTGTGGCCGGCACAACCGCGGCCCTGCTCATCTCAGACCTTCCGGAACTGGGGAGTCTGAATCGAAAGCAGATCGCGCGGCTGATCGGCCTGGCTCCCACCAACCGTGACAGTGGAACTCTGCGTGGGAAAAGAACGATTGGCGGGGGACGAGTCCGGATCCGGAACGGGTTATACATGCCCACCGTCACGGCCCTGAATCACAACCCCAGGATCAAAGCGTTCTACAAACGGCTCGTGGAAAATGGAAAGTCCAAAATGGTCGCCCTCGTGGCCGCCATGCGGAAACTGCTCATCATTCTCAACACCATGGTCAAAGAAGGGAAAAAATGGGAGGCAAACGTGATTAAAATCTGATTTTTTAAGACAGTCGCTACCTGAAAATTGGTTGGTAAGTCTAATGAAGCTCGCTCGATTTCCTGCGACCTCCGGCTCGCTGCGCTCGGCCCGAATTGCATTCGGGCCCATCTATGAAGAACATCTTGTCAAGTGATTTAATTCTTTGCGCATGGATTCCTTTCTGAGACACAATCAAGCGGTACGCTCAACCATCTATTCGGGATCGACCACTGTTGCAGGCCGTCGCCATTAAACATCCGTACGAAGAACGCCCCATTCACCCTGACGAAGGTCGCAGACATTTCCCCGCCTTCATGGGCCCGGTCGGGGTCGTTCACACATTCCCGATTGATTTTGTCTCTGATGTTATTAATTCAAATCTGTATTACTCGTCAGCCTGTTTCAGGCAGGCTGGTGTGTCGCTGTGAATGGTTCGCCTGATTTCATGATCGCGACCATCATTCCCAGCAGACGCCTGGCGATCGCCACGATGGCTTTTTTAGCCTTCAAGCGTTTTTTCAACCTCTCGTAGATCGTCTTCCAGCGCGGTACCCGATACACCAGTTGCCAGGCGGCCTCCACCAGCGCCCAGCGCAAATAACGGGAACCTGCCTTTTCGATGTGGAGTTCCTTCATCTTCCCGGCACTTTCCCGTTGTCCCGGTGCCAGGCCCGCGTAGGCAACTACCTGCTTCTGAGAGTCGAATCGATCGATGTCTGCAATCTCCGATAACACGACTTCAGTGATCACAAAACCAACGCCCGGGATACTCTGCAGCAGTTCCCGCTGATGCTGTTCACGAATCGGAGCCGTCCCGGCAAAGTCGACCAGTGCCTGGTTGGCTGACTTCAACTGTTGGAGAAAGAAAAGCCATTCTGAGGTCAGTTGATTCATGCAAATCCGATCAGCGGCCGACAGGGGATAGCTGCTGACATACTCTTGTCCCGCTTTTCTGAACAGGTCTGGTCGATCTGCATTGTAGTTGCTCATGATCCGTCGCATGCGATTCTTGACCGAAGTAATCCGGCGTTGAATGGAGCTCCGCTGACGTACCAGGCCGCGGTGATCGCGTTGCCGAGGGGTTGGGCGATACGAGGCTGGTACCATGTCTCTTGACAGAAACTCGGCCAGAACCTGGGCATCGAGACGATCGCTTTTCCGCGTGGACTCAGCGATGACCCGCAATTTACCAGGGTGGGCGAGGATCACTTTATCAGCCAGGGGCTCGATGAGTTTGATCAGCCATTCGTAGCTGGCCGTCGCTTCCACGACCGCGCGAAAGGGCCCCAGTTCCTGGATGACCTCCTTGAAGAAGGCCACGATAGCAGCTTCATTGGCGCACATCAGACGTTTCCGTTTCTCGATTTTACGCGCTTCATTTACGACGCAGACTGTGATACTCTGTTTGTGAAGGTCGATGCCGGCATAAAACATGAGTGGTTCCTTTCTTTTGTGGAAACAAGGTTGTAACAAACTATGCTTACCACGCGTTAAAGAATACCACCACCGGCTCGGCCTTCTTACATAGTTTCACCCATGACGATTGTGTTTCCGGAAGAAATTTATTCGTCAGCCGTCTTTTCGAAGACGAGGATATGCTGGCGGGGGAGCAGGCCGATGGTCTCTTTCCACTTGAGATTCAGTTCGGGGCGGGAGACCTCTTTTTTGGCCTGGGCCTCGGACATCTTGTGAACCAGCTTGATGGGGACGGTCGGATCTTCCTTACGGTATTCGACCAGCACGACGCGGCCCTTGGGCTTGAGTGCCTTGGAGATCTCCCGCATCATTTCATAGGGAAACTCGAACTCGTGGTAGACGTCGACCATGATTGCCAGGTCGATGGACTCCGGTTTGAGGCCGGGCGATTTCTGTGTTCCCAGGACCGGCACCACGTTATCGACGCCCATTTTGTCCAGCTTTTTCTTGAGCAGGTCGAGCATCTCCTGCTGCACATCGACGGCGTAGATCTTTCCTCCCGGAGTGACATGTTCGGCGAGGATCACTGAGATCACGCCACTGCCCGCACCGATGTCGGCAATGTCCATACCGGGCTGCAGCTTGAGAGCTTTGGGGAGCAACGACAGGCGTTCTTCCCGTTCGCGGGTGGTGCGTTCCAGCCAGGGGGCGCCCTGGTAACCCATCACGCGGGCGATTTCACGCCCCAGGTAGAATTTGCCGATACCGTTGGGGTCGTGTTCGTCGAGGCGATAAGAATAGCGGTCGTCCTGCGTGTCGGACTTCTGTTTCGTGGCAGCAGGCTCGGCGGCAGCTGCGGATGTAGCCAGCCCGATGAGGACCAGGAGAGCCAGTGGGTAGAACCGGAAGCAGAACATATCGGATCGGAAAAGCTTCGACGTGGGTTTCATCAGATCTCCTTAAACCGTATTAACGGAAAATCAGGAGACCGGTTCTCCCGTTTCCGGATTGCGTTCGTGTCGCTGCATGATGGCCGCCCATTCTTCCGGGGACACTTCCTCTGCCTCGTCCACGAGCATCACCGGGATTCCGTCGCGAACGGGATACTTGAGTCGCGTCGCCGGATCGACAGAGACCAGAAAGTCACCGTCGCAGACCAGCCTGGCTTTGGTTTTGGGGCAGGCAATGATGTCCTGTAAACGTTGTGGATCAAAGGCCATTGATAATTACTCTTGAACGACTGTCTCTGAATTGTAACAGAAGGGGGCGGAGATCAATAGTTTTCTCTGAAATCCGCCCCGCTTCAATCTTTTAAGTGCGGCTCTGATTAGAAGCCACGCAGTTCCTGAATGTCTTTGAAGCCGCGGAGTTCATAGTCGATGCCGACATAATCGAGAACGGAGCAAAGTGCCCGGACTGCGACGCCGATTCCATCGGGGCCACTGAATCCGCCGAACTGTCCGCCCCCTTTGAGGTGTGGCTCGACTTCCAGGAAGACGCCGGGCACGCCCAGTTTTTTCATCTTCTTGTCCATCTTGGGGAGCATGTCGCGGAGTTCCCGCAGGATGAACTCATGACCGGCATCACCCACGTTGGCGGGAACGAAGTTTTTCAGACGCTCTTCATCAACCACGCCCGTCCATTCCAGATCCGTATCGACGGCGTAATCTTTGATGTGCAACCAGCCCATGGATTTGCTCATGTCGTGGAATTCGCTCAGGCACTGCATCGCGTCTTTGTTCTGAGCGGCGATGTTTCCACCATCGTAAATGGTGACCATGTTGGGGCGTTTGACTTTGCGGGCCAGTTCGGCCAGCAGCGGTCCGGTTTCCCCGATCAGGTTGGGCTCGATTTCGAGACCGTACACGAGACCTTCCTTGGCACACAAATCGACGATTTCCCCGATCTGATCAACGGCCTGGTTCATGTAAGGCTTGGGATCTTCACCCTTAGGCGGGTAGAAGGAGAAACCACGGATCAGCTTGGTGCCGAGGGTGGTCGCAGCGTTGATTGTGTTGGCGACCTCTTTCTTGAGGTATTCCTTGAAGGGCACGAAGACGTTGTGTGAACCATCTTCTTTGTCAACCAGTTTGATCTTACCAACGCGGGCACCGATGCTGGTGACGTTCATGCCGTATTCATCGTGCAGTTTGAGCAACTGCTTGTATTCCGATTTATTCAGATCGACGACATGCTTGACGTTCCCATCCCCGTTCACATCGATAAAGCGGGGGCTGTAGTATTTCAATCCCAGCGCGGAGAGTGCCACCATCTGTTCAACAGCGGTTTTATGATTGGCGGCTTCATCAGCAAAGGCACTTAAAATGACACTTGGATTATCGGACATGACGGAGATCAACCTTTTTTGTTTCTAAATCTAAAGCGGATAAACGTGGAACAATCAGCACTCATATCGGGGCGGAGACTATTCCACTTTGAAAGTAACCGGCCAGCGCTGCAGAAATTTCGCGTGATTTCCCAGTAAAACAGGACCGCGAAAACAGACCAGTTCCCGGCCATTTTGACAGGTTGGAGCCAAGTTTCAAGAGCTACGCGAAGTTCGCCCCTGCTTTTTCAGAGGCTCGTTAAGAATTCCGTCGCGAACCGTAATCAGACAATCAAACGATCAGGTCGCATGCGGGAGGCATTACGCAAATGCATGGTCATCGCGGCGGATGCGGTCTCGGCATCCTGCTGTTTCAGTGAATCGAGGAGCACCAGGTGATCGTAGAGCCCCCGCGTCATGATTTCGGGTGTCTCCCCGGCTGCAGAGTAGGATACCCGTTTATAGCTCCAGCATTTATGGATGGCTTCGCAGATCGGCAGATTGCCACAATGGTCGGCGATGCTCAGATGCAGGGCATAGTCAAAATTACGGGAAGCGGCACCCCACTTCTGAACCTGTTCTACAGACTGATCGCCGTCTTCGTATTCCTGCTGACAGGTTTTGACCCCGGCAGCCAGCTCCTGCAGACGCTGAATTTCTGCAGCGCTGATCCGTCCGGCGGCCATCCCGGCGGCAGATGGTTCGAGCAGCAGGCGGAGTTCGTGAATTTCCACGAGCCAGTTTTCGGCCCCTTCCCGGACGACGGCCCGGTGATTTTTCTGCTGAATCACGATCCCGTCGGCCTGCAGGCGTGCCAGGGCCTGAACGACCGGGGTCCGGCTGACGCCAATCTCGCGAGCGAGTTGTGTGCTCTTCAGTTCTGTTCCGCCGGGCAGTTCACAGCGAATGATCCGCAGCAGCAGTTTCTGGTACACCTCATCGACCAGGGAGAGACTCTCGTCTTCCTGAAGTGAGTGCAATTCCGTGGATTCGGTCAGCAAACTTGTCTCTTTATTCACAGGGATCTCAGTTTCTCAAGAAATACCGGGGCGGGACTCTGCTACCGGGGCGGGAAAAGCTCGAAATCTTTTCCTCTGCCGCGCATCTGCGGGCTTGACAAAACGGCCAACCCGCCATAAAGTGAATTCACTTTCAGGCTATCCGAGGGGGCCACCAAGCACCACACCCCTGATTATAGCAAGGAACCGCGAATTTACACCTTCGAAAACCACATATTTTGAATTCACTTAGGGATTAACTAATGAGTCCAGCAGGAACACTCCCCAAACTGAAAGCCGGCATGGTTGGCTTCGGTATGATCGTCGATGAAACCTATCGTCCTTTCTTCGAAACGGTTTACAAACAGGACCTTTACCAGCGGTCTACCGGCCCGGTGGAAGTTTCGCTGGACGCAGTGGTCACCCGCACCGGATCCCGGGCCGAGAAGTACCTGGCAGAGCGCGGCGACAAAGTCGGCGGCTTCCAGAGCTTCGTCGGTGATAACGCCATCGAAGAGATGATCGAAGCGGGAGTGAACTTCGCCTGTGTCGCGTCTCCCGATGACCGTCACTTCGATGCCTGCAAGAAGCTTTTAGGGGCAGGCGTGCATGTAATCGTGGAAAAGCCGTCAGTCCTCTGTCTGCAGGAACTGGACGAACTGGTGGCTCTCGCTGAGAAAAACAATGTGACTGCCAAAGTGGTTTATCACAAGCTGTTCGATCCGGATCATAAGCGGATGCGTTCGCTGGTTTATGATGGCGTACTGCAGCATGTGAATAACGGGTACTGCTCGCTGCTGGAACCCAAGGCAATTTCAGGTCAGCAGTTCGCACAGTGGATTACCGGTCGTAACCCTGGAACCTATGTCGCCGTGCATTACATCAAACTGATCGACTTCTCGTTTGGTGGAAAACTGAAAACCATCACCGCCGCCGGCCAGCGGGGTCTGGTAGGCGACAAAGATGGCCCGACCTGGGACAGCTGCCAGATGAAGATGGTTTACGAATACGAATCGGGCCGCGAAGCCGCCTTCGATATTCAGACTTCGTGGGTCACCCCGGATAACTTCCCCGGCTATGTCGAACAGGAAGTTCAGTTCCGCTTCGACAATGGTCTGTGGAACGGTCACTCCCGTAAACGCGGTGTGGAATGCACCGTGGAAGACAAAACGCCGAACGAGATCAAGAACTCGTTGAACAACCACTTCAACGCTCCGTTTGTAGAACCCTGGAACGAACGTTCGCAGCGGGGTTATGGAATTGAAGTGATCGAACAGTTTGCGAAAGAAGTCGCCCAGGTCGAGTTCGGCGGTCCCGAATCGGAACGGGCAGAACGTCTGGCGCAGATTCGATCACTGGATTACAACGACCTGTCGGCGGATCGTCAGACCGTAGCTGCTGTCCAGGCACTCGAAGCCATTCTGGAAAAACGGGCTGCGGGCGAACCGGATTGCGTCGTGCGTGTAAACGACGAAAACGGTGGCCTGGTGCTGTATCGTCCTGGTTCGAGCGAATTCGAAGTGCTCTACGAAGGAACCGTTTAACCCTGCTACCAGATTCGTGCCCCGGTGCCGGATCAACATTCATTAACCATTGTCATTTACCTGTTATGTAAAAGAGATCATCATGACAACTGCCATTCACTTTGATAACGAAAATCAGTCTAACGCGGTGCGGGACGAACTGTTCCAGACCGAACCTCTGGCCCTGCGAACCTTCACCCCCAGCCAGGCGGTACTGGCCAAATCCGCCGGCTGCTACCACTGGACTCCGGAAGGTCGTCGTCTGTACGACTTCACCTCAGGCGTGCTGGTGGCGAACCTGGGTCACAACCCTCGTAGCTGGATGAAGCGGTTCAGCGAATACATGGGCTGGAAGCCAGAACATGTGACCGGCGAAGGGGAAGGTGAATACTTCGAAGCCGTCACCCTGACTGCTTACAACGCCGTCACCCCGATTGAAACGGAAGCCAGCAAACGACTGATCGCCAACATTCAGTCTTTCACAGGCGGCAACCGCTGCGACAAAGTCATGTGGGCAGCCTCCGGTTCAGAAGCAGTTCAGAAGGCTCTCTGGGCCTGTCTGCACCGCGATCCCGCACGGGACATCATCCTGGCGACCCGCTATGGTTTCCATGGTAAAAAGGGTCTGGCGGGTGCCGTCACCGGTTCGGAAACAGATGCCGACCGCGATCCGCGCGTGAAGTTCATCAGCTTCCCGCGAACCGAGTGCGACGACATGAGCAAGAAAGACGATGTGCTGGATACCGCTGCCTACCAGAAAGAACTGGAAGACATGTGGACCGAGTACGGCTCACGGATTAACTGCCTGATCACCGAGCCTTACCTGGGCGGTGGGGGCAGCTACCATCCGCAGGTGGCTTACCACAAAGTGCTGCAGGACTTCTGCCGGGCACACGACATCATGCTGATCTTCGATGAAGTGCAGGCCAACTTCGGCCGCACCGGTTGCATGTACGCTTTCGAAAAATACCAGGTCGAGCCCGATTTCGTCGTGCTGGGTAAAGGCCTTGGAAACGGAGTACCTGTGGCTGCAGCCGTGGGTCGCAGCGATGTCATTGCCAGCCTGAAATACGGCGAAGCCTCTGACACCTGGAGTGCCAACCCGCTCTCTTCTGCATCCGTACTGGCGACACTGGACGAGTTCGAATCGACGGACGTGATGGAGAACACACAGAAGCTGTCTGCTCTCTACACCGAAGGTCTGCTGAGCCTGAAAGAGACTGGCGTCATCGCCAAGGTCCGTGGCGAAGGCATGGTCTTCGGAATCGAATGTGCCGAACTGGGTGGCAAGACCAGCCAGGAAGTCGCGATCGATCTGGTCAAGACCTGCTACCTGGGTGAAGAAGGTGGCGACGGTATTCACCTGCTGGGTGCCCTGGCCGGTAACGTACTTCGCGTCAGTCCGCCGATGACAATGACCGAAGCCGAAGCGAAAGCATCGATCGCCCTGTTGAAGCGGCTCTGCGAACAGCTGGCTGCTCAACTTCAGGAAGCTCCTGCCTCCGCTTAAGCGGAGAAGCGACTGTTAGAAAATGAAACAGGCCCCGTGTGATGCGGGGCCTGTTTTTTTATTTGTCGTCTTGATTCAGATCAGAGCTGACGCTGATTGCGCCACTGTTCCATCTGTTCTGCGTTCATACCGGGAGGCGGCTGTTGGGTGTTGTCTGCAGGTGCGGAAATGCGCCGAGGCGACTGAGGAATTCCGGCGGGTGCCATTCCCTGGGAAACGGCGTTCTGCACTGTTTTCGCTGATGGCTTCGCTTTGGTGTAAGCGGCCTGTTTGGCAGTTCCCTTTGCACCGGCACTGGAAGAGACTCCAGCCAGCATGAGCCGGTTCTCTTTTTCGCGGCGGATTTCATCCAGCCAGTATTGTGCTTCGTTGAACTCGGGCTTCAGCAGGACGGCCTGCAGAAACTGCTGTTCGCTGGCCTGCAGTTCGCCACGATCTTTCAGGATGTAACCGATGTTGTAATGTGCTTCCGCTTCGCCGACGGCGCGGATCAGGTGTGGCATTGCACCCTGGTAATCTCCTGAAGAGGCCATCGCGATTCCCAGCTGATAGCGGATGTTCTTGTCCGCGGGAGCGGCTTTGATCGCTTCGCTCAACAGGGGAATGGCTTTATCCCATTTCTGTTCGGCTGCATAGAACTGACCAATGCTGGCACGAACCTGGGGATTTTTGGGGTCCATCTCCAGAGCTTTCTGGAAACCCTTCTCTGCCTCGATTTTGCGACCGGCAACCTGGTCCAGACGTGAGAGTCCGAGTACAGCGTCGATCGATTTGGGATTTTCTCCCAGAGCCACCTGATAGGAGGTGCGGGCCGATTCAAGATCGCCCATCTTTTCCTGCAACTGGCCGTGTGTCACGTAAAACTTGTCGGGGTGCTTCAGCCTCTTTTTCGCGACGGAAATCTTTTCTTCCAGCGTGTCCGGCGGCTGATCATTTTTCTTGACGATCTGATCTTTCATGGAAGAACAACCGCTGCAAATCAATAACGCACAGGCGATTCCAGCGAGCCAGGTCTGTTTTGTAAAACGTGTTACGGGCATGTGATCCCCTCCATGAGATACAGCAGCGAAACTTTTTTGATTTTCTCAGTCGGTACTCCGAAAATCAGACCTTCTGACGGGTACGGCGTTACTGCTGAGGCTTGGCAGAACGTTTCAGTAACCGATACAGAACAGAATGATCATGAGTCAATCGAGGTGTCTGACAGATCTTCGTAACTTCCGATCTGACAGGATGTTTGGGATAGGATTTATAACTGACAGAAGAAGCGTTGTGCTGCCTCTGCGATAACTTGAGTGGAAAGAATGGGTTCCTGTCCTTTAAATCGACAAATTGACTGAAGAATCTCCAGTAAATCTCTCGGGTCGCTCGAGCGCGGGGACTGACCCTGGTTGTAATAAGTGTCATACAGGTAATCTACAAAGACTGGGTCGTACTGCAGATTTCGCTGGTGGCAGCAGAGCTGCGCGATTTCGGTAAACAGTTCCCGTGTGGGGGGACCGATGTGAATCTTGTGACGAATCCGGCGGAGGAAGGCTTCATCGACCAGGTCTTTGGGATCCAGGTTAGTGGAAAAGACGATCAGCTGTTCAAAGGGGACCGCGAACTTCTTACCGGTTGCCAGCGTGAGATAATCGGTCCGGTCTTCCAGCGGCATAATCCACCGGTTGAGAAGATCCTTGGGGCTGACCAGTTGCCGGCCGAAGTCGTCAATCAGAAACACGCCGCCATTGGCTTTGATGTGTAGTGGGGCGGTGTAGAAGTTACTGGTTTTGTTGTAGCGTAAATCCAGCATCTCCAGATTCAGTTCCCCGCCCGTGATAACGACCGGACGCCTGATCCGTCGCCAGCGCAAATCGGTTTCCGGTTTACTCCAGTCTTCCATGTCAGGTAGAGAGGTTGCCGTGTGTCGCTGGACGGATGACGCATCCAGGAATTCATGGTCGTCTGTCGTCTCATGAATGGTCGGATCGAAGAGGGTAATGATGCTGTTTTCCATCTGCAGCGCGTAGGGCACATGGATCTCGCCGCCTTGCCGATTCAGGAAGCGTCCCAACCCTTTGGCGATCAGTGTCTTGCCATTACCCGGCGGGCCGTAGATAAAAATGGATCGTCCACTGCAGACAGCGGGACCAAGTTCTTCCAAAAGCCCTTCACGAATGATGAAATCGGAAAAGGAATCTTCGAGCCGTTCCGGCGTACATTCGATGCCAACCACAGTCTGTAATTGACACTGGCGGACGTAGGCATCCAGCGGTACCGGCGCCGGCCCGACATAGCGGCACTGTTCGAACGCTTCCCGGGCGCGGACCCTCCCGAGTTCTGTTAAGTGGAATCGATAAGAAGACCGCCCGATGACATTGCCGGACGTGACTTCGATGCACTTCTCTTCTTTCAGAAAGATCAGAGCCGTATCGATAATGCTGAACGGCAGATGCGCACTGCGGGAAATTTCGAGCCCGAGGGCACTTCCCTGCAGATACAGCTGTTTGAGTACCAGCCCCGACAACTGCACCAGCGACAGGCCGGTTTCTTCGAGCGTTTTTGGGGCCGGGATCGCTGCGCCTGGGGAACGCTTGCGCATGCCTGCTGTGCCTGTGATCCGTTGAGCGGAACGGGGTGTAGCCCCTGTGGGTTTCGGCTGGTCATGTTGCGGAAACAGATCGCTGTACAGATCAGCCACATCCTGTTTGGGGGCAGCGATGCGGGGCTCATCTGATGGGGTATCAGGTTGAGCGCGAAATGCTGCCTCGGCAGCATCCCGCGTTTCATCATCACCAGGTCGATCAATCATGCAACAGCGATACGTTCAAATTAAACGGAGCAGGAAAAAAGATTTAGAATCAGACGACAGGCGGCACTCGGTTTAGTTGCCGCCGTTCGATGCTGTTCCCCCGCCGGGTGTATACAGAATCCGGGGTGGCAGAATTGAACCGATGTAAGCCCGGTATTTCATGTCCTCTTCTCGTGCGGGGCGTCCGTAAGTCGGTGCGAGACGCAGCATCGTGGGAGGCAGGTTGTCATCGCCGGCCATCTGAGAAGCAGCGTACTGCACATTGGCCAGACGTTCCTGGCTTTCAATGGATTCATTGGCCGACTGAACAAAGACGGTACGACGGCTTTCAGGTGCGTGGGTGAGAATCCAGCGGAGATGCATTAAACCGGCTTCGGTTAACTTGTTACTGTCTTTCTCGAAGTGATATGCATACAACGTGGTCTGGTCGGCCCAGCCATTGTGCATCTGTCTGTCCATGACATCACGTACGTAAGCCCGATCTTCACACTGATAAGGGTAAGGCCAGTAGTGGGCGTGATGGTAGCGGTTCCAGAAGTGCTGCTTGGGACCGGTCGGCCGGGGATAGGGAGGCCAGAGTTCTCCGAACTTGTATTTCTGTCGAGAGCCAACGGGGCGTGCTGCGCGCTCAGCCCATTTTGCTTCTTTTTCAGCCTCTTTGCAGGTATCGCAGGACCAGGGCCAGCCGGCCTGGGCTTCGTGCCCCTGTGTCAGGCTAAATGCAAAAATCACAAGTAGATACGTACTCCATCTGACGGCAGTCGTCATGCCATCTCCCCCCTGTGTTAGTCAGATTTGGTGTGTCTCCCTCAATCCGCAATCATCATTCGCGTCAGCCCGACCGCGCATGAATGGAGACAGTCAGTACTGGAGTTATCGGCAGCGAAGAGGTCCGGTCCTGACGGGAAAAACGATTCTGCCGACAGAATGAGTGAGATAATTTCCCACTGATGCTGTGCGAAAAGCCTGCTGCGCGACACGCCAAACTGGTTCCCCTGGTGACCCTCTTTTTTTTGAAAGAGGCAGTTCCCTGCGCAGCTTTGTTTAGAAACCGCCTCTTCAAAAATTCTTCATAGAACTGGCACTGATGAGGAGCGGAATTCTGTTGTGTGAGCCTGTTAAACTCGTGGTACGCTCACTACACTTTCGAGTATCGCAAAACTGTTCGGCGCCCGACAGACGGCGGTCACCTGGAATGACCATTTCTATTTTCTCTGAAAACAGTTATTCTACACACATAGAGACAGAGAAGATCCTGTAATTGATCAGAGCTCTGATCGCAAGTTTTCGTAACCATAGGTCGAAACGAATCGAGATCGAGATGGATGCGGTTGAGATACCAGAGAATCAATCCGGCTCACAGTTCTCAGAACGTGACGCAGCGCAAATCGCTGAGGAATTGAAACTCACATCACAACAGATTCAGAATGTGATCGCGTTGCTTGATGAAGGCAACACGGTTCCTTTCATTACGCGTTACCGTAAAGAACGTACCGGCAACCTGGACGAAGTTCAGATCCGCGATATTCAGAAACGGGTACAGCTGAAGCGTCAATTGCGCGAGCGGGCCACTACCATTCTGCGTCTGATCGAAGCCCAGCAGCAGCTCACTCCGGAACTCAAAGCGGAAATCGAAAAGGCCGATACGCTCAAACGTCTGGAAGACCTTTACCGCCCTTATCGTCCCAAGCGCACCTCCCGTGCCGCGGCCGCCCGTAAGCATGGCTTCGAACCACTGGCCAATGCGATCTGGGCCGGCGATGCAGGGCTGACGGATTTAAATGTCGCCGCGGAACAATACATCAAAGACGAAGAAGGCGCACAGACGACCGAAGATGTTCTCAAAGGGGTCGCCGACATCCTGGTGGAAAAGATCGGCGAAGATCCCGATGTGCGCGACATCTCCCGTCGGATTGCCTGGCGTTCCGGAAAACTGACGGTCAACGCGACCAAAAAAGCAGAAGAGCTGGGCCAGGAATATCGCGATTATTTCAACTACTCCGAACGGGCCGTGAAGGTTCCCCATCATCGGACCATGGCACTTAACCGCGGAGAGAAATCGGGAGCGCTGCGGGTTCGGTTTGAGTGGGAAGAAGAATCGGCGCGACACTCCATTGTAAGTCACCTCAAGCTGGAAGGTCATCGTTTCAGTGAGTTTCTGACCGAAGTGGTTACCGATGCCCTGCAGCGTCTGATCCTGCCGAGCCTGGAACGGGAAATCCGTCGCGAGCTGACCGAGAAAGCCGAAAAACATGCGGTCTCTGTCTTCGCCCAGAACCTGAAAAACCTGCTGCTGCAGCCTCCCCTGCAGGGAGAACGGATTCTGGCGATCGACCCGGGTTTGCGCACAGGCTGTAAACTGGCGGTGCTCGATGAACTCGGTTACTGCGTGGCGACCGACCTGGTGTATGTGACCGGCTCTGCAGAGAAGAAAGATTTCGCGCGGAACAAGCTGGCCGACATGATGACCGAGCACAACTGTAAGCTGGTCGCGATTGGAAACGGCACCGCGTGCCGGGAAACGGAAGAGATCATCACCGAGATGATCGAACAGAATCTCCCCGAAGCACGCTACCTGATTGTGAACGAAGCGGGAGCGAGTATTTACTCTGCCAGCCCGGTCGCCCGTGAAGAATTTCCAGACTTGGACGCAACGATTCGTGGCACCATTTCGATTGGCCGCCGCTTACAGGATCCATTGAGTGAGCTGGTAAAGATCGATCCGCAGCACCTCGGCGTGGGCATGTATCAGCACGATGTGAACTCCAAGCGGTTGAAAGAGTCGCTGGATGAAGTGATCGAATCGTGTGTGAACTACGTGGGAGTGAACCTGAATACTGCGAGTGCTTCGCTGCTGCGACACGTCTCGGGACTCAACCAGTTGATCGCGCGACGGATTACCGAATGGCGCGATCAGCACGGTTCGTTCCTCAGTCGGAAACAACTGCTCGATGTCGCGGGGATCGGCGAAGCGACCTTCACCCAGGCCGCCGGCTTTTTGAAAATTGATCGGGGCGAAGAGCCACTCGATTCCACCTGGATTCACCCGGAAAGTTACGAGTCGGCGCATAAGGTGCTGGAACAGCTGGAACTGCCTCCCGACAGTCTGAAAACATCGGCCCAGGAACGGGCTTCGATTCTGGAGAAGGTTTCCCAGATCGACAAGCAGGCGCTGAGTGGAAGTCTGAAGATCGGTCTACCGACACTGGAAGACATCCTGGAAGCCATTGCCCGACCGCCACGCGATCCGCGTTCCGATCTGCCGGGGCCCATCTTCAAACAGGGTGTGCTCAAGCTGGAACAGCTGACCGAGGGCATGGAACTGCAGGGCACCGTTTTGAACGTGGTGGACTTCGGTGCGTTCGTGGATGTGGGCCTGAAAGACAGCGCCCTGATTCACGTCAGCGAGATGGCGAATCATTTCATTGAAAGTCCTTATCAGTTCGTCTCGGTGGGTGATGTGATTACCGCCTGGGTGCTGGGAGTCGACCTGGAACGCCGCCGCGTCTCTCTGACATTGATCAAACCGGGAACAGTACGACCGCCGCGAAAATCTCAACGCGGACCGTCGAAACCCGACGAGCAGAAAAAGCCGGACAAGGCAAAACAGGACCAGGGCGATTCCGCTGCGAACCGCAAGCGGAAACCCGGCAAAAAGAAACGGAACAAGCCTGGTAAAAAAGAGGCCCCCCTGCCCAAACTGACCAAGGAAATGAAAACCGGAGATCAGCCACTCCAGGGTTTCGATCAACTCAAGGCGCTCTGGAATCAGAAAAAGAAATAACACGACCTGCGAGTCTCGCAGAATTGCTGAAGAAATACGATGCAGAAGAATCAACGCGCACGCACATTTATCGCTGTCCCCGTTCAACCAACACGAGGACTCCGTAAAGTTCTGGAAAAGCTGAATCAGATGGGGTCGGCGGTGAAACCGATCCCCGAAGATCAGATGCATATCACGCTCAAATTCCTGGGGCCGACAGAGCTCGAAGACATCATGCCCGTCAGTCGCGCTTTGAAAGAGATGCGGAATCGCTTCAAATGCGTCCGGCTGGCTTTCAAAGGTCTGGGTGCGTTTCCCCGCGAAGATCGACCGAATGTGGTCTGGGCGGGTATCAAAGACGAATCCCTGCTCGCAGAGATGGCAGAGTACCTCGAAGCCGAGACCGAAAAACTGGGCTACCCACGGGAACGCAAAGGCTTCCATGCTCATCTGACACTGGCCCGTATCAAAGCCAAGCCGCCGGAAGAACTGTTCCAGCTGTTGGCTGATCGGCGGGATGCGGAGTGGGGTGAAGCGACGCTGGACACGCTCAAGTTCTTTCGCAGCGAACTGAAACCGCAGCGGGCCCAGTATCATGAGATGCAGACAGTACGGCTGCCCCCGGCACCTAAAAAGAAAAACCAGGCAAAGTCCCTGGATTCAAACGAATCTCAATCGTGATGCCCAACCGGGCCTCACGCCCTTGACTCTCAGGGCGTACAGACGGGGAAGTATTCCCTGCTATGAAGCTGATTGTCGCTCTTGCGGGAGCACCTGTCGCGGGCGAAAGAGGATGAAGCGAACCAGCAGTCCAGCGACGATCAGTGCACAGCCGACAAACGTCGAGACCGTTACCGTTTCTCCCCAGAAGAGCCAGACCCAGATCGGGTTCAGGATCGGTTCGGTGAGCACCAGCAGGGCTGCTTCCTGCGAGTTGACTGTTTTGACTGCGTGTGAGAACACAACGTAAGGCGTCCCCAGTTGGATGACGCCCAATAGTGCCAGCAGAAAAAACTGCTGGCCGGTCAGCGTGATGTCGAGACTCCAGACCCAGGGCGCGACGATGGCTGCGGAGGTCAACAGGCAGAGGGCGACCAGCCAGGCCGGATGTTCGTCGCGGAGTACTCGGAAGAAGATCACCACCAGTGCGTAACAGACGCCGCTGGTGAGGGCAATCAGATTACCGTCATAGTTTTCCCCGGCCCAGTCGCCGGCCACGATGCAGAGGATGCCGGCCAGGACAATCAGGATGGACAGGACCGATCCGCGTTCGATGCGTTCCTGCAGGAGAAAATAACCGAAGAGCATCGCCCAGACAACGCTGGTGTTCTGCAGGAAGATGGCGGCGGCAGCGGACGTGCGGGTCATGGCGGTGACGAACAACAGGTTCATCGTGGCGAAGGCGACCAGCAGTGGAATCAGGGCGGGACGCCAGCGCATGTGCCGAAAGCGGACCAGGGGCAGCAGAAACAGGCCAGCAAACAGGGCCCGATAGCAGGCCAGGATCAAGCCGCGATCCTCAGCCGGGATCGACTGGAACGGCGGCGACTTGATGAACAGACCGCTCAGGCTCCAGAGAACCGAGGCGAGGAGCACCAGCAGCCGTGCCCGGTACAGTTTTCCACGATCGACGTCGTCGGTCATTTGCAGTGATTCCTGTCCGCCGGGCCCCGGCATTCCCACTCAAGCGGTCGCGGCATGTTAAGGAGTCGCAGCAGCGATGGCATCGGGAACCGCGATCGTCCCTTCGTAAAGGGCACGGCCGATGATTGCGCCGACCAGCCTGGGTTGTGTGCGGCTGACTTCGGCCAGGCGGGTGACATCGTCGAGGGTCGTCACACCGCCGGAAGCGATCACGGGGAGACCGAGTTCGGCCAGCGCGATCATATCCTGGATGGTCCCTTCATCGACGCCCTGCATCATGCCGTCGTTGGCGATGTTGGTGTAGATCACTGCGGCCAGTTCCACGCCCACGTATTCTTTCGCCAGGTCGATGGCCGAGGTTTCAGAGACATCGAGCCAGCCTTCGGTGGCGACTTTGGAGTCGCGGGCGTCGAGACCGAGTGCCAGCCGCCCCGGATAACGGGTTGCCATCTCTTTGAACCACTGGGGATCTTTGAGTGCCTGGGTGCCGACGATGACGCGGTCGATACCAACGTCGTCCAGCATCAGCTTAATGGAGGCTTCGTCGCGAATGCCGCCCCCCATCTGGCAGGGAACGGAAACGGCTTCGACAATCTTGCGGACGACTTCGTGATTCACGGGCTGACCGGCTTTAGCGCCATCGAGGTCGACCAGATGCAGACGCTGTGCGCCGCCGTCAGCCCAGCGGCGGGCCATTTCGGTGGGATCGTCGCCGAAGATGGTCTCCTGTCCGTAATCGCCTTGTCGCAGACGCACACATTTGCCTCCCCGGATATCGATGGCGGGCAGAATTTCCATAGCTGAGCTGACTTTCTATTTTTCTGATACTTATTTCGGATGGTGTCGAATTAAAACGCAGCGAAGTTCTGCAGCAGTTTCAGGCCGGCGTTCTGGCTTTTCTCGGGGTGAAACTGGCAGGCGACCAGATTGTCGCGAGCGACCATCGAGGCGAAGCGACAGCCGTAATCCGTCCAGGCGGCAACGTCGTCGTCATTATCGGGGGCCACATAGTAGCTGTGAACGAAGTAAAAGTGTTCGTGCTCGGGAATGCCGGCCAGCAGGGGATGCGGTCGAGTGGCGTCGATCTGGTTCCAGCCCATGTGGGGGATCTTCAGACCGGGCTGATCCTGAAAGCGGACCACCTTGCCGGGAATGATGCCCAGCCCCTCGTATTCGCCGTCTTCGTAACTCACATCGAACAGGAGCTGCAGCCCGAGGCAGATGCCGAGAAAGGGTTTGCCCGAGTTGGCGTGTTCCAGAATCGGTTCCACCAGGTTCTGATCCTTGAGGGCCTGGATCGCATCGCGAAAGGCGCCTACGCCGGGCAGAATCAGTTTGGAGGCTTTCGCGATTTCCTCGGGGTTTGTGCAGATCTGTGCTTCCGCGCCCACCTTTTCAAAGGCCTTCTGGACGCTCCGCAGATTTCCCATTCCGTAGTCGACAATTGTAATCATAATGCCTTCCAGGCTAAGTTCTCAATTTCATGCGTACATTGACGCTGAAATGACACGTCTGGCACACTAAAGTTCTATATTTGCGACCGATTCTAGTCTCTCGAACCGTTTTTGTGAATGATGCCCGCAAAAATGCCCTGTATTGTAAATGGCGTGTGCCAGACTGCCTGATCCGGACGGTGCGGAGGGGACCAGCAACGGCTGCCATGCCAGAGCCGGATGAATCAAATTGCCGTGGAGATCAGCCCAGGTGAATTTTAGTTGACACTATACATAATGGTGTTAGATTGAGGCTGAATCATAAAAGGTCCATCAAAAATTACACGAGTCGGCTTCATGATATTCACCGATTGCAAATTACTTCGAGACACGGGTGGGGTGTTCGCTGAACTCACTGTTGTGGATGTGAAGTTCCGTGCGCAATCAACCACTCAACCGGATTCCGCTGCATTGTGGTACGGAACACTGATTCCAGCATCTTGCATTTCTATCTCAGAATCGGACGTATTTTCGCTTCAACTTACAGAAACCGTAACGGGGGTCATTCGCTTCCTCGAATCGTCAGATCAGGGCAACACCAACATACGATTTTATGGCGTTGCAGACAGACCGGATTTGGCAAACCCTCCCGAGATGGAACCAGCCGCTAAAAAATGTGCTGAATGTAGATCATTGTTTTTTGGCTCCGCATCACAGATGGACGGACTATGCCCCGAGTGTGCTCACTATCTTTATGGCTACTCTAACTGTGATCACATCTTTTCTCAGAAGACCTGCTCTCAATGCGGATGGGATGGTTCTGAGTCTGAATACATTCGCCAGATCAAACGACACGATGATCACCAGCCAGATTGACGTGTCTATTCAAAATAGCGGATCACCATATGTTGGAATCGAAACTATGAATTTCCGATATGCGGCAAGCATCGTCTTATTGTCGCTCTTTAGCTGCACCCCTGATGAAACCAGTATTTCACCAACCACAGACGGCAATCCTGTTGAAAGATTTTGCGCACTTGTTGCGAGAAGCCAGTTAGAGGAGGCAGCTCAGTTAGTTCGCGCTCCCGCACGTTTCTACGAAGATGAAGAAGGTTACTGGGTGATGGCTTCTCCTGGTAACGGATCAGAAAGAGAGTGGACTGTTCGCGCACTGCCCGACGTTTGGATGACCCGTTTTAAAAAAGGGGTCTTGAAATCAAAGAATTTAGAAGAAACCGAAGAAGACGATCCCGCTTGTTCCTTTCTGCAAACGGACATTATGTGCGATCCATTACAGGCGACCGTCACATTTGCTCCGGAAACGAACGGGATAACGCTCGCCATTGACCCAATCGGCGACCGGAAGAATTATACACTGGAATAGTCTCTATTTATTACATCGTAGAACCGTACGATGAACCCAAGCCGAAACTCATGAGTTATCCTGGCCGTTCTCGAGGGTTGGTTTTCTGAGACAACAGTTCTCCCAGTTGAGTTACCGGCCGTTTTTCCACTGGTGGTAGTGTTGCGTTCCCCGTCCGGCCCGGGTGTGGTTGTTTGTGTTGAGATCCCAGCGGCCCTGGGTTTCGTTGACATTCTCGCCCGACTGGTAGGTCAGCTGGTCGGCAGACGTCCATTCCTCGACCCATTCGTCCTGCCAGTAGAGGGGGATGCCCAGGATCCATTTGATGAACTGGGTAAACAACAGGCAAACCGTCAGCAGGACCATCATCAATAGTGCGAGGATGGGCAGCAGCGGTCCCAGATGGCAGATGCGTTCGGCAAGCGGCCAGATTTTTGGCCAGCCGAGCAGGACGAGCAACGCTCCCAGGCTGAGGTAAGGCCCAAAGGGAATCTCGCGCGAGAGCTTGAAGAAGATGGAAACGGCCACCACCAGGAGGGCACACAGGGGGGAAATCACAAATACGGTGACCGTCGCCTGCCAGCCCAGGAAGCTGCCGATGACGGCCATCAGAATGACGTCGCCGAAGCCCATCGCTTCCTGGCGTAACGTCCATTGACCGATGACGCGGACGGCCCAGACGACACCGCCGCCCACCACGAGCCCTACCAGACTGACGGCCAGCCCGTGCAGGTGCGGATAGGTGACGACCCACTGCGGAATCTTTTCGACAATGAAGTGGTGCCGATAATCTTCCGGGAAATAAACTCCGAACAGGCGGACCACCGAAGGCTCCTGAAACCAGACCGGCACCAGGTAGAGTACTCCGAAGACAAACGCGCCGACCACCCCCACAAACAGGGCGGGCATGGTACAGCCATCGGGGATGATTTTGTGATCGAAGTCGATAAAGGTGGCGATCATCAGGGATTCGATCAGCACCAGGTGATAGAAGTAACGCAGGTTGAGCAGTCCCGCGGGAGAGAGCCAGGAATCGACGGTCACCAGGTCGGGTGCATAGGAGGAAAAGAGGCCGCTGTCCTGGAGCAGTGCGCCGGCTCCCAGGGGAACTTCGGCGCAGTAGAGCAGTACGAAAATCACGCCGTTCAACAGTTCCACGAGTGCTTCTCGGTGCGAGCGGCGGTAGGAATAATTCGAGTTTTTCGACCGCGTGAGATAGACCCCGATGAGGGGCAGATGATAGCGGGAGCCGAGGTGCCGCATGCGACGGAAGACCCGTTTCCAGGCGGCCCCCACTTTTTCCTCGCGGGGAATTTCCTCGATGCAGAGGTTGATGATCCGCCCCAGTGCGGTTCCCAGCAGGAACAGCAGTGTCAGCATCAGGTAAGGATTGATACCAAAGGGGGTCATGATCGGAAATGCTTTCGTTGTGGATTAAGAATCGGCATCCAGGGCGGCGATAATTTCAGCGACGATTTCTGTGACCGTTTTGCCGCCGGTCTCGATGGTGAGGGTGGCGGCATCGCGATAGAAGGGATCGCGTTGTGCGAGCAGGGTCTCGACTTCTTCGAGCTGCGAGTTGCTGGCGGTGAGCGCCGGACGCCGACTGCCGGTTGTGCTGTCGCCGTCGATTCGCTGGATGAGGTCGGCGGCGTCTGCTTTGAGCCAGATCACCGGACCGGCCTGTTTCATTTCCGCGCGGGTCTGGTCATTCAGGATCGCACCGCCTCCCGCGGCGATCACGCGTTGATCGCCGGAGAGCAGTTGCTGCATGACCGACCGTTCGATCTGGCGAAAGTGGGGTTCGCCTCCCTCGGCGAAGATCTCGGCGATGGTTTTCCCGGCGACGCGTTCGATTTCATCGTCGGCGTCGATCCAGTTATAACCGCGTTGTTCGGCCAGGGGGGCGGCGACGCTGCTCTTGCCGCTGCCTCGGTAGCCAATCAGGGTGATCAGGGACATGCCAGGCGTTCCTTAGAGTTTCGCGACCGCAGAAATCCCCTTGCGAAGCGTGTTCCGCATCACATCCAGGGGGGCTTCCTTACCGGTAAACAGTTTGTATTGCGCTGCCGCCTGGCGTACGAACATTTCGATTCCGGAAACGGTTTTGCAGCCCCGCTCGCGTGCCTGTTTGAGCAGCAGCGTATTTTCGGGATTGTAAACTGTGTCGAATACCAGCATGCCATCGAGGATGAAGTTCTGGGCGAACGGCGTTTCATTGACATTCGGATGCATGCCGACCGAGGTGCCGTTGACCAGAATGTCATAGTGTCCGCTGCCCCGGTTTTCCCAGGTGGTGTGGGCACAACCGAGATCCTGGGCCAGCTTTTCGCCGCGTACCCGGCTGCGATTGGTAACCGTTAACGCACCGCCGGCATTGATGATCCCGGCACCAATCGCACGCGAGACACCGCCTGCACCGAGGAGCAGTACCTGTTTGCCGT